>DASVQJ010000180.1:0-31267 GCA_036389235.1 Pyrinomonadaceae bacterium | reverse complement strand
CGAGCGAGGGCGCCGCCCTCGTCGTGACCCACGTCGTCCCGCCGGCCATCACGACGCAGCCCGCCTCGCAGACCGCGAACGTCGGCGAAGGCGTCGTCTTCACGGTCGTGGCGGGCGGCACCGCGCCCTTCAACTACCAGTGGCAGAAGAACGGCGCCGACATCCCCGGCGCCACGGCTTCGAGCCTGACGCTCTCGAACGTCCAGCTCGCGGACGCGGGCGACTACAGCGTCGTCGTCGGCAACGACGCCGGCGTCGCCACGAGCGACCCGGCCGCGCTGACGGTCGTCGTGCCGCCCTCCGTCTTCCTCCGCGAGCGGTTCGCCGACGGCACGCGCGCGACGCAGAACCTCCCCGCCTCTGCGGACTGGTACACCTCTTCGGGCAGCAGTAACTTCACCGCCACGGCGGGGCAGGCCACTCAGCTCGTCAGCTCAAGCCGCACGCTGCTCACATACTTCACCAACACGTCGGCCGCGCCGGTCACGGTCGGCGCGGGCCAGACGCTCACGCTCGACTTCACCGTCCAGTTCTCCGGCTTCGACACCGGGGCGTCGGTCGGCTCGAATACTTTCGCCGTCGGCCTCCTGCGCTCGGTCGCCAACCCGTCGGCCGTGAGCGGGACGGGCTTCACCGCCAGCGGCTCGCCGAACACCAACGCGCGCGTGAGCGGCGACTTCGGCAGCAACAACCCGGGGAGCAACGTCTTCACAAACTACGGCGGCTACGCGGCCATGACCTACGCCGGACAGTCCGGCGCGGCCACGCCCGTCAAGCTCTACGCGCGCACGGGCGCGAACGCCTCGCTGCTGAACAGCACGAGCCCCTACGTGCAGTTCACCACCGGCGGGACGGTCACGCCCTCTTCGGCCATGCTCGTCAACACAGACTACCGCGGCACGCTCACGCTGGAGAACACAGGCAGCGGCGTCCGCGTCGGCTACACTTTGAAGGACGCCGCGACGGGTTCCGTGGTGATGAGCTACTCCGCCGTGCAGGCCGCCGGCTCGTTCACGCAGTTCGACACGGCCGCGTTCTACCTGAGCAAGGCCAGCGCGAGCGCCAACTACAACCTGGTCATCAAGGCGGCGGACGTTTCGCTCGCCGGCAGCAACGACCCGGGTGACGCGCCTTCGATCACGACGCAGCCCGTCTCGCAGACCGTCTCGGCGGGAGCTAACGTCTCCTTCGGCGTCGCCGCCGAGGGCACGGCCCCGCTCGTGTACCAGTGGCAGAAGAACGGCTCGCCCATCTCCGGCGCTAACGCCTCGACGCTCAACCTGACCAACGTGCAGGGCGCGGACGCGGGCAGCTACCGCGTCGTGGTGAGCAACGCGGCCGGCTCGGCGACGAGCACGACGGCCGTCCTCAACGTCGAGACCGGGCCGGTGGCGCCCGCCATCACTTCGCAGCCGGCCTCGCAGACCGTCGTCACGGGCGGCAGCGCCCTCTTCGGCGTGATCGCGACGGGCACCGCGCCCTTGAGCTACCAGTGGTACAAGGACGGCTCGCTCATCTCGGGGGCCACCACGTCTTCGCTCAGCCTCTCGAACGTGCAGGCGGCGGACGCGGGCGGCTACGGCGTCGTCGTCAGCAACGCCGCGGGCACGGCGACCAGCAACACCGCCGCGCTCGGCGTCACCGACCAACTGCCCGGACAGATTTACAACCTCCAGGGCTTCGCGCAGGCGGCGACCGGCGGCGGCATGTTGGCCGAGACTGACCCGAACTACCGGAAGGTCTACACGGCGAACGACCTCGTGGCCGCGCTCGGCAGCAGGACGACGAAGGTCATCGAGATCATGAACGACCTCGACCTCGGCTACAACGAGGTGCCGGCCTCGGCGCGCACGGGCGCGCTGCGCGTGGCCGCCGCGCCGCTGCTCCACCCCGTCCTGATCGCCTCGGGCGTCAGCACCATCGACATCCAGGACAAGACGGGGCTGACCATCTTCTCGGCCAACGGCGCGACGATCCGCCACGCCGAGTTAAACGTGAAGCGCGCCAACAACCTGATTATCCGCAACCTGAAGTTCGACGAGCTGTGGGAGTGGGACGAGTCGTCGAAGGGCAAGTACGACAAGCAGGACTGGGACTTCATCACGGTGGACATGACGAGCGACAACGTCTGGATCGACCACTGCACCTTCACGAAGGCTTACGACGGCGTGGTGGACGTGAAGGGCGGGTCGAAGAACGTGACCATCTCGTGGTCTTCGTTCGTCGGCGACGGCGGCGGGCCGACGAGCTTCGTCCGCAAGCAGGTCGAGGCGCTCGAAGCGAACCGCTCGGCCTACGTGATGTACAACTTCCTCCGCACGAACGGCTTCAGCGTTGACGACATCGTCGCCGTCGGCCGCTCGCAGAAGAAGGGGCACCTGGTCGGCGCCAACGAGTTCGACACGTCGAACTCGAACCACCGGCTCACGCTCCACCACAACTACTACCTGAACATGCAGGACAGGCTGCCGCGCATGCGCGCCGGCAACGCGCACGTCTACAACCTCTACGTGAACAACGCGGAGGCGCTGGCCGCGAAAGACCTGCGCAACGCGAGGGTCGCCGCGATGTCCTCGACGAACGCGGCGAAGCTCACGGGCGGCAGCGCGACTTACTCCTTCGACGTGACGCTCAACGGCTCGATCTCGACCGAGGGCGGGGCGGTGCTCCTTGAGAAGTCGCAACTCGTGGACGTGCTCTCGCCGCTGCGCAACAACCAGGTGAGCGCCTCGCAGCCGGATTACACGGGCAAGATTCTCGCCCTCGACACGCTCTACAGCCTGCGCGGCGTCGTCTTCCGCGGCGACAGCAACACGCCGGGCAGCCCGCTCGCGCCGGTGCCCGCGCCGGAGATTGCGTTCTCATGGAACGGCTTCACGACGTTGCCGTACTCCTACATCACCCACGACCCGAGCCAGCTCCCGTCGCTGCTGACGGGCTCCGAGGGCGCGGGCGCGGGCGTTCTGTTCTGGGCTAAGGAGAACTGGCTGAAGACCTCTTATTGAGGCGGGATGGCCGGGCGAAAGCCCGCGCCGCCCTGTCGCAGTTGGCAGTTGAGTGTCAGCGGGAACGACTCAACACAGAGACACGGCTTGTTGAGGATAACTCAACAAGCCGTGTCTCTGTGTCTCTGTGTTGAAAGCTCACTTCATACCCACTCGGATGAAAACCGCCTTAGTAGGGGTTAGATGTGATCTTCCCGCGCTCGACGCTGACGAGGTAGAAGCCCCCGGCGGGCCTGCGCCGGAGGTCGAACGTCGCGCCGCTCGGAATCTTCCAGACTTTGTAGTTGGAGTAGGTGAGCGGCACGCCCGGCGCGCAGACCTCCGGCCTGTGATCGCCGACGACGACGTAGACCGGCCCCTTCCCCACGACGCGCGCCGAGCCACGGCCGTCGGCCAGGACGGAGGTCTCGCGCTCGACGGCGAGGCCCGTGAACGTCTTGCGCTTTCCGTCGGCGAGCTGGCGCGCGACGAAGGCCAGGAGCCTCCCCATGCGGTCGCGCTCGACGAAGTGCGTGTCGGTGATGACGCCGCGCAGGGGCGGCCAGTCGAAGAAGTCCTGCGTGAAGGTGACGTCGGCGTCGTAGGGGTTTGCCAGAGACTGCGCCGACCTGGCGCTCCCGCCCGAGCAGGCGTCGTATGACACGTCGCCCATGATGGCCAGCCCCGCGCTCGTCCCGCCGACGCCGCCGCCCCGCGCGTGGACGCTCTCGACGCCGCGCTCGACCTCGGTGCCCTTGAAGTATTTGACGTAGTTGCACTGGTCGCCCCCGGCGAAGAAGACGACCTCGGCGTTCCTGACGGTGTCGCGGACGGCCGCGCCGTCGGAGTCGGCGCGGTCTTTGATGACGAGCGTCTCGACGGAATCGACGCCCTTCATCTTGAAGAGGTAGTCGTTGTAACCGTCGCCGCCCGACGAGCGCAGCACGACCAGGTCGAGCTTCGCCGCGCAGTCGCCCTCGCAGCCCCTCACCTTGTCTATCAGCCACTGGAAGGCGGCGCCCACGTCGGTGCCGCCGCCTTGCAGATGATAGGCGGGGCCGTGGAGCTTCCTGGGCTTCACGTCCGCGGCGTTGCCGGTCAGGAAGCGCGTCTCTTTCGCCTCCGCGCGCACGGCTAGAAAGGCCGGCGCGGTCAGGGCGAGGAGGAGCGCGGCGAGGGTCGGTCTGGCAATTCGTCTCATCAAACTTACGCGAGAGCGCCCGGGCTAAAACTCGTAACGCAGCGCGAACTGCATCACGCGCGGGGGCGTGAGCTGGTCGTTGTAGCGTCCGAAGTTGGAGTTCGGGTTGAGCGCGGGGTTGGCGCTGTTGAGGCTCCCGGAGGCGAAGAACGGGTCGAAGCGGGCCGTGTTCGTCACGTTGAAGACCTCCCAGCGGAACTGTAGGCTGTGCGCCTCGCTCCAGGGCAATTGCCAGCTCTTGTAGAGGCCCGCGTCGATCTGGAAGTAGCCGTCGCCGCGGATGTTGTTGCGGTCGCCGACCCCGCCCGGGCGCGTGAAGGTGTAGGCGCGGAAGGCGGCGGCCGGGTCGCTGAAGAGGTTCGGCCCCGAGGGGAGCCGCGTCGTGCCGACGCCGGGGACAGGCCCCGTCGAGGTGGCCGCCGCCGACCACTTCCAGTTCGTCGGCCAGAACGAGCCGTTGCCGATCCACGTCGGCAGCCCCGACGTCCAGCGCCAGATGCCCGCGAGCTGCCAGCCGCCGAGGAGCGCGTTCTGCCAGCCCGACATCCCGCGGCCGAAGCGTCGGCCGCGCCCGAAGGGAAGCTCGGCGATGCCGTTGAAGTTGAAGTTGTGGCGCACGTCGAACTCCGAAGGCCCCTGCCGCAGGTTCGGCTGCCACGCGTTGATGGTCGAGCTGGAGTCGACGAACAGGCCGTTGCGCTCGACGCGCGAAGACCAGTCGATGGACTTCGAGAGCGTGTAGTTGACGTCGAACTGCGTGCCCGCGCTGAACCGCTTGCGGAACAAGACCTGCATCGCGTGGTAGTGCGAGGGCATGATGGAGCGGAAGGTGTTGAGGTTGACGTACTGCGGGTCGAAGAAGGCGTTCGGCCCGAAGACGCTGCACGAGGGGTTGCAGGTGCGGTCGATGCGTTCGAGCGCCGTCACGTAGTCCGGCCCGATGCCGACCGAGCCCGACGGGCTGAAGATGTTCCACGCGCCCTGCGTCGCCGAGAGCCCGTTGCGGGCGAGGCCCGGGTAGAGGTTCTCCCAGAAGGCGACGGGCTGGACGGAGGCGAGCGACGTGAAGTTGAGGAGCTGGTTGACGGCCGTGAAGTAGTCCGTCCCCGACTTGGCGTCCCGCAGGTTGAGCGGCATCGCCACGTCGTCGTTGACGAGCAGGTTGTGCCCGAGCCGGCCGACGTAGGCCACTTCGAGCGTGAGGTTCTTCGGCAGTTGGCGCTGGAGGGAGAAGGTGAGCTGCTCCGACCAGGGCGTGGTCAGCGTGTCGTCGATGGCCGCGTTCGACTGGCCCAGGTTCGGCGGCGTCGCGGGGAAGCCGGTGCCGGGGTCGCCCGGGAGCGTCGGCAGCGTGTTCAGTCCCGCGAAGCGCGGCGCCGTCACGACCGAGGTGAGCGCGGGCTCAAGCTGGTTCGAGAGGCCGAAGGAGTTGTTGGAGTCGAAGGTGGTGGCGAGCGACGCGCCCACGCGGTCGTAGACGACGGAGTAGCCGCCGCGGAGCACGGTCGAGTCGGGGCCGCCCGTCAGCTTCGAGAGCCAGCCGGAGCGGAAGGCCGGCGCGTAGGCGAAGGCGATGCGCGGGGCGAAGTTGTTCCTGTCCCAGTCGTAGAAGCCGCGGCGGCCGTTGACGGGGCCGGCCAGGTCGAAGGAGATGCGCGGGGCCTCCTTGGCGGGCCGGCCCGCCTCCATCAGCCCGCGCCGCAGCTCGAACCATTCGCCCAGCCGGACGGAGGGCGCGACCTGGTTGCCGTTCTTCTCGTAGGGCGGCGAGTAGAGCGAGTAGCGCAGCCCCGCCGTGACCGTCAGGTTGGGCCGGATGCGCCAGGAGTCCTGCCCGTAGACCTCGTACTCGCTGGCGCCGAAGTCGCGCCGGATGGGCACGCCCGGCGCGAGCGCGTGGCCCGTGCGGTCGTAGTTGTAGATGGCGTTGCCGTAGGTCAGGAGGCCGAGGAGGGCGACGAGCGCCTCCTCGGTTGAGCGGTCGGCCGCGAGGAATGTGCCCGAAGAGTTTGTGACGCGCAGGGGCGTCGTGGAGGTCAGGCGCGAGCGGCGCGTCTGCGCCGTCGAGTACGAGTTGGAAAGGTTGAGGCTGCTGTTGGTGATGTAGCGGACGTTCCCGCCGAACTGCGCGGTGTGGTCTTCGTGCACCCAGGACACGTCCCCGACGACGTTATGAACGGGCGAGGTGCGCAGGGAGTTGCGCGACGTGGAGACCAGACTCGAAAGGCCCGTGAAGGTCACGATGGGCGCGTCCGCCGCGGCCCCCGTGTTCTCGATGTCGAGGCGCGTGAAGCCGTAGCGGAGGGTGCTCGTCAGGTGCGGCGAGAGGGCGGCGAGGTAGTTGACGGAGAAGCCCTTGTTGTTGTTGAGCGTGGTCGTGTTGGGGGGCAGCCCGGGGAACTGCGGCGAGGAGGTCTCGCGGTCGTCCTGGAGGATGCCGCGCCAGTTGAGCGTGTGGCGGCCGTCGCGCGTCAGGTTGAAGTCGAAGCGCGCGGTGTGCGTGTTCCACCCCAGCGAGACGGGCGCGTTGAAGCGGAAGCCGGCGGTGTTGCGGCCGTCGCCCGCCTCGAAGGTGTTCGGCAAAGGGTACTGGCGGAAGACGGCGAGCACGGCCTGGTTCGGGTCGTTGCGCAGCGTCGAGGAGACCTGCTGGCCCGGCAGTATCTCGCCGAAGCCGCCGCCCGCCGTGTTGTAACGGTAGATGCCCTGACGCAGGGAGGCCGTCGGCACCGTGCGCAGCGCCGACTCCTCGCGGGCGTCCCGCCGCCCCTCGTAGTTGTAGAAGAAGAAGAGGCGGTCTTTCAACAGTGGGCCGGAGAGCCTCCCGCCGAAGACGTTGCGCAGGAGCTTGGGGCGCGGGACGCGCGGGTCGCCGGCCCGCGCGGCGCCGCCCAGGACGGCCGGGTCGTTGGGGCCGAAGGTGCCGGCGGCGTTGTTGAAGAAGTTGTTGGCCGTCGTCACCGTGTTGCGGTGGTACTCGTAGAGCGAGCCGTGGAAGTCGTTGTCGCCGGACTTGGTGACGAGCGAGACCTGCGCGCCGGAGGAGCGGCCCTGCTCGGCGTTCGGGTTCGTCGTCGTGACGCGGAACTCCTGCACGGAGTCGGGCGTGACCCGCAGGACGCTGTTGAAGGCGAACTGGTTCTGCTGGTCGTTCACGTCCACGCCGTCGAGCGTGACGTTCGACTGGTCGCTCTTGCCGCCGTTGACCGCGCCGTTGCGGTAGTCGGTCGTCTCGCCCCGCTGGTCGACGTTGCCGATGAAGGTGACGCCGGGCTGTAGGCTGAGGAGGCCGGCGACGTTCCTGGCTTCGAGCGGGAGCTGAAGAATCTGCCGCTCGGCGAAGGTGTTGCCGATGGTCGCGTCGGTCGTGTTGAGCGGGGCCTCGGCCCGGGCCGAGACCGCGACCTGCTCGCTGATGTCGCCGACTTCGAGGCCGATGTTCACGTCCGTCGAGGTGTTGACGAGCGCGCGCACGTCCGTCGTGACGCCCCTCTTGAAGCCGCGCGCCTCGGCCTCGACGCGGTAGGTGTCGGGCGGGACGGCGACGAACGAGTAGCCGCCCTCCTCGTTCGTCACCTGCGCGCGCGAGAAATTCTTGGCCTCGTTCGAGAGCGTCACGGTCGCGCCCGGCACGGCGTTGCCCTGCGAGTCCAGGACGGTGCCGCGCACGGTGGCCGTGCCGGTCTGCGCGTGCGCGGGCGCGGCGAGGAGGAGCGCGAGCGGGAGGGCGTAGAGCAACGCGGCGGCACGCCCGGCGAGGATGAGCACCTTGATCTTCATGGAACCTCCTGGTCTCTGCGTCTGGTGTTAGGGGCGCGCGGGGCGCGGCCAGTTGAGTAAAGGGTTCGGCAGGAGCTTCGTGCCTGCGAAAGAGTACCGGCCGGGCTCACGGCGATGAACCCGCTGACTCGACGGCCTACGCGAAAGGCGGGCGGGCGATACACTGCCGCCCGGCTCAGCGCGTTGTTGCACATCCTGTGTAAAAGATTTTCAGGCTGATCCGCGGAAGACGGCCCGCGGCTCGTGTGTCAGCCGGCCGACGGCGATGCGGCGATTTTATACGACGTTAACCTAAAAGCAAGAGAATTGTTCTGCGGCTGAAAGGGGGACGGATTCTCCGTCTACAAGATAAGCGCGGCGAATCTTTAACTTATGATTCCTCCCGTATGGGCGCGCCGATGAGGTGCGTGACGGGCGCTCGGCAGTTTTCTTCCAACCTTCAATGCAGAGAATGACGAGCGAATGCGGTAAGCATGGACGAGGACCGGCGGACGGGGCGGGGACGGGTAAGGCCGCCGTCCGCCGGGTCGGCAAACGAATAGGTGGTGCGCGCCGGGCACGCGTGTGCAGGCCCGGCGGCGTCGTCACTTCAGCCTGTAGGGCACGACGATCTCGGGGAAGCCGAAGTAGTTGGCCGGGTTACCCCGGGGCACGATGCTGTAGGTCAGGGCGCAGCGCATCACTTGTTTGCTGACGGTGTTGTTCGACCTGAGCACCAGCTTGATCCTGTGCGGCGCGGGCTTCACGATGTCGTTGAAGATGAGCGGCGCGTCCCCCTTGAAGACGGGGCAGGCCGTCGCGGCAGGCCCGTTCGGCTTGACGTAGACGGTGAACGCCGTGCGGTCGGCCACGCGCGGGTTGAAGTTGACGCGCAGGATGGCGGTCTGCTCGTCGCCGTTCTTGTTGCTGAACTCCACCAACGGGGTCAGCACCGTAATGTCGTTCTGCGCGTACGCGCCCGCCGCGCTCAGGCACAGGAGCAGCGCGGCCCCTAAGAACATCCGTGGTCTCATTGTGTTTGTCTCCTTGAGGCCCGGCCGGGACGACCGGGGAAACTGGTGGCGTCAGCCACAGGGGTTAGACTGCGACGCCCGGCCGCGCCGGTCGCGTGTGCGTCCCGGTCTGGCAGGCGTGTGGACGACGTGCGGGCCGTGCGCGTGTCGCGCCGGCCGGCCTGCGACTCAAGTGATGTTGAGCCGCCGTCCGCCCTTGAGTGGGGCCGGATGCGCCGCGCCGCGCGCGCCGCCGCCGCGAGGTAAGCTCGGGCCGAAGACCCGGCTATCAGCCCCACACACCTGTCTTACGCGCGCCGTCGCCGCAACGGTTTCGTCGCCCCGCGGATACTTCAGAGTACGTACTGCTGACCGCTCAGTCCCGAGACGAACGCCGCGGCCTCACCCTCTTCCGTCTTTGCGTCCCCCTGCTAGAGCCCTGCGCCATCCGGCAGGAGGCGCGCCCTCCGGATACATGCGGGTGGCGAGAAATTCAAAAATATAGCGAAGGCGTCCATTTTTTCGGATTAAAATGCCGCCCTTCACACCCGCCGACCGACTAGAACCGCCGAATAATAATGCCATCAAGCGGCCTCCTCCGGCGGGGAAGAGAGCGGAACAACAGTTGCCATAGTTCCACGGTAATCCGTCATTCGGCCTTTGCTAATGGCTGATCCGAGTGGTTTTCACCGGCAGAGCCGAGCGTGATGGCCAAGCCCGGAGGAACGCCGCCGCGACGTCTGACGGTTCATTCCCGCTGACAGGTTATCAGGTTGCAAGCCGTCCGCCCGCCGCGACCGGCGGGCTGGCGCAGATTTCACCTCAACCCTTTGAGGTCGCCCCGCACTCGGGGCGATCCCTTCGTGCCTTCGCGAGTCGGCTTACGCTACGCAAGAGTCTGCTTGCCCTATTTAATTTGTGAGGAGGAGACAATGACGAGCCTCAGATCGATTGGATTAAGAACGGCGCTCGCGGTTTCGTGCGCGCTGCTGTTCTCACTGTTCCTGGCGGGCGCGGCATCGGCGCAGACCGGCACGTCCACCGTCCGGGGCACGGTACAGGACCAGCAGGGCCAGGCCGTCACCGGCGCGACCGTCACGCTGCGCAACGCCGAGAAGAACTTCACGCGCACGCAGGTGACTAACGACGAGGGGGGCTACGTCTTCGCCGCCGTCCCGCCCGACGTTTACACCGTCGAGGTGGAGGGGGCGGGGTTCAAGAAGACGGCAGTCTCTAACGTGCGCGCCCTGGTGGACACGCCCGTCGCCGTCGATGTGGCGCTGGAGGTCGGCGCGCTCACCGAGACCGTGGACGTGTCCGCCGCCGTGGACGCGCCCCTCAACACGACCGACGCGAGCATCGGCAACGCGTTCGAGTCGCGCCGCATCGAGGAGCTGCCGCTCAACGCGCGCAACGTCGTCGGCCTGCTCTCGCTCCAGCCCGGCGTGACGCGCGGCGGCGAGGTGACCGGCAGCCGCCGCGACCAGGCCAACATCACGCTCGACGGCACGGACGTCAACGAGCAGCAGACGGGCCTCGACATCGTGAACGGGAGCGGCACCACCACGCCCGGCAACGCCTTCTCGTCGGTCATCCGCGTGAACCCGGATTCGGTGCAGGAGTTCCGCGTCACGACCTCCGCGCCGAACGCGACCCAGGGGCGCTCCTCCGGCGGCCAGGTCTCGCTCGTCACCAAGAGCGGCACCAACAAGTTCACCGGCTCGGCCTACTGGTTCCACCGCAACACGATCTTCACCTCGAACGACTGGTTCAACAACGCGGCCGGCAGGTTCGCCGCCACCGACCCGCAGGTCGTCAGCGGCCAGCGGCGTGCGGGCGACCTGCGCGTCCCGCGGCCCAAGCTGCTCCGCAACATCTACGGCGGCTCGCTGGGCGGCCCGATCAAGCAGGATCGGCTCTTCTTCTTCTACAGCTACGAGGGGCGCCGCGACGCGGCCGAGACCTCCGTCCTGCGCAACGTCCCGACGGCGACGCTCCGCCAGGGCATCGTCCAGTACAGGAACAACACCGGCGGCGTCACCCAGCTGACCCCGGCCGACATCGCGCGCATCTACCCGGCCACGGGCGGCGTCAACCCCGTCGGCCTGCAAATCCTCCAGACGGCGCCCCTGCCGAATGACTTCACCGTCGGCGACGGCCTGAACCGCGCCGGCTTCCGCTTCAACGCGCCGATTGCGAACCAGTTCGAGAGCCACCAGCTGCGTCTAGACCTCACGCTCACCGACCGCCAGACGTTCTTCATCCGGGGCAACTACCAGGACGACCTGCTCGGCAACGCGCCGAACTTCCCCGGCACGGCGGCCCCCAACACCTGGGTGCACCCGAAGGCGTTCACCGCCGGCCACACCTGGACGATCAGCAACAACGTGGTCAACAGCCTGCGCGTCGGCCTGACGCGCGTCGCCCTCTCTGACCAGGGCGATAACGGCGGCACCGCCATCTCGTTTCGCGACGTCTTTTCGCCCCTCCTCAACACGCGCACCCTGAGCCGCACCACGCCGACGTGGAACTTCGTCGACGACGTGAACTGGATCAAGGGCACGCACACGCTCCAGTTCGGCACCAACCTGCGCTTCATCCGCAACAACCGCACCTCCTTCTCCAACTCGTTCGACAGCGCGCTCGTCAACTTCCAGTTCTACGAGGGCGGCGGCGCGACGCTCTTCGCGGTGCCGGAGATCGCCAACACCATCAACCCGAGCTTCAACTTCGATTACGGCAGGGCCGTGGCGGCCGCCATCGGCCGCTTCACGCAGTACAGCATCAACGCCGTCTTCGACAAGTCCGGGCAGATTCAGCCGGCGGGCACGCCCTCCGAGCGCTCGATGGCGACGGAGGAGTACGACTTCTACGGCCAGGACTCGTGGAAGGTGCGCCCGAACCTGACGCTGACCTACGGGCTGCGCTGGGGCGTGAACACGCCGGTCTACGAGCGGAACGGGTTCCAGCTCGTCCCGACCGTCAACCTCGGCGAGTTCTTCGAAAGGCGCGCGGCCGGGGCCGCGGCCGGGACGCCCGTCAACGACCCGATCATCTTCAACCTCGGGGGCAAGGCCAACAACGCGCCCGGCTTCTACGAGATCGACAAGAACAACTTCGCCCCGCTGATCGCCGTCGCCTGGTCGCCGAACTTCGGCAGCGGCGACAGCTTCCTGGGGCGGCTGCTCGGCCGCGAAGGGCGTTCGGTCATCCGCGGGGGCTTCCGCATGGTCTACGACCGCTTCGGCAGCCAGCTCGCCGTCAGCTCCGAGAGCGAGAACTCGTTCGGCTTCTCGTCCTCGACGACGAACGGCGCCAACGCCAACAACGCGACGACCAACCTCGGGCCGCTCGTGACGCTCAACCCGAACGTCCGCAGCTTCCCGCGCATCACCGCGCCCAACGCGCTGACCTTCCCGCTCCAGCTCCCCTCGGACGAGACGGACCGCATCCTGGCGGGCATCGACCAGTCGCTCACGACGCCCGTCCAGTACCAGTGGAACGCCTCCTACGGCCGCGAGGTGGGGCGCGGGCTTGCCTTCGACGTGAGCTACGTCGGGCGCGCGGGGCGCAACCTGCTGCTGGTGCGCGACATCATGCAGCCGAACAACCTCGTCGACCCGCAGTCGGGGATGGACTGGTACGGGGCCTTCGCGCTCCTGAACGACCTGCGCAACCGGGGCATCCCGCTCTCGCAGGTGCCGTCGATCCCGTACTTCGAGAACCTGTTCCCGGGCCTGGCGGCGACCGTCGGCGGCATCCCCCTGACGGCCTCGCAGGTCGCCTACCGCCGCCACGCGCGGGCGATCCAGATCGGCACGAGCACCGCGGGCACGGCGATCAACGGGCAGAACGACTTCGACCCGACCAACATCCAGTTCTTCCTCGACGACCGTTCGAAGCTCGGGAGGAACGTCTTCTTCCACCCGCAGTACGCCGCTCTACAGACGCTGTCCTCGATCGGCAGGGCCAACTACCACGCCTTCACCCTTTCGGCGCGCCAGCGTTACAAGAGCGAGTTCCTGATGGACTTCAACTACACCTTCGCGAAGGCCCTCGACGACGGGTCGCCGCTGGAGACCAACCGCGTGCTGGCGAACGTCCTCCGCCAGTCGCTCGACACGGACCTCCAGTATTCGCACTCGAACTTCGACATCCGCCACAACATCAACGCCAACTGGCTGCTCTCGCTCCCCTTCGGCCGCGGCAAGAAGTTCATGAGCGGCGCCCACCCGCTGGTCAACGCGGTCCTGGGCGGCTGGCAGTTGGCGGGCATCGTGCGGTTCAACACCGGCGCGCCCTTCAACGCCAGCGACTCCCGCTGGGCCACCAACTGGCAGAGCCAGAGCTTCGGCACGCGCATCCGCGAGGTCTGCGCCGACGGGCCGGCCGACGTCAACGGCCAGCCCAACGTCTTCCGCGACCCCCTGGCCGCCTACCGGTCGTTCCGCAACTCCCGCGCCGGCGAGGCAGGCGACCGCAACATCGGCTGCTTCCGCCTGCCGTCGTACTTCACGATGGACGCGGGGCTCAGCAAGAACTTCGACATGTGGTACTCCGAGACCCACAAGCTCCAGTTCCGCTGGGAGGTCTTCAACGTCACCAACACGCAGCCGTTCGGGTTAATCTCCAGCCTCACGCTCGACCAGGACCCGTTCCTCGCGACGAGCGTGTCGGGGAACTTCGGACGCTACACAGGCTCGCAGACGCCCGTCGGCGAGTCGCGCCCCGGCCGCGTGATGCAGTTCGCGCTGCGCTACAAGTTCTAAACTCCGGCGCCGACACGCCACTCGCACGAAAGCGTGCCGGGGTTGTGACCCCGGCACGCTTTCGCTCATTCGTGAAGCTTAATCGGTCGGCGGCGCTCAGCGTTTCCCCGCCGCCCTCGCCATGCGCTCGGCGTCCTTGCCGATGAGGCGGCTCAGTTCGATGACGCGCTCCAGGTCGCGGCGCGCCCGTGCCCCTTCCTTGGCGTCCAACACGTCCGCATTCTTGAAGACAGGGTTCTTGACAAAGCGCATGAGGGCGCGGTCGAGCAGCAGGAGCGCGGCCTTCATCCCGGCCGCGTCGCCTGGCGGACTGTACCCGCGACCCTCCCCTTCCACCATTTCCGGCTCCGGCAGCGACAGCCCGGACTTGAGCCGCGCGGCACACTTCCTGATCTCGGCGTTCGCCTCCGAGATCAGCCTGTAGTCGGGCTCGGCCGCGTTCATCACGGCGCCCAACATCCGGTTGTTGATAATCTGGATGCGCTTGAAGTCCGAAGCGACCCGCGCTAAAGGCAGTTCCACCCCCGCGGCGGCGGGCGGCGTGGCCACCTCCTTCTCCATCTCGCGCATGACGAGTTCACGCTCGGCGATGCCGACCGGGGCGGGGGCCGGCCGCGGCGTCGCGGCCCCAGGGGCGGGACGCGGTCGCTGGGCGCCTCCCCCGCTTGCCTGTGCGCAAAGGTCTTCGGGCGAGCCGAGGTACAGTAGGCAGACTGTGATTAGCATCAGCGCCGAGCGCTGAAACGCCGCCGGTCGTGCGTTCTGCTTACTCATGAAGCCTCCCGGAAGGGTGCGAATTCCCCGCACGCGTGAGGCAGTATATTCCCGCCCGCGCACGTCCACAACAGTCTAGACGAATGGAGAAGGTGAAGGCTGTAGAACACCTCTGCGATCTCGGGCCGCAGACCACGGAGACGGCACCACAACTAACTGTGACCGGGCGCGCCTTTCAAAATGGCCAGCCAGGAGACTATAGGGCCGGAGTCCGATAACCTAAATTACGTCTGCCATTGGGCGAAGGAATGTTGGTTAAGGGGGCATACAACGCGCCGGTCTTCGAGGTCCAGGCCGGGGCCAGAAACAGACGAAGGAGGCGGGGCGGCGGGCTGATGTGCGGTTGGCCCGCCGCCCTCATCTTAAACACACTTTTCTCTAGCCTCCAACTACTTTTTTTGAGGTAATCCCGCCCGCTGCAAAAACTGTTGCTTTCTATGACGCGCGGGTTTACTCTCCCGCGTGTGGGCGTCACCTCCGCATTCCGCCGCCCTCAAGACACACTTATGCCTAGCCGCCACTAGGCAGCTTGTCACGTTCGGGTTGATACGGACTTTAGAGAATCGACGGCAGAGCCGCGAGCAGTTCCAGCGCGATCTCCGTCAGGCCGGGCGGCGTGGGTATCTCGCCGTCAAGCGTCGCGCCGTCCGTCGGCTCTTGTGTGTCGCTCGCCGGGGGCGGCGCAGGTGCGGGAGGGATGTGTATCTCTCCCCCTAACGCTGTGCAACTCAGGGCAAGTAACAGCGCAGCGGTCGTCAGGGTTTTTCGCATCGTTCTTTCTCTCTTCCGGTGATGAATTGTCGAATGGTTAAACCGTCTCTCCCGCGCGGGGGTGACGGTTTTTTCGTGGAAGTCAAATTTTTGACTTTCACAGGAAAGGTTGGCCTCACATGAATTTAGCAGACGACCGCTTGAAGGAACTAGATAACCCTTCACTTACCGCAGACGAATGCGCCCTGCTCCGCGCTCAAGTGGCCGCAGACCTCATCCATAAGGGACAGCACGACGCAGCCCGCGAGGCATTAGGGGAACTGTGGCGCGGCATGGGGCAACGTCCGAACGTGGAAGGGCTGGGAGACAGGGCGGCGGCCGAAGTGCTTTTACAGGCGGGCGTGTTGTCGGGCTGGCTCGGCAAGGTCAAGGGGGCGCAGGACGCGGCGAAAGACCTTATCAGTGAGAGCGCCGCGCTCTTTGAGGAGTTGGGAGAGGCGAAAAGGGCGGCCGGCGCGCGAGCGGACTTGGCCATCTGCTACTGGCGGGAGGGCGCGTACGGGGAAGCGCGGGCCGTGTCGGAGAGCGCGGCGGCGCTCATCGAAGAGAACACGGGGTTGAAGGCGAAGACCGTCCTATGCTTCGCCGTGGTCGAGTCTTCGGCGGGCCGCTACGGTGACGTGCTCCGACTCCTGACCGAATCCGCTCCCCTCTTCGCGGAGGGAGTGAGTCACCGCCTGCGCGGAATCTTCCACAACGAACTAGCCATCGCTCTGAGGAGGTTGGGCACGGCGGAACGCCGCCAAGATTACCACGACCGGGCCATCATCGAATACACGGCCGCCGCCTACCACTTCGAGCAGGCGGGGCGCGAGCAGTACGCCGCGTCCATCGAAAACAACCTCGCATTCCTACTCTATAAGCTGGGCCGCTACCGGGACGCGCACGAGCACCTGGACAGGGCGCAGGCCATCCTGACGAGACTTAAAGACACGGCCACGCTGGCGCAGGTGGACGAGACGCGGGCGCGGGTGTTAGTCGCGGAGCGCAGGTACAGGGATGCAGACCGCACGCTGGCGGGCGCCCTGAAGACTTTAGAGAATGGCGACGCGTCCGCCTTGCTCGCGGACGCCATGATCTTGCAGGGCGTGATCCGGGCGCGCCTGTGTGCTTTCGACGCCTCCATCAACATCCTACGCCGGGCGGCGGAAGTGGCCGAAGGCGCGGGGGCGCTCGTCAGCGCCGGTCAGGCCATGCTCACGCTGATAGAGGAGCACGGGGCGACTAAGCGCCTGCCCCCGGCCGAAGTGTACGACGCTTACCAGAAGGCGGAAAGACTTTTGAAGGACTCACAGGACGCCGACGACCGGGAGTGGATTCTGGCGTGCGCCCGCATCGTTATGCGGCGGCTCTCGGAGACACCCCTTTACGAAAAGAATTTCAGCCTCTACGGGGCGGTTCAGGACTTTGAGGCGAAGTTGATCGGGCAGGCGTTAGAGGAGTCGGGCGGGAGCGTGACGAAGGCGGCCCGCCTGCTCGGCCTTTCTCACCAGACGCTCATCTCCATGCTCAGGACGCGGCACAAGGGGCTTGCGGAGAAGCGGAAGACCCCGCAGAAGCGGCTGAAAAGTATCATCAAAAAGCCGAAGGATTAGCCCGGCGAATTTTTGTGCAGCCTACTTAATTTTTGTGCAGGATTTTATTCGAGGCCATTAGAATAAAGTTGATTATCGGACTCCGGGCGTGTGCACGTTGGAAAGGGTATGAACAGCCGGCGTGGCGTGAGTTCCACTATCAGGCGACGGTTACTGATAAGCTGTTTGGGATGCTCAATCTCTCAGCCGGTAGAATGAAGAGAGTTAGTTCCTGACAGGCATTGCGTGAAGTGGTTGTATCCATCGTTGTGAATACGGGAAGTGTCGGTTGGTCTCGAAAAGATAGACCGTCATCCGATGACGTCAACGTAAACCCCTCTCCATCAACTACTCATTTCGTAGCGCCACCAAGGGATCAACTCTGGAGGCCCGGCGGGCCGGGATGTAGCACGCCAGCAGCGCCACGGCCGTCAACAGCGCGGCGACCCACGCGTAGGTGACAGGGTCGGCCGCACTCACCCCGAACAGCAGGCTCTTCACGAGGCGCGCCAGCCCTAGCGCTGCCGCCAATCCTACGACCACCCCCATGACGACGGGCACCATCCCCTGACGGATGATGAGCCTCAGGACGGTCGAGGCCCGTGCGCCGAGCGCCATCCGTATGCCGATCTCGCGCGTGCGCCGCGTGACCGCGTAGGACATGACGCCGTAGATGCCGACGGCGGCCAGGGCGAGCGCCAGCAGCCCGAACCCGCCGAGGAGCGACGCCGCCAGCCGGACGGGCAGCAGCGGCATCGCCAAGCGCTCCTCAAGAGTCTTGCCGGAGACGGGCAGATGAGAGTCGAGCTGCCGCATCTCGTTGCGCGCGGCCGCGAGGATCGCACGCGGGTCGCCGTCGGCTCGGATGATGACGGTGTTCGTGCCCGTATACGCTTGGGCCAGCGTGCGTACGACGTATGGCTGCGGCGGCTCGTTGAGCCCGGCGTATTTGCCGTCCTCGACCACCCCTACGACCTCCGCAAGGGGCTCGTCCGGGCCGCCCAGGCGGAACCTTTTGCCGAGGGCGTCTTCGTCGGGCCAGAAGCGGCGTGCGAAAGTCTCGTTGACGACGGCGACGGGCGGCGCCTTCTCGTCGTCACGCTCGTTGAAGTCGCGCCCGCGCACGAGTCGGGTCTCCATCGCGCCGAAGTAGCCGGGGCCGGCGCGACTCACCAGCGCGCGGGGCGCCTTTGCGTCGCGCTCCGGCAGAGCGCCTTCGATGTAGACGGAGACCCTCCCTAAGTGTAGGTCTACGGGGGCGAGGTCGATCAGTCCTGCGGCCCGGACGCCCGGGAGCGCGCGCAGGCGCTCCAGCAGCCGCCTCTGGAATTCCCGGCCCCGCGCCCCGTCGTATCCCTGTAGGCGCAGGTCGAATGACAGTTCGACGGCGCCCTTCGGGTTGAACCCGAGGTCGAGCGCCTCCGCCCTCCGCAGCGCGCGCAGCATCAGACCGCCGCCGACGAGCAGCACGAGCGAGAGCGCCACCTGTAACACGACGAGGCCGCCCTTCCACCAAGAGCGCCGCACACCGGCCGTGGACGCTTCGTCCTTCAGCGCGGGCAGCAGGTCAACTTTGGTGGCCTGCCACGCGGGCAGGAGCCCGAACAGCAACCCCGTCAGGAGCGACACAGCGAGGGTGAAAGCCATGACGCGGTAGTCGAGGTGCAGGTCGATGGCGAGGGGCACGTCCACCGGCGGCTTGAGACCGACCGCGAGGTCGATCAACCAGCGGGCCAGCAGCAGCCCGCACGCCCCGCTCGCGACGGCCAGCAGGAGGCTCTCCATCATCAACTGCCGCACGAGCCGCAGACGGCTGGCGCCAAGCGCGAGCCGCATCGCGATCTCCTTCCGGCGCTCGACGCCCCGCGCCAGCAGCAGGTTCGCGAGATTCGTGCAGGCCAGCAGTAGCACGAACGCCACGACGGCCATCAACAGACCCGTGAAGCCAACCACCGCCCCGCGCATCGCTCCGCCCATGAATCCCGGGGACGACAGGACGAAACGCTTGCCTTCGTTGACATCAGGGAACTCGCGCCCCAGTTGCGAGGCCAGCGCGTCGAGCGACGCCTGCGCCCGCTCCCGGCCTACGCCCGGCCTGAGCCTCCCCTGGACGAAGAGGTTCTCCACGCCGCGCTTGTCGAGCCAGTTGTTACCGACCTCGATCTCGGCCTGCATCGCGACGGGGAACCACAACTCGGGGGCGGCGATGACCTCGGTCCCGTAGAAGCCCCTCGGCAGGACGCCCACGACGGTATAGCTCCGGCCGTTGACGAGCAAACTCTTGCCCAGGACCGACGGGTCCGCGCCGAAGCGGCGCCGCCAGCACTCGTAGCTCATGACCGTCACCGGGTGCGCCCCGGGGCGCAGGTCGTCGTCGGGCGTGAGCACCCTGCCCAGCACGGCGTTGACGCCCAGCACAGGGAAGTAGTTGCCGGTCACGACGTAGCCCCAGAGTCTCTCGCTCGCGCCCTCGTGGCTCACGCTCAGGGGAGCGAAGCGGTAGGCGTAGAGGCCGTCGAAGACTTCACCGCCGCGTTCGCGGAGGTCTTTGTAGTTCGGGTACGAGATGGTCGGGAAGCCGCCGCCGCCCGCGTTCGCGAGCGACACGATCTGCGCGGGGCGCTCGACGGGCAGCGGGCGCAGCAGCGCCGTGTTGAGGAGGCTGAAGATGGCCGTGTTCGCGCCGATCCCCAGCGTGAGCGAGATGACCGCGACGAATGTAAAGCCCGGGCTCTTGGTCAGCCTGCGGAGCCCATAGCGCAGGTCTTTGATGAGAGTCTCAATCAACGGCAACCCCCTCTGCCTACGGCATTCCTCCATCGCCTGTGTCGCGCCGCCCATCTTGACGAGCGCCAGCCGGCGCGCCTCGTCCGGTGTCATCCCGGCCCGGATGTTCTCCTCAACTAACATCTGGAGATGGGTCTCCATCTCCTCAGCAAGCTCGCGGTCATGCCGCCCGCGGCCGACGACGCCCGCCAGGCGCGCCAACCAGGTGCGAAAGAGACGAGCGCGCCTCACGACTCCTCCGCCGCCGTGAAGAACCGGGCGAGGATGGCCGTGGTGCGCTCCCAGTCGCGGGTCTCTTCGGCCAGACGCCGGCGGCCGGCCCGTGTCAGCCTGTAGAACTTGGCCCGGCGGTTGTTGTCGGAGGCGCCCCACTCGGACGAGACGTCGCCCTCCTGCTCCAGCTTGAGGAGGGCCGGGTAGAGCGTGCCGTAGTTGATCGAGAGCGCGCCGCCGCTGGTCTGCTCGATGCGGCGCGCGACGCCGTACCCGTGCAGCGGGCCGAGTGATTCGAGCGTTTTGAGGATCATTAGGGCCAGAGTGCCCTGCGGGACGTCAGTCTTGCCGGCCAAGGGCGACCTCCTATGGGTTACAAATAGGAGTATTATAGCTTGTATTGGAAAGCAATATCAAACTTCGGCGGCCCCTGCCCTCAACTCGACGCCCCGGCACAGGCACAGGAGGCAATTCTCCCCAGTCCGCAAGCCTGAATTCAGCTCTTTGGGTTGTGCCGCCGCAGTTAATGCTCTCCGAGGACGTACCCGCCATTACTGGACTCCATCTATCTTTGTCTTGCATACACTTTTGGTAAAAGACACGGCGCGTCGCCTTGCTCACTCTTGTCCAAGTTGGAACTTGACAAACGTAGACGTCCGGAGCATTTTGCATGCATAGCTTATCTATGCAAAGTTTTTCTATGATAAAAAACTCTATTCGGAAGAAACCCGAGATGATGCCTGGGACTTTGGAGCTGTTGATCCTCAAGACGCTCGAAAGGCACCGCGAGCCGCTACACGGCTACGGGATTGCCCGCCACATCCAGCGGGCGTCGGGCGACGTGCTCCAGGTCGAGGAGGGCTCACTCTACCCGGCGCTCCAGCGCCTCGCCGTCAAGGGCTGGGTGGAGGCCGAGTGGGGGGTTTCTGACAACAACCGGCGCGCGCGCCTCTACCGGCTGACCCCGGCCGGGCGCAAGCAGATCAACGAAGAGGTGGCGGACTTCGAGCGACTGCTCGAAGCAATTCTGCGGGTGGTGCGGCCCGCCTGAGGGTGCTTCTTGCTGATAAGTCGTCTGGCACAGCTCTGGCGCCGGTGTTTGCACTACGTGCGGCGCGACCGGTTCGACCGCGAGCTGGAGGAGGAGGTGCGCTTTCATCTGGAGATGAAGGCCGAGGAGTACGTGGCCGCCGGGATGACGCAGGAGGAAGCGTGGCTGGCCGCGGGGCGTCAGTTCGGGAATGAGACTCGGATGCGGGAGATGAGTCGGGAGACGTGGGGGTTCGCAATGTTGGAGAATCTGCTTCAGGACGTACGGTTCGGCGCGCGGGTGCTCGCCAAGCACAAGGGCTATACGGCGGTGGCGGTGCTGACGCTGGCGCTCGGAATCGGGGCGAACACGGCCATCTTCTCCGTCGTCAACGCGGTGCTGCTGCGGCCGCTTCCGTTCGAGGGGCCTGAGCGGCTCGTGAGGGTCTTCGGCACCAGCGCGCGCCGGAGTAACTTCTCGCGCCCGCACTCCTACCTGAACTTCGCCGACCTGCGCGCCCAGAACCAGACCTTCGAGGCGATGGCCGCCTACACCGGTTCCACTTCGGCCCTGAGCGGCGACGACGCGCCCGAGCAGATCTCGGGCGCCATCGCTTCGGGCGACATCTTTCTGGTGCTGAGGACGAAGCCTTTAACGGGTCGGCTGCTCACGCCCGAAGACGAAAAGCCCGGCGGCTCGCCCGCCGTCGTCATCAGCCACGGGTTGTGGCAGCGGCGCTTCGGGGGCGACCCGCAGATCGTCGGGCGCACGATCAGGCTCGACGGGCGCGAGCGCGAGGTGGTCGGCGTGACGCCCGCGGACTTCCGGTTCGAGTTCATCCCCGGCGCGCTGGACTTCTGGACGGCGATAGACCCCGGCGCGAACGAGTACAAGCAGCGCGGCGCTATCTTCCTCGAAGCCATCGGCCGCCTCAAGCCGGGCGTCTCGGCCGAGCAGGCGAACGCCGACGTGTCCGTCGTCGCGGCGCGGCTCGAACAGCAGTATCAGGACTCGAACGCCGGGATCGGCGCCCGCATCGCGCCGGCCCAGGAGCAGCTCGTCGGCGACCTGCGCCCGATGCTGCTCGTGCTGCTCGGCGCGGTCGGCTTCGTGCTGCTCATCGCGTGCGCCAACGTCGCCAACCTGACGCTGGCGCGCGCCGCCGGCCGCCACCGCGAGATCGCGGTGCGTTCGGCGCTCGGGGCGGGCCGCGGCCGTATCGTGCGCCAGTTGCTCACAGAGAGTCTGCTCCTCGCGCTCTCCGGCGGGCTGCTCGGCCTGCTCTTCGCGCTGTGGGGCGTCAAGCTGCTCTCCGCCTTCGTCCCCGAAAACGTGCCGCGCTTCGGCGAGACGAGCACCGACCTGCCCGTGCTCGGCTTCACCCTCGGGGCTTCCCTGCTGACGGGGCTACTCTTCGGCATCGCGCCCGCGCTCCAGTCCTCCAGGTTCGACCTCAACGAGGCGCTCAAGGAGGGCGGTCGGTCGGGCACGGACGGCCGCGGGCGCACGCGCATCCGCAGCGCGCTCATCGTCGTGGAGGTCGCCCTCTCGCTCGTCCTACTCGTCGGCGCGGGCCTGCTCGTCAAGAGCTTCTTCAAGCTGAGTAACACGGACCCCGGCTTCGACCCCGGCAACACGCTGACCGCCTCGGTCTCGCTCGCCACCGTCCGCTATGACACGGACGAGAAGATCGCGGACTTCTTCCGCCGCCTCATCGAGCGCGTCCGCGCGCTGCCGGGCGTCGTGTCGGTCGGCGCGGTCACGCCGCTGCCCCTGAGCGACAACAACTTCGCGTTCTCCTTCTCGGTCGTGGGGCAGCCGCCCCTGCCGCCGGGCACGCGGCAGTCGGCGTCGGCGCGCATCGTCACGCCCGACTACTTCCGTGCGCAGGGAGTCCCGCTGCGCGCGGGGCGCGTCTTCACGGAGCAGGATAAGGCCGGGGCGCCGGACGTGATCGTCGTCAACGAGGCGTTCGCGCGCCGCTACCTGGCCGGCGAGGAGCCTTTAGGCCAACGCCTGCGGCTCGGCATCAACGACATCGAGGGCGAGATCGTGGGCGTGGTCGGCGACATACGCGGCGCGAGTCTCGCGACGCCGGGCGCGCCCGAGTACTACATCCCGGAGGCGACGGTCGCCTTCAGCGACGTGACGCTGGTCGTGCGCACGACGAACGACCCGGCGTCCGTGACGGCCGGTCTGCGCCAGGCCGTCGCCGAGATGGACAAGGATCAGCCGCTCTACGACGTGCGCACGATGGACTCGCTGGTCGCGCGCTCGGTGGCGCGGCAGCGCTTCAGCATGACGCTGATCGGCGTCTTCGCCGCGCTCGCGATGCTGCTCGCCGCGGTCGGCATCTTCTCCGTGATGAGTTCCCTCGTCGCGCAACGCTCACACGAGATAGGCATCCGCCTGGCCCTCGGCGCGCAGCCGCGCGACATCCTCTCGATGGTCGTCCGCCACGGCATGGCGCTCACACTCGCCGGCCTCGCCCTCGGGCTGGCGGCGTCCTTCGCGCTGACGAGGCTGATGTCCGGACTGCTTTATGAGGTCAGCACGAAGGACCCCGTGATCTACGGCGGCATCGCGGCGCTGCTCGCGGCGGTCGCCCTCGCCGCCTGCTACGTCCCTGCGCGGCGGGCCACGAAGGTCAGCCCGTTGGTCGCACTCAGGTACGAGTGAGGCCCGTCTGAATTGAGGTGTTGACCGCCGTAGACGTTACCGGGCCGGGCAGAACTACGCACGACGCCGCCTGTCCCGCTTACGGGGCGCGGGCGGCCCTCGCCTTCGGCCTGGCGGTCATGCGTCGGATGAAGTCCGCCTCCTCCGGAATGTAGGGCGTGCCGTCGGTGCGGAAGACTTCGTGGAACCAGACCGACGGCTCGCGGTCGGTGTAGGGGCGCTGCCATGAGTCCCACGGCAGGTGGGTCTGCGTCTTGCCCTGCACCAGCCCCCAGTTAATCATCCCGACCCCGTGCACCTTCCCGACGGGCAGCCCGCCGAAGAAGAAGCTGCCGTTGCCGCGCGCCATGTACTCCGTGCAGACGAGCGGGCGGTTGTAGCGCTTCAGCCAGTTGATGCGCTTCTCCAGTTCGGTCGGCGCGTCGTAGTTGTGGAAGGTGACGACGTCGGAGAGTTCGATCATCAGGCGGTCGATCTCGGCCATCTTCTCCGGGCTCGACCAGTCGCCCTTCCAGACGCCGGCGGTGAGGGGCTGCGTCGCCCCCGCCTCCCGCGCCCAGGCGAACGCCTTCGGCAGCAGCGCCAGCACCAGCTCGACCTTGTTCGCCGGCTCGCGGTCGCCGTAGCTGCCCTGGTTGGTGTTGTCCGGCTCGTTCCAGATGTCCCAGGCCAGCACGCGCTCGTCACGCGCGAAGGCGCCGACGACGCCCTTCACGTAGGCTTCGAGCCGCGCGTGCTGCGAGGCGTCCTGTAGGGCCTTCCGGCCGGGGCCTTGCACCCAGCCGGAGTTGTGCACGCCGGGTCTGGGCGCGCGCTGACGGCCCGACTGCGGGTCGGGGTCCCAGACCGAATCGAAGAGGACGAGCATCGGTCTGATGCGGTGGCGCTGCGCGATGCGCAGGAACTCGTCCAGGCGGCGGCGGAACCCTTCGGGGTCCTGCTGCCACAGCAGGTCGTGCAGGAAGACGCGCATCGTGTTCATCCCGATGGACTCGGCCCAGCCGAGTTCCGCGTCGATGCGCTTCGGGTCGAAGCTGTCGGCCTGCCACATCTCAAGCTGGTTGATGGCGTAGGCCGGGGCGTAGTTGCTGCCGACCAGCCACGGCTGACGCTGATACCATTCGCGCGCCCTCTGCTCCGACCACCTCTGCGCCTGCGCCGCCGCGGCGACCTGGCAGAGTAAAGCGATCAACAGACAAAGCGCTGCTCTACGGATTGCCGGCATGGGTTATCGACCCCTCCTGTGCTCGTTATTCTGTAGCCCCCGCGCGCCGGGCACGGCCCTTCGAACGAGGGCTTGAACTCCCGACCTTAAGTTTATGAAGCTTAGCGCCCGCCACGTCGGCGGGCAAGAAGAACCCGTTGAATTAACGAATCGTAGCCCGCGCCCGCTTCTATCGCCTTGAAAAGTTCGTCAGCTATGGGTAGCTTTTCTACGGATTGCATGTAGAGAAGGAGTCGCACATCAATGCCCAGCCGCGCCATGCTCCGGCGACTGTTTATCCTGTCCGTCCTCGCCTCGGCGTTGACGCCCCGCGCCTTCGGTCAGAGCAGCGCGCCCGCCGAGCCGCTGCCGAAGCTGCCGACGGTGCGCGAGCAGTTGGAGACGCGCGAGCGCTGGCTCAAGACGAGGCTCGACACGCTGCTCCTGCCGATGATGCGCCGCCACAAGGTGGACATGTGGGTCGTCACCAACGAGGAGTTCCACCCCGACCCCGTCGTGCCTTACGTCGCCCCGCCCATCCCCTACCAGGGCCGCCGCGACTTCTTCATCTTCTCCGACCGCGGCACCGAACG
This sequence comes from Pyrinomonadaceae bacterium, assembly GCA_036389235.1. Lineage (GTDB taxonomy): Bacteria > Acidobacteriota > Blastocatellia > Pyrinomonadales > Pyrinomonadaceae > QHXN01. Next base: position 5,916 of record DASVQJ010000180.1, on the reverse strand, counting down.
GCTGGAGCGCATCGCGGTCGTGCGCTACCCCGAGGAGCGGCTGCGTCGCTTCTTCGAGGTCGTCAACCCGCCCGGCCGCGAGACCGCCGCCGCCCTGCGCAAGATCGTCGAGGAGCGCAAGCCGAAGGCCATCGCCCTCAACATGGGCGGCGCGCGCGGAGCCACGGGCAGTCTCACCTACGACGCACACAAGTTCCTCGCCGACGCGCTGGGGCCGGAGTACGCGGGCAGGTTCGTGCCGGCCGCGCCGCTCATCGTCGAGTACATGGACACGCGCCTGCCCGAGGAGTTGGAGCACTACCGCACGGCCGTCCACATCACAGACGTCCTGACGCGGCGCGCCTTCTCCAACGAGGTCATCACGCCCGGCAAGACAACGGTCGGCGACGTGCGCTGGTGGTTCCTGCAACAGGTCAGCCGGCTCGGCCTCGACGTCTGGTTCCACCCCGACATCCGCGTCCAGCGCCGCAGCCAGGAGACCGGCAAGACGCAGCAGTTCCTCAGCGTCGCCGACGAGTCGGTGGTCCTGGAGCGCGGCGACGTCATCCACATCGACTGCGGGATCAACTACCTGGGGTTGAGCACCGACTGGCAGAAGATGGCGTACATCCTCCGGCCCGGCGAGCGGGACGCGCCCGAAGGGCTGAAGCGCGCGCTGGCGAACACCAACCGACTCCAGGACGCGCTCTTCAAACACATCAGGGCGGGCGCGTACGGGCACGAGGTCTACGACGCGACGATGGCGGACATGAAGCGCGAAGGGATAGAGGCCATGATCTACTCGCACTCGGTCGGCACCCAGGGGCACGCCCTCGGCGCGAGCATCGACTTCCGCCGCCCCTCGGCCGGCGCGCCTTCGGAGCCGCCGTTCCGCGAAGGCTCCTACACGTCGATTGAGCTGAACACGAGCACGCCGGTGCCGGAGTGGGGCGGGCAGAAGGTCACCATCATGATGGAAGATGACGCCTACCTGACCCCGCAGGGCATGCGCTGGTTCCGCCCGCGCCAGACGAGCTTCTACTTAATCAGGTGACGGGCGGGCGGCACGCCGCCCACGTCAACAATGGAAAGCGTTATTTGAAATCTCAAACTTCAGCCGCGTCTTCGCCGAAGAGACGGGGATGCCGCCGCACGCCTTCCAGACACCCCGCAGAACCCTCCTACAGCGGCGTCGTTCGGGTGCGACCTCACGCCGGGGGCGCGGGCATCCTGCCCGCCATGAGCGCCGCAGGCGCGAAAGCCGTCAGACTTTAAATCTCCAGGTCGGGGGAGAGCGCTGCACGGTGAAGCGTGCTTCAGCACGCTTCGGCGGGCAGGATGCCCGCGCTCCCGGCGCGGCCGTCGCGTCCGTGTGAACGCCGCTATAAAGACTTCTGCCTTTCAGTTCATCGTTCAGCGTTCATCGTTCCTATCGCTGATGATTCTGACCGCCGAGGCGTGGGGCCGTTAGGGGTAAGACTCCAGGGGCGAATGCCTGGACGGAAGGGTGACGAACCACGCGCCTAACCCGAGGGCCGTCACGACTAGGGCCAGCAGGTAGAACATCGCTGCGTAAGAGCCCGTCCGCGTCACGCACTCGGCAAGGAGCAGCGGCCCGACCGCCGAAGCGACCACCGTCAGGGCCTGCGCCGCGCCCTGTATCCGGCCGAGGTGCGAGCGCCCGTACGCAAGGCTCCAGAAGCTGAAGAAGATCACGATGACGAAGCCGCCGGCCAACCCCATCACGACGGCGTAGGCCGCGACGTGTGCCCCCGTCCTGACGTGCGGCAGCGCCAGGAGTGAGCAGGCCAGCATCGCCATCGCCAGCGCCAGCAGTCGGTTCATACTCCACTTCGAGGCGAGCCACCCGCCCAGGAAGTTCCCGACCAGCGAGGTCAGCGCGACGGCGACGAGGCTGCGGTAGTAGACCGCGGCGTCGAACCCGCGCTCGGCCAGAATCGACTCGTTGAAGAGGGCGATGCCTGAAGCGATGAGCCCGTAGACCGCGCTCGACAGACCGAAGACCCAGAAGGAAGGTGTCGCGAGCGCCTGCCACAAGGTGTGTCCGGCCGACCTCTCACCCGCGCCCTCTTCCGCACCGCCCTCGCCGTCCGGCGTGATGCCGCACGCCTCCGGCGACCGGCGCACGAGGAGCCAGCCGAGGGGGGCCAGCACCAGCAACACCGCCCACCCGACGCCCGCCCACGCCGCCCGCCAGCCGTACGCCGTGACGGCCGCGCCCACCGACGGGAACGCCGCCATGAACCCGACGCTCAGCGCGACCGTGTAGACGGCCATCGCCTTGTTGAGGCGGCGGACGAACCACTTGCCCACAATCGTGATGCTGACGACCGAGAGGGCGCTCTGCCCCAGGCCACGCGTCAGGGTGATGAGCAAGGCGACGGCGGCCGACCCCCGCGCGCCGCTCATCCAGAGGACGACGGCTCCGAGCGCCGCGGCCACGGCCGTCAGGACGGCGCGGCCGCCGAAGCGGTCGATGAGGCGGCCGACCCCGAGGCAGAAGAGCGCGCCGATGAGCGTCGCGAAAAGGTTAATCTGCGCGTAGGCGACGCGGCCGATCTGCAAATCCCTCATCAGCGGCTCGGTGATTAGTCCGAGCCCCTGCGTCCTGCCCGGCAGCGTCCCGACCATCGCCAGCGCGGCCACCGCGACGTTCACCCACCCGTAGTAGAACGGCAGGCTGAGCGGCCCGGCCGCCGGGCGTCGCATCTTTACAGGTATCGAGTCCAAGAGTTCAATCCTCCGCGGCCCCCGCGCGCCCCCGGGGCGAGCGCGCACGTCTGGCATTGTATTCCCGCCGCCCCCCGTTGCAAGATGTGGCGCCCCGAAATCTCACCGGCGTATCAGCAGGAAAGGAGAACTTCAATGCTCAGAAGGTTGGTGTCGCTGTGCATCCTGTGGTGTGCGTTCGCCGCCGCCACTCCCGCCAACGCCACACCCGTCTCCGTCTACGGGGCGTGGCTCTGCGGCAACGACGCGTGCACGTGGGCCGGCGTGCGGGACATGACCGAGTTCGACACGAAGAACCGCTGGCTCATCGACCGCGGCGACGGCTCGGGGCTGCCTTCCGTTAACCTCGTGGTGCTCAGCTTCGTCCACCCGCTGAAGCTCCTCAACCGGACGACCGACGCGCAGACCCTCAACGGCCTGCCGCGCGGCATGACGCCGGAGGTGGTCAACTACTTCAAGAGCCGGAACGTCCGCGTCATGCTCTCCATCGGCGGCATCACCTACACGGACGCCTGGAACCAGGCGCTCGCGACCAACCCGACGCAGTTCGGCCTCAACGCCGCGGCCGCCGCGCGGAGCCTCGGCGTCGGCATCGAGATCGACTACGAGGAGAACACCAGCCCCAACCTCGACGGGCTCCAGGCGTTCATCGACGCCTACCGCTCGCAACTGCCCTACGACGCGACGGGCGCCGACCACGCCGCCCGCCTGACCATCGACCTCGCGGCCGGCGACCGCTGGCTCATCGCCATCACGCGCAAGGCCACGGCCGACTGGCTCAAGACGAGCGCGCCCGTGCTCGACTACGCCAACGCCATGGTGCCGAGCCGCCAGCCCACCAACGCCGCCGACGCGCAGGCCAACTGGCAGGAGCACATCGACGGCAAGCCGCGCTTCGACCCGCCCGTCCTGCCGCTGGCCGCGGCCAAGTTCACCGGCGGGCTCTACATCGTCACCGGCACGCAGCCCGCGCCCGAGTGCACGAACTTCGCGGCCTCGCTCCAGAACAGCACCGGCAGCTACGTGCAGAACGTGGCGACCAAAGTCGGGACGACGAACGGCATGCTCGGCTACATGTTCTGGGCGGCCGAGTGCCCCTCGACGCGGCGCGTCTGCACGACGCCGCCCAACTCCTGCGAAGGCGGCGTCGGGGCCGGCGGCGCGGCCTACAACATCCCCATCCCGATGCCGCCCCTGCGCCAGCAGTAAGCGTTGACAGACGCGGAACGTCGAACGATGAACGGGGTGAAGCTTGACGCTTTAATCCGTCGTTCGACGTTCCGCGTTTCTGCCGCAAGTTCGGGCGGGGCCGACGGCGCCGAGAATAGCTGTAACTTTTTCCCCCCCGGATTGTTTTCCAGGCGTAGACAGAATTATGGCGAACACCGACGCAGAGTTCGCAGAGATATTCAATGAATTCTACCCAAGCCTTTGCCGTTTTTTAGAGTGCCTGTTGGGTGGCGCTTCCGGCGCTGCCCAGGATATCGCGCAGGAGAGTTTCATGCAGTTGTATCGCACCGGCGCGGAGAGGATCGTGAGGGAGGAGGTTCGCTTCTGGCTCTTTCGCGTGGCGCGCAACCTTGCCCTGAACGAGTTGACCAGGAGGGGGACGCGGCAGAGGCTCCTCGGCAAAGTGGTCGAGGCGCTTCGCACCGAGACGCCCGGCCCGGCCGAGCGTCTGGAGGCGGACGAGCGGAGGGAGATGATTCTGGGCCTGCTCAAGCACCTGCCGGAGCACCAGAGGGCGGCGCTGCTCCTGCGCGAGCAGGAGGAGATGAGTTACGGCGAGATCGCGCGCGTCCTTAACGTGTCGGAGGCCAAGGTGAAGGTCGACATCTTTCGCGCGCGCACCACGCTGCGGGCGCGCTGGCAAAGGGCGCAGGAGGCTTCGGCCGGGGCTTAAACGTGCCCCGCGACGAGAGGGGCCGAACGTTTCAGACGATGGATTGTGAGTTCACCGAAGATGTATCCCTGCTCGTGGACGGCGAGTTGCCGCCGCGTGAGGCCGCACGGCTGGGGGCACACGTGGAAGGTTGCGCGGCCTGCCGGCAGGCGCGCGAGTCATTCCTGCTCCTCCGGCAGGAGCTTCGCTCCTACGAACGGGCGCCCGACCCCCACGCACAGAGCATAGCGCTGGCCTCAATCCTCAACTCCCGCACGTCCGAGTTGAAGACCGCCGGGCGTCCGACGAATCCGCGCGGGGTAGTCGGGCGGCTGAAGGAAAGTCTCGCCGGGGCGTTCGGCCTGACCGGTCTCCGACCCGCGCACGTCGCAACGTTGGCGCTGCTTTTAATCGGCGCCGCGCTCGGCGTGCGTTGGTTCACGGGTTCACGCACGTCCACCCGCACGCCAACGCCCGGCGCTCCCGCCGCGGCGAATGCGAACAGCCTTCCGGCTCAGGCGCCGGCCGCGGCCGAGGACGGGGGCACGAGGCCGGACGAGCATCACAACGCCGGCAGCCCGACCGTCCTCCACGCAAATGCGACGAAGACACCACGTCATGCGGGCGCCGCGCCGCCCTCCCGTGCGGGGCGAGAGCACGCACTGGTTAAACGTGGCGACCACCGGACGGGGCGTCGCGGTCAGGAAGGCCCGGGCCGCGAGGTGAGGCGGGAGGAGGCGCACGTTGTCGAACCCGCCCCGCTCCCCTCTTCGGCCGGCGCCGTCGCGCTGTATATGGCGGGGAGCTTACGGGCGACGGCCGCCGACCCTTCGCTCAGAATCGAGCGTCACGCCGAGCGCGTCGAAAGACTCCTGCGCAGCTTTCGCAACGCGCGCCTGACGGAGCACGACCCGACGCTCGACGTGGCCGACGCGCGCCGGCTCTCGAAGCGTCTGCTCTACAGCAACATCGCCCTGCGGCGCGAGGCCGCGAGCGCGGGCGACCGCCCCGTCGAGGGGCTGCTCGACAGCGTCGAGCCGATACTCCTCGACATCTCCAACCTGCCCCAAACGCCTTCGCCGGAAGCCGTCGGCTCGATAAAAGAGCGCATACACCGGCGGCAGCTCGTCGGCATCCTGCAAGTGCAGGGGATGCAGGCATCACGTTAGAAGGCCATGAAGATTATGTCGCACAGACTCTTTAAGACCCGGCCCGCGAAGCTCGGGCGCAGACGTTTGAGCGTCCTCCTGACGCTCACACTGGCCGCCGTCGGCCTGTTCACGCTGCCCGGCCGCGGGCGCACG
>DASVQJ010000179.1:0-25845 GCA_036389235.1 Pyrinomonadaceae bacterium | reverse complement strand
TATCAAGCCTTTCGGGTGTCGAGTTTTGAAGCTCTCGCACCGTATCGTCGGGGGTCGCACCGTATCGTGTACGGTATGGGTGCGGCGCCGCGTGCCGCACGTCTTTCAACGTCTTACGACGACTCTGGCGCTGCTCACGTTGCCACTGCCGTCCACGGCGCGCAGTGAGATCGTGTGCTCGCCCGCGCCTTCAAGGGGCAGTTCGAGTGCGTACGACTCGCGCGGGCCGTCGGCGATGCCGTCTTCGGGGAAGACCGAGCGCCACTCGCCGCTGTCGACCGAAACGTCCGCCCGGCGGACGCGCCCCGCGGCGTCCTCGACCGTGAAGCGGACGCGCGCGCGCCCGTCCGCCCCGGCCTGCGGCTGCCCCTCCGCGCGCACGGTCGGCGGCGTCGAGTCCACGTCGACCGGCTCGCTCACGCGGTCGCCCGTCAAAGCCTGGCCCAGCGAGTTCTCGGGCGCGTCCGAGGCGACGACCTTGAAGACGTAGCTGCCGTCGCCCAAAGCCGCCCCGTCCACGGAGAAGAAGTTGTCGCGCAGGTTCTCCTTCAGCAGGTGGAAAGTAGATTCGCCGACCGAGCGGTAGTAGACGCTGTAGAGCAGCTGGTCGCCGTTGCGGTCTTCGGCCTGCCACTGCAACGAGACGGCGCCGCGCTGGAACGTGCGGCGCGGCGGTATCTGCACCTGCGGCCCGATGAGCGAGGGGTCGAGGCCCGACGCCTCGATGTTCGGATCGACCTGCACCTGCACCGCGGACTGGAGCGCGATGCCGACCGGCAGGACTTGTATCTGCAACACCTCGGGCGCGACGTTGCGCGGCAGGTAGGAGAGGCTGACGAACTCGACGCGCGGGTCAGTCCCGCCCGCCGGGCGGAGCACCGCCCGCCACTGTATGAAGCGCGCGCGCGGGCTCGACACCGACGCGCCCGAGGGGTCTTTGTAGGGCGCGCTCCAATCGCTCCAGGTCATGTCGGGGCGCTCTGTGTTGCCGGTGCGCGTCTGCAACTCGACCTGCCCGCGCCCGCGCCACCAGACGCGCCCCCACGAGGCGACGAACTTCGCGTCGCGCACCGGCGACTCGTAAGTCCCTTCGGCCGACTGCTCGGCGCCGAGGCGGAAGAGCTTGCCCTGGTTCGAAGAGGCCACGAACACGTCCGAGCCGCGCACGACGAAGGAGGAGATTTGATCCTCGCTCGACTGGAGGAGGAGCGTGTCGCGCCCGTCGTCGGTCACGGAGTAGATGCGCCCCTTGTCGCTCGTGCCGACGAGCACGCCCGCGCCGCGCGGCGAGGCCGCGACGGAGAAGGCCGTCACCGTCTGCGAACTCCACAGGACGTCCGAGCCGCCGTCGGCGCCGACGCGGAAGACCGCGGAGCGCGCGCCGTTCAACTCGTTGCGGCTGCGCGCGGCCGTTTGCGGCTGCGCGCCGAAGGTCACGGTCTGCGCGGCGCCCCCGTCGTCGGTCGTCACCGTCCCCGTCACGCTGCCGCCGGCCGAGGCGGCGCTCACGGCGGTCGTCGTGGTCGTCGTCGAAGACTGCCGCGGCCCCGTCGCCGCGTCGCTCAGGGCGAGCGCGTAGAGCGACCCGTCGGCCGCGAGCGAGAGTGCGTGTATCTCCCGCAGCGGCGAGTCGAAGAGCGCGAATGCCTTGCCCTGCGGCGAGACGCGCAGCACGAGCCCGCCCGGGTCGGTGCCCGCGAGCAGGTTCCCCTGCCTGTCCACCGCGAGCGAGATGACGTGCGTCTCGTTCGTGTCGATGAGGAGCGACGTTTCGGGCTTCGCCGCCGCGGCGCTCACGCGGTAGAGCTTGCCCGTGTCGCCCGTGCCGACGGCGAGCGCGCCGTCCGGCATCAGCGCCAGCGACCAGATGTACTTGTCCGGCGGGTCGAAGTAGACCTCGGCCTTGCCGTCCGGAGTCACGCGGTAGACCTTGCCGTCGGGCGACGTGCCCGCGTAGAGCGCGCCGTCGCGCCCCACCACGAGCGCCGTCACGTCCAGCTCGGCCGCGTCGTAGAGCAGCGCGCCGCGGCCGTCCGCGGCGACGCGGAAGATGCGCCCGTCGTGACCCGTCCCGAGGTAGACGTTGCCGCCCTGGTCGGCCGCGCTCGACCAGACGTAAGCCTGTTCCGTGTCGAAGACCTGCGTGAAGCGCGGCGCGAGCATCAGCGCGCCCGTGTCGGTGACGGAGACGCCGCGCGACTCGCCCGACAACAACTGCGCGCGCGAGTCGGTCTCCCACACGACGGGGCCGCCGGCCTCTGTTCTCACGACGCCGAAGATGAAGACCGCTGAGGAGAGGAGGAAGAGTCGAAGAGTGCGAAGGGGCATGCGTCTGTTTGTCATCAAGTATGAAGGTTCGCTTTCAATGTCGGGGCGGCGCTCGTTCACGCCCGCCTTCATGAATCATAACTCGAAAGCCCCGCGCACGAAACCACCAAACAAGTCTTCCGTTTATGCGTCCTAGACTTTAACGAAAGTTGAGTTTCACCACGGAGGCACAGAGAGCACGGAGGTCGCACAGAGGAATTCAAGACTCCGTGCCCCCTCCGTGTCCTCTGCGTCTCCGTGGTTAAACGCCCTCAGCTCCGGACGTCCCTTTGATAAAACTACGTGCCCACGTAGCGCGCGTAGACCGAGCGCGCCACCGCCGCGTCGTCCGTCCCCCGCACGATGGCGCGCGCGTCGCGGAAGACGGTCAGCTCGTACCCGCCCGCGCGCAAACGCACGAGGTACTCGTTGGCCTTCACCTCGCCCGCGCCGCCCAGACGCGCCGCCAGCGCGTCGAGGTCGAGCGAGGTCGCCCCGCGGGGCGAGACCTGCACGGCGTTGCGCCCGCAGAGCACGGTCGTCAGGTCGCCCGCCTCCGCCTCCAGAGTCTCGAACCGTCGGAGCCCGCACGCCGGGCAGTCCGCCGCGCGCCCGCCCGCGTTTATCTGCCGCCACTCGTTACGCCACACGTCGAACTGCATCAGGCGCCCGTGCAGACTCTCGAACCGGCCCGTCAGGAGCTTCAAAGCTTCCGTCACCTGAACCGCGGCGACGACGGAGATGACGGGCATGATGACGCCCGCCGTGTCGCACGTCGGCGCGGTGCCCGCGGCCGGCACTTCGGGGAAGACGCAGCGCAGGCAGGGCGTCGTGCCCGGCCTGATGGTCAGCGTCACGCCGTAGCTCCCCACGGCCGCGCCGTAGACCCACGCGACGCCGTGTTTGACGCACGCGTCGTTTATGAGGAAGCGCGTCGAGAAGTTGTCCGTCCCGTCCAGCACCACGTCGCAGCCGTCGACAAGCCGCTCGACGTTCGACTGGTTGACGTCCGCGACCTCCGCTTCGCACGCGACGTCGGAGTTGATCTCTGCCACGCGTCTCGACGCCGCCACGGCCTTCGGCGTCCGCTCGCGCGCGTCGCGCTCCGTGAACATCGCCTGCCGCTGTAGGTTCGACTCCTCGACGAAGTCGCGGTCAACAACCCTCAGCCGGCCCACGCCCGCCCGCGCAAGCATCTCGACCTGCGCCGACCCCAGCGCGCCGCACCCCACGATCAGGGCGCGCGCCGCGCGCAGACGCCGCTGCCCCTCCTCGCCGACGCCCTCGAATAAAATCTGCCTGCTGTAACGCTCCATAAAACAGATGTTAGATGTCAGATGCCAGATGCTAGTTATGAGCAGTTACTAGCATCTGGCATCTGACATCTAACAACTTCCTTTCGGCCGCGGCCTGCATCACGCCCGGCGGCGGCACGCGCCCAGTCCAGAGGCGGAACTGCTCCTCGGCCTGCGCGACGAGCATCCCCAGGCCGCCGACGGTCTCGCAGCCGGCGGCGCGCGCTTCGCGCAGGAAGCGCGTCTCGGCCGGGTTGTAAACGAGGTCGTAGGCGACGCGCGCCCCGCGCAGTTGCGACTCCGCGGCCGGCGTCTCCGTCTCGCGCTCGCCGCGCGTGCCGAGCGGCGTCGTGTTCGCCACCACGTCGAAGCCTTCGAAGCTCGCGCCTTCGAGCCGCGCCCCCGCCACGCCGAACTCTTCCGCGACCGCGCGGGCGCGTGCTTCGTCGCGCGCGAAGACCGTGGCGCTCGCGCCGCGTTCGCCGAGCGCCCACAGCAGCGCACGCGCGGCGCCGCCCGCGCCGAGCACCGCGACACGCGCCCCTTGCAGCCCGACCAACCCGGCCAACGGGACGACCGAAGCGTCCGCGTCCGTGTTGTAGCCTTCGAGCCCGCGCTCTTCCGAAATGACCAACGTGTTGACGGCGCCGACGCGCGCCGCGGCCGGCGCGACCGTGTCGAGGAGCGGGATGACGGCCTGCTTGTGCGGCGCGGTCACGCTCAGGCCGCGCAGGTTCCAGCGCAGCTCGCGCGTGCGCGGGTCAACCATCCGCCTGACGAACTCGGGCAAGTCCACGACTTCGAACGGAAGGTAGACGGCGTCGAGGCCGAGCGACGCGAAGCCCGTGTTGTGCATGTAGGGCGAGAGCGAGTGCGCGACGGGCGAGCCGACGATTCCGGTGACGGCGGTCTGCTCGCTCAGCTCGCGGACGCGGTAGAGGCGGCGCAGTTCGCGCGCTTCGATCTGCCCCGGCGCGGTCGCCTGCCCGGCGTCGAGCGAGCCGTAGGTGAGGAACGCGCCGAAGGCCGGCGCGAGCACGCGCGTCAGCACGCCGGCCGCGCCCATCGAGACGGCGATCACGCCGCGGCCCTCGCGCCGCCCGCGTTCGAGCAGGCGCATGAGAGTGAGGCTGTCCGTGATCGAGTTCGCGCGCGTCGCCAGCTTCGAGACGTCCGCGCGCGTGCGCGCCATCCGCTCGTAAATCTGTTCGAGGTCGGCGGGCGTCTCCCGGAAGTCGTGGTGTGAGCAGATGACCGTGAAGCCCTCGAAGAGCGCGCCTAAGCGTTCGGCGTGCGGCGACTCAAGCAGGTCCAACTCGACGTCGACGAAGGCCCGGCCGCGCCCGGCCGCCGCGCGCAGCCACAGCGGGACTTCGCGCCAGAAGGCCGCGCGCTCTTCCAGGCTCAGGCCGACGCCGCCGCCCTGCTCCTTCGGCCGGTAGGTGATGAGGAAGGGCCGGCCCGCCCGCGTGAGAAGGCCGCCGAGTTGCGCGCGTGCCTCGTCCAACTCGTCCGCTTCGAGGCAGTCGAGGCGCAGCTCGACGACGTCGCCCGCCTCCGCCGCGCGCTCGATTGAAGGGCGCAGCTCGGCCGCGCGCTTAACGCAGACGGGGACGCAGACGCGCCCCACGCCGCTCTCGGCAAGACTCTGCATGACGTCTGAAGACTAACACACCGCGGCGGGCGCGCTCAGCCCTCGCCCCGCTTGCGCTCGACGGGGACGCCGAGGTGGCGCGTGGTGCCTTCGGTGACGCTGGGCGGCGGGATCATCTGGCCGGTGTCGCGGGGCGGCAGAGCGCCCGCGGGTCGCGGCGGCGGGATGGCGGAAGTCGGAGAGACGTACGTGGTCGTCTCGCGCTTCTTCTCCTCGCCGAGGATGCGCAGGTACGTCCCGATGCCGTCGGCGAGGTTCAAGGCGGCGGGGATGAACATCCAGAACCACCAGATGTTGCCGGCGGGCGCCCACGTCCTGACGGCGAAGGCGATGAAGATGAAGGCCAGCCCCATGAAGAAGCTCCTGACCGCGCGCTCGATGCTCGGCGGCCGGTCGCCCCTGTGGCGGCGGCGCCGGCCGTGCCGTGTATCATCCTCGGCCGCGGACAGACGCTCCGCGAGGGCGCCGCTCAGGGCCTGCGGCACCAGCCCGATGTCCGTGCCGCAAGACCGGCAGAACCTCGCGTCATCCGCGTTAGGCGTCGCGCACTTCGGACAGAACATGTGGTTGAACCTCCTGGGGAGTGATGAGTGATGAGTGATAAGTTGAAGACAAGGCCCGACGTTCTTTCTCATCACTTATCACTCATCACTCATCACTCTGTTCTCATCGTACGCTTCTTTGCGGCGGGCGGTTCGCTGGCGGACGGCTTCGTAAAGAACCACGCCGGCCGCGACCGAGACGTTGAGCGATTCTATCCGCCCGCGCAGGGGGATGCTGACGAGCACGTCGCAGCGCTCGCGCACGAGACGGCGCAGGCCCTCGCCCTCGCCGCCGAGCAAAAGGGCGCAGGGCTGCGTCCAGTCCCAGTCCGTGTACGCGGTCCCGGCCCCGGCGGCGGTGCCGATTGTCCAGACGCCGCGCTCCTTCAACTCTTCGAGCAGGCGCACGACGTTGGCCGCGCGCGCGACGGGCACGTATTCGAGCGCCCCCGCCGCGGCCTTCGCCACGGTCTCGGTCAGGCCCGACGCGCGCCGCTCGGGGACGAAGACGCCGTGCGCGCCCGCGCACTCGGCCGTGCGGATGACCGCGCCGAGGTTGCGCGGGTCTTCGACGCCGTCGAGGACGATGGCGAGCGGCGGGTCCGGGGTTCCGACGCGCGCGGCCAGCGCGTCGAGCAGCTCGTCCGAGTGCGTGTAGTGCGCCGCGGCGATGGTGGCGATGACGCCCTGGTGGTTGGCGCCCGCGGCGATGCGTTGCAGCTCCGTGCGCGGCACGCGCCGGACGGGGATGTCCGCGTAGCGTGCGATCTCAAGAATCTCCCGCAGCCTCGACTCGTGCGCGCCCTCGGCCAGCGTCAGGCGCTCGATGGGCCGCGCGCCCGCGCGCAGGGCTTCGAGCACGGGCTGGACGCCGAAGACGTGCGCGCCGTCGTCCGCGGCCTCGGGCTTGCGGACTGGCTCGCGCGGCTCGACCGGACGCGCGGAGGGAGGGCGGTCGCCCTGGGCGCCGCGCGGCGGTCGGTCGCGCCTGTCTTCGCCCGAGAAGGCGCGCGCCACGCGCTCGCCCGGCGACTCGCCGCGCCCTTCGCCCCGGCGCCCGCGCCCTTCGGCGCGGCGGCCCTGCCCGCGCTTGTCTCCACCGTGCTGTTTCATCTCTTCTCGGCGCGCGCGCGCAGCACCAGCAGGTGGCGCAGACGCGCGTAGCGCGTGAACTGTGTCTCGTTGCTGACCGTCGTGACGGCCTCCGTGTTGAAGCGCCCCGCGCGCTCGCGCCGGAGCCCGAGTGATTCGGTGCGCTCGGCGGAAGGCCACACGTCCGAGAGCAGGGGGCGCAGCCGCGCGTACTCTTCGTCGTGCGCCGCCGAAGGCGCGCGCCCGCGCAGCGCCGCGACGAGCGCGTTAAAGTTCTCGGCCGCAACCAGCCCCTTCCCTTCGCCGAGGCAGGAGTAGTCGAAGCCGCCGGACATGACGCGGAAGCCCGCGCCGCCCGTCCCCTGCGCCTCGTGCTCGTCGACGGACGACGTGTAGAGGTCGAGCACCGCCTCGTCCGACGCGAGCTCGCGCGTCCCGACCGTCTCGCTCCGGCCGGCCAGGCCGCGCTTGCGCTCGGAGACCTCGACGCGCCTCGACACGACGCGCCCCGTGACGAGCAGCACGACCTCAGACCAGGGCACACGGCGCGGCTCCGACTCCGGCCCCGTGCGACAGACGAGGGCCTCCCCTTCAAACTCGAACGCGCGCGCGCGCGCGGGCCTTCGCGCCAGGACCTCGTCGGGGAAGACTTCGGTGCTGAGGCCGAGTTCGCGCAGCCTCTCGACGATTATCCACGCCTCGTCCGCCGACGGCGCGCGCGCGAGCGGCATCGCGCGACCCGCCAGGACTATCTCTTTGAGCCCGCCCACATCCAGACGCAGGAGAGACGCCGCCTCCTCCGCCGCGTCCGACGTGAGCGCGCCGGCCGCGCGCGGGAGCGTGACGACGTTGAAGCCCTGCTCCCACTCCTCAAGCTTCTTCAGCCTGGGGCGCCAGAGCGCCGCGCTCTGCTTCGTCCGCGGGAGCGCCGCGCCGCAGTAGAGGCACGCCGCCCGCGTCGGCGCGTTGGCGCGCAGGCACTCCCCGCACGCGACCATCTGCTCCGGCGCGAACGGCCGCGCCGCCCCCCCGCCGAGCGCGTCGAACCCGCCGAGCCCGTCCGCATCATCCTCGCGCGACAAGTTACCCCCCGCGTCTTCGGCCGACACCCGGCCGGCTAAGCTGAACCGATTGCCCCGCGCACATTCTTGAGTATAATCCCTCTCGCAAGTTTCCCCTTCAACATTTTGCCTTAGTCCGCCCCGTGCTTACCATGACTTACGTTCGAAGGGCCGCGTGCGGCATCGTTTTCTTCGCTACGGCTTTCATGCTCGGCGCGTGCGCGTCCGCCGCGAAGCCGGCTAGCGCGGAGCGCCCGCGCGGGAGCGAGCCGCCGCGCTTCGCCCTCCTCGCCGCGAGCGAAGAGCGGCGCGCCGCCGCGCTCGCCAACTGGAAGGCGGTCGTCGGCGAGCAGGCCGCCGCCGGCTCCCCGGCGCCCGAACTGCGCCCCGTCACGGCGACGCTCGCCTCCCTGCCCGCGGGGCTGCGTGACTTCCCGCGCCTCCCGCTCGTCGTCGCGGGCGACGCGCAGAGCCGCACGGAGGAGGAGACGCGCGAGTCCCTGCGCCGCTTCCTCTCGACGGCCGCGCCGCTGCTCGGCATCGACCTCAAGCACGTCTCGCTCGTCGAGGTGTCGGACGCCGCGGCCGGGTCGCGCCGCGCGCTCTACCGGCAGAACCCTTTCGCCTACCCTCTGCGCAACGGCTACGGCTCGGTCGAGGTGACCTTCACGCCCGACCTGCGCGTCGTCGGCCTCAACAGCACGGCCGTCCCCGACGCCGAGCGGCTCGGCCGCACGCTCGCCGCAGTCCCCAAGACCATCACGGCCGCGCAGGCCGCCGCCGCGCTCGCCAACCGCTCCGTCACTTACAACGACCGCTCCGGCGCGCAACAGACGCGCACGCTCACACAGCCCGACCCGGCCGCCGCCCGACAGCTCGTCGTCTTCCCCGTCCGACGCGACGCCGCAGAACGCGCCGCGCTCGAACTCCACGTCGCGTGGGAGGTCGCCGCCGACAACACCGACGCCCCGCTGCTCGTCTACGTGGACGCCGCCACGGGCGACGTGCTCGGCGCACCTTCTTCGACGTGCCCCCTGTTGTCGTGCCGACAAAGTTCGTGGTTAAATAACTTGCCGTCGCGCCGGATGCGTAGTCCGTGGTTGGGTCTTAAGCCTTGTGTCTTGAATTATGGTCGGCTCGGCGGCGGGCGGGCGCTGGCGTCCCGCTGATGTTTGAAATCTCGCGAATCAGAAATCGGAATGGGGTGTCTTTCGCATGCATTATGATCCCACTAACAACATCTCCTGGCAGT
Source organism: Pyrinomonadaceae bacterium (assembly GCA_036389235.1). Classification (GTDB taxonomy): domain Bacteria; phylum Acidobacteriota; class Blastocatellia; order Pyrinomonadales; family Pyrinomonadaceae; genus QHXN01. The sequence continues at coordinate 16,642 of DASVQJ010000179.1, read as the reverse complement.
TAGGTTACAGAGGCAGGGTGGCGGTTTTCATCGACGGCAACAACCTTTTTCACGCGGCTCGGTTCCACAACATCGACATCGACTACAACAAGCTCCTGCGCGTCCTCCTGGGCGACGGGAGGCTTCTGCGCGCCTTCTTCTACACGGGCGTCGATGTCGGGGCCGAGCGCCAGCAGGGCTTCCTGCTCTGGATGCGCCGCAACGGCTTCCGCGTCATCCACAAGGAGCTGAAGACCTTCTACGACGGGACGCGCAAGGCGAACCTCGACGTGGAGATCGCCGTCGACATGCTGAGCTTGGCCGGCCGCTACGACACGGCCGTGCTCGTCTCCGGCGACGAGGACTTCGTCTACGCCGTCAACGCCGTGGCGTACAAGGGCTGCCGCGTGGAGGTCGCCGGCTTCCGCTCGAACACGGCGCCGAAGCTGATCGACGTGGCCGACTACTTCATCGACCTCGGCGACATCGCGCACAAGGTGCGCAAGGAGCCCGCGCACTCGCACCGCTACTACGAGAACCACGCGCCGCACGAGAATCACGCGCCGGCCGGCTCTTACGCCAACCCCGCGCAGCCCGCGCCGCCCACCGACGACGAGGTGGACGCGCACGCCCACGAACTCCTCTGCGACGCCGAGGCCGAGCGCGACGACGCGCGCCGCACCGAAGAGTTCGACGAGACAGTCCCCCAACTCCTCGCCGAGCCCGTCGAGGACGAGCGCGGCCCGCAGGGCTCCAACTTCATCCGCGTCACGGACGACCAGTAAGGCAGATCTCAGATGCTGGATGTCAGATGTCAGTTAAAGACACCGACTAACATCCGGCATCTGACATCTGGCATCTGCTTTATGAAGCTTTTCACCGTCGAAGAGGCGAACGCGCTGCTGCCGACCGTGCGCGGGGTCGTGGGGCGGATTCAGCGCGCGTACGCGCGCGTCTCGGCGTCGCAGGAGCAGGCGCGTCTGGCCGCGGCCGGCGCGGCGCACGGCGGCGGCGGGATGGAGGGCGGCGGCGGTTACGTGCTCTCGCTCTCGGAGCTGGCCGAGGCTTCGGGCGAGTTGGAAGAGCTGGGCGTGCAGCTCAAGGACTACGCGCGCGGCCTCATCGACTTCCCGACGCTGCGCGAAGGGCGCGTCGTGCTGCTCTGCTGGCAGATGGGCGAGGGCGACGAGCTGGAGTGGTGGCACGACCTGGAGGCGGGCTTCGCCGGGCGGCAGCCGCTCTAACCATTGTCCAACCTTTTGGAAAGGTTCTGACCCAAAGTGGCGACGACGGAGATCGAGGAGGAGAAGCCGGACGGAGGGCAAGACGCCGAGCCGGCCGCCGACGCGGGCCCGCCCCGCGGCCTCCTGCGCGAGTACTTCGAGTCGGGCGCGGTCGTGCTGGTCATGGCGATGTTCTTCATGACCTTCGTCGCGCAGGCGGCCGAAGTCCCCTCGGCCTCGATGGAGAACACCGTCTACGTCGGCGACCGCTTCCTCATCAACAAGTTCGTCTTCGGCCCCGGCCCGCACCTCCCCTTCCTCCCGCAGCGCGAGATACGCCGCGGCGACATCGTCGTCTTCAAGTACCCGGCCGAGTCCGTCCCCGCCGAGAAGATCGTCCAGTACAGGACGCTCTTCATCAAGCGCGTCATCGGCCTGCCCGGCGAGACCATCGAGGTCAAAGGCCCCGACGTTTACATAGACGGCAAACTCCTCCCCGAATACCGCGTCGAGTCGCGCGACTGCGGCCTCGGCGACGACAAGTCCGAACTGAAAGGTCTCACCGCCGAACGCCCGAAGGCCGACGAGCCTTACACCGTCTACTACCGCAGCCGCGCGGCGTGCGGCGAGAACCGCTACGCGGGCCCCGACGCCCCGAACGGCGTCCGGCGCCCCTACCGCATCCCCGAAGGCCACTACTTCATGATGGGCGACAACCGCGAGAACAGCCGGGACAGCCGCTACTGGGGGCCAGTCTCGCGCGAACTCATCGTCGGCCGCGCCATGTTCGTCATCTGGTCTTACGACGAGAGCGCCCCGCAGGACAGGAGCGGCCTCGGCTTCGTCCGTAACTTTTTCAACAACACGCGCTGGGGCCGCATCGGCACGCTGCTCCGCTAGCAGGCCCCCCAAATATTGTACCCGCCCGCCACCCAAATACAGCGCCTTGTACATTTTCTGGTTGACGACTTAAAGTAAGTTCTGATAGCATCCGGCGCGACTCCGCAGTGGGCATGGATTTACAGGCATGTGCCCTTCGCCCCTCGAACAAGAGACGCAGACGACAGGGAGACCGCCCTTTTAGCGATGCAGTGTGCCGTTTGCAGCGAAGAGTACCCGTTAGAACTCGACGAATGTCCTCAATGCCTGACGGCGGAGTCGGCGCCTAGAGACACCCCCCTCGAAGCGGATGCTTTAGCGGATGATTTACAAGAGCCTGACGCGCCCCGACCCGCGCCGCAGGCCGACGCTCCCGATATGACCGAGAACTCCAACGCCACGACCCACACCGCGCAGGCCCCGAACAGCTCGACTCTCATCGAATTCCCCGGCGTCAACCGCCCGGCCTGGCGCAGGGAGTTGAGCGAGCGCTTCCGCGAAATCCAGCAGAAGCGCGCCCGCGAGGCCGACTTCGAAGCCGGGTCCGCGCCGGCCGCCGCCAATCAATCCCGCACGACGCTCGACGACGCGCGCGCCGCTGCCAAAGAGAGGGCGGCCGAGTCCGCCTCCAAGCAGCTCGGCCTCGTCCCGGCGCCGGACGAGCCGGAGCTGAACCCACTGGTCGCCGCCGCCCTGCGCCGCATCGAGCGCGCGCGTGCGAGCGCGCCGTCCGCGCGTCCGGCCTCCGGCCGCGCTCAGGCCGCCACGGCCGCCGCGCGCGTGGTCGAGGAGCAGCCCGTGCAGGAGGCGCCCGAGCCCGTCGCGCCCCCGCCGCCGCCCCTCGTCGTCGTCCAGCCGAAGCCGACGCCCAGGCCCGAGCAGCCGCAGGCAGCTCAGGTTGAGCCCGCCGCCGCCCGCGTGGTCGCCGAAGAGAAGGAGGCGCCCGCGGCCGTCGCACAAACGCCCGCGACCCGGACTGTGGCGACGCGTGAGGCCGAGGCCGTCGCCGAGCCCGTCAGGAAGGCGGAGGTCGCGCAGGCCGAGCCGCAGCCGAGCCCGGCTTTCGAGGAGGAGGAGTCTCTGTCCTCTTCTTCTTCGCGCCAGCCGCGGCACATCTCGGGCGTGCTCGACGAGTTCTGGCTTGAGCGGCAGGGCATCGAGCTTCTGCCGAAGGTCGAGGAGAAGGAGCTGACGTACGACGACCGCGCCCCGCGCCTCAAGCGCATGGCCGCGGCCTGCGCCGACCTGCTCGCCGTCGCCCTCCTCTGCGCGCCGTTCGCGGCGGCCATCGAGCTTTCAATCGGCAACTGGCAAGACACGCGCGTGTCGGGCTCGATGGCGCTGATCGCGGCGCTCGTGATGTTCCTCTACCACACGTGCTCGGTCGCGCTGGCCGGGCGCACGCCGGGGATGCGGCTCTCAGGGCTCCACGCCGTGGACGCTCGCAAGGCAAGCGTCCCGACCACCGGGCAGTGCGCGCGCCGCGCACTCCTCTACATGCTCTCGCTCGCGACCGGGGGCCTGGGCATCCTCTACTCGCTCTTCGACGCCGAGGGGCGCACCGTGCACGACATCCTCTCCGGCACCGTCGTCGTCCGGAAGTAGAGTTCGGAACAGAAGGCGGAGGGAGGCGCGTCCAGTGGGGACGCGCCTCCCTTTTTTGTCAACGCGCGGAAGTCTGTTAGCCTTTGCGCGAACCTCTTCAAGGCGGGCACGGATGAACGAGCAGTTGATCGGCGAAGTGTTGGAGGAGCTGCGGCCCGCGCTCTCGGGGCGGCCGTGGGGCAAGGTCTTTCAACTTTCCCCCAACACGCTCGCCGTCGACTTCCGCACGGGCGACGGCCGCTACCTTCTGCTCTCCGCCGACCCCGCCCGCCCGCGCCTGCACTTGATCGAGCGCACCGTGCGCGAGCTTGAGCGCGCGTCGCTCTCCCCTTCCCCCTTCGCGCTCTTCCTGCGCAAGGCGCTCGGCGGCGCGACGCTGCGCGCGCTGACGAAGGACGAAGGCGAGCGCGTCGTGCGCTTCAAGTTCTCCGTGCCGGACGCGTTGGGCGAAGAGGGCGAGGCCACGCTCGTCGCGCAGCTCACGGGGCGCTCCGCAAACCTCTTTCTGCTCGACGAGCGCGGGCGCGTCCGCATCGCCCTGCGCCCCACGCGCGGCGAGGGCCAGGCGGAGGGCGAGGTCTACGGCCCGCCCGAGCGGAGTCGCGCCGCGGCGCCGCAAGATGTCGAGACTGCGCGCAAGCGCGGAGGCGCCGACGTCCCGCGCGAGGGCGCCGCTTCCCTCTCCGAGGCGCTCGACCGTTATCACCTGCGTCAAGAGGCCGAGCGCGCCTTCGACGCGCGGGCGGGGGCGGCGGGCGCGCGCCTGCGGCAGCAGATTGCGAGCCTGCGGAAGCTGCGCGACAACCTCCGGCGCGACCTCGCGGGGCACGGCGACGCCGAAGAGCACAAGCGCGCGGGCGACCTTCTGCTCGCCAACATCGGCACGGCCGTGCGAGACGGGAGTAAAGTCCGCCTGACCGACTTCTACGCGGAAGACGCGCCGACCGTCGAGCTTGAGGTGGACGAGAACCGGACTTTACAGGAGGAGGCCGCGCGCCGCTTCGCGCGCTACGCGAAGGCCAAGCGCGCGGCGCGCGAGATCGCGGAGCGTTTGGAGAGGGTCGGGCCGGAGTTGGCCGCGCTCGAAGCGAGGCGCGAGGAGCTTGAGCGGATAGTCTCCGCGCGCGACGTGGAAGCGCTCGCGGCCTTCGACGGCGGGAAGGCGGTTGAAAGAGCCGGGGACGGCCGCCCCTTCCGGACCGCACGCGAAAAGGGTTCGAGGAAGGCTTCGGCGGAGAAGGGGCGCGCGCTCAGACGCTACCGCTCGTCGGACGGCTACGAGGTCATCGTCGGCCGCGGCGCGCGCGAGAACGACGAGCTGACCTTCCGCGTCGCGCGCTCTTACGACACATGGATGCACGCGGCCGACTACCCCGGCTCGCACGTCGTCGTCCGCGCGCGAGGCAAAGACGACACGATGCCTCACCGCACGCTCGTCGAGGCCGCGCGCCTCGCCGCGCACTTCAGCCAGGCGCGCAAGGACGCGAAGGTCGCCGTCAACTACACGCAGCGCAAGTTCGTCTCCAAGCCCAAAGGGGCCGCGCCCGGCCTCGTCTACCTCTCCTCCTTCCGCACGCTCCTCGTCGAACCGGGCGAGGAGTTGGAGCGCGTCTGACGAAGGTCGTCGGTTGTCCCTCACCTGTCTGTAAAGCATAGGGCGGCTAACCACGGAGGCACAGAGCGCTCGGAGGTCGCACAGAGGGTTGAATACTCCGCGCCCGCTGTGCCTCCGTGGTTACCCGCCCTTCCCACAAAACGCGCCGCCGATTTCTTCACGCACTCCCCACACTTTCGCAACGCCCGACGTTTAGCATGAGGGCTACTTTCTAAGGAGCACCAGATCGAATTTTCATGAGCACCAATCTCATCGACACCGTGGGGGAGACGGCGGCGAGCGTGTTGGACGGGCTGGCGGAGGCGGTGCTGGGGCCGGCTTCGACCCTGCGCGACGGGACGGAGCACGCGGGCGTGAAGCTGCCGCGCGACCTCTACGCGCACGCGTGCGCGCAGACCGAGTGGTGGTACTACACGGGCCACCTGCGCACCGACGCCGGCCGCAGGCTCGGCTTCGAGCTGGTCTTCTTCAAGCGGCGCACGGACCTCGACCGCTTCGGCGTCGTGCCGCTCAGGCTCATCGGCAACCCGCTCTACCTCGCGCACTTCGCCCTGACGGACGAGTCGCGCGGCCGCTTCCGCTACGAGCACCGCAAGAGCGCCAACGGCCTCTTCGACCCCGCGGCGCGCGCGGACTCGCGCCGCCTCTACCTGCGGCTCGGCGACTGGACTGTGCGCGAGGCGCACGGCCTGCACCTGCTCCGCGCGACGCTCTCGGACGGCGTCGTCTTCGAGGCCGCGCTCCGGCCCTCGAAGCCCGCCGCGCTCAACGGGCGCGAGGGCGCGGGCGTCAGCTTCAAAGACCACGGCGAGGCTTCGCGCTACTTCTCCTACACGCGCATGGAGGCCGAGGGCGACATCACGCTTGACGGCGTGACCGAGCGCTTCCGCGGCGAGGCTTGGATGGACAGGGAGTTCGGCACCTGGGCGACGACGCGGGGGCAGAAGGGCTGGGACTGGTTCAGCATCCAGCTCGAAGACCGGACGGAGCTGATGGTCTACCACATACGCGACGCGCGGAACCGACCTTCGAGTTTCTCCAGCGGCACCTTCATCGATGCCGAAGGGCGCGGCACACACCTCTCGCGCGAAGACTTCGAGCTTGAGCCGACCGGCCGCTGGCGCAGCCCGCACACGGGCGCCGTCTACCCGAGCGGCTGGCGCCTGCGCGTGCCGCGCGTGGGGGTGGACGTGGCCGTCACGCCGGTTCTCAAAGACCAGGAGCTCGACACGCGCGGCACCACGATGATCGTCTACTGGGAGGGCGCGTGCGCGGTCGAAGGGCGGCGCGACGACGTTGACATCAAAGGCCGCGCCTACGTCGAGCTGGTCGGCTACGACCGCTCGCACGAGTCGCCCTCGCTCGTCACCTTCCTCTTCGGCTCCGCCCTCGACCGCGGCTGGCGCAGCATCTTCGGATGAGTCAGGTCAGAACCACCCGCGGTAGCGGGTGGGCCTTCGCGCTTCGGACTTGTGGTTGATGAGAGCCGCACTGTCGTCAATCATCCGGCATGCGTTACGCCCACCCGCTACCGCGGGTGGTTCTGACCCTTATCGCCGGCCTTTGTTTTTTCCTAAACACCCATTTAGCATGGGCGCATGAGCGCAACCGAGGGGGACAGGCAGCGGAGTTCGGAAGAACTGTTCGCGCGCGCGGTCGAGCTGATGCCGGGCGGCGTGAACTCGCCGGTGCGCGCGTTCAGGGGCGTGGGCGGGACGCCGCGCTTCATCGCGCGGGCTTCCGGGGCGACGATGACCGACGTGGACGGCCGCACCTACATCGACTACGTCGGCTCGTGGGGGCCGATGATTCTCGGCCACGCCGCGCCGGAAGTTCTGGACGCGCTGCGCGAGGCCCTGGGCCGCGGGACGAGCTACGGCGCGCCGACCGAGTTGGAGTGCGAGATGGCCGAGGAGATCATCGACGCCGTCCCCTCGGTCGAGATGGTGCGGATGGTCAACTCGGGGACGGAGGCGACGATGTCGGCGCTCCGCCTCGCGCGCGGCGCGACCGGCCGCGACAAGATCGTCAAGTTCGAGGGCTGCTACCACGGCCACGGCGACAGCCTGCTCGTCAAGGCCGGCTCCGGCGTGGCGACGCTGGGATTGCCGGACAGCCCCGGCGTCACGGCCTCGGTCGCCGCGAACACCATCACCGCGCCCTTCAACGACGCCGCGGCGCTCGAAGAGGTCTTCGACGAGCACGGCGGGGACGTCGCGGCCGTCATCGTCGAGCCCGTCGTCGGCAACATGGGCTGCGTCCCGCCGCGCGCGGGCTACCTCCAGGCCCTGCGCGACGTCACGAAGCGGCACGGCGCGCTGCTCATCCTCGACGAAGTGATGACCGGCTTTCGCCTCGCGCGCGGCGGCGCGCAGGAGTTGTACGGCGTGACGCCCGACCTCACCACCCTCGGCAAGATCATCGGCGGCGGCCTGCCCGTCGGCGCCTACGGCGGCCGGCGCGACCTGATGGAGCAGGTCGCCCCCGCCGGCCCCGTCTACCAGGCGGGCACGCTCTCGGGGAACCCTCTGGCGATGACGGCGGGCCTGGCCGTCCTCCGCCGCCTGCGCGACCGCTCCGTCTACGGGCGGCTCGAAGAGGCGGGCCGCCGCCTGTGTGACGCCATGTCGGAGGCGGCGCGCGAGGCCGGCGTCGAGACGGTCACGAACCGCGTCGGCTCGATGTTCACGACCTTCTTCAACGGCTCCGAAGTCACGGACTGGCCCACGGCTTCGAAGTCCGACCGCGAGCGCTACGGCAAGTTCTTCCACGCGATGCTCGAAGAGGGCGTCTACCTCGCGCCCTCGCAGTTCGAGGCCGCCTTCATCGGCACGGCGCACACGGACGACCTCCTCGACCGCACGGCCGAAGCCGCGCGCAAAGCCTTCCGCGCGCTCTGAATTCCACACGGCAGGGAACAAACGTGAAAGCTATCTCAACGGGTGACGCGCCGGAGGCGCCGGGCGTCGAGATGTCGAGGGCGGGGCTCGTCTTCGGCGTGCTGCTGCTGCTCGTGACGGTGGGCGGGCTGGTGGCGTACAAGGCGACGGGGTCTCTGGCCGTCATCGGGAAGGTGCAGGCGACGGGCGCGCTCAAGCCGCGCTTCGACCTGCTGGCGGCGGGGGCGTTCGAGCGGACGCTCAGTTACTTCAACACGGTCTGGCCGGCCCTGCTGTTCGGCGTCGTCATCAGCGGGGCGGTGCGCGCGTTCGTGTCGCCGCGTTGGCTGGCGGGGCTGTTCGGCGGGGGGCGCGTGCGTTCGCAGTTGGTGGCGGGGCTGGCGGGGGCGCCCCTGATGCTCTGCTCGTGCTGCGTGGCGCCGGTCTTCACGAGCGTCTACGAGCGCTCGTCGCGCCTCGCGCCCTCGCTGGCGCTGATGCTGGCCGCGCTGCTGGTCGCGGCCGTCGCCGTGCCGCTGGTGCTGCCGACCTTCTTCGAGATACCGCTGGCGTTCCTGCTGCTGGGCGCGGGCATGCCCGCGGGCGCGGCCGTCGCGCTGCTCGTCGCCGGGCCGGCCACGAACCTGCCGTCTCTGCTCACGGTCGGGCGCGCGACCGGGTGGCGCGTCTCGCTGCTGGTGGGCGCGGCCGTGTGGGCGATGGCGGCGGCGGCGGGGCTGCTCGCGAACTTCGTCTGAGGCGCCCCGCCGCGCGGGGAAAACGATTGACAGCCGCCGCCCGCCGGGCATACACTGCCCCGCCTGTTTGAGGTCTTCCCGTAAGCTGACGCCTGTCAGCCTCACGCACAGTCACCAGGGCGTTGGGGCCGGAGCGCAGGGCTTCGCCCCGGGTCGTTTCATGGTGTTCACCTTTTAGTCATCTCCGGCACGTCGGGCGAATCCGCGCCGGCGCCCCCGCGCGGCCGGGACTTCGAGTGGCCCAAAGCACATGGCAAACATACAAATGTCGCTCCCGCCGGAAGGCGTGCCGCAGTTCGACGAACTCTACGTCATCTCCGACCTGCACCTCGGCGGGCCGTCCGACTTCCAAATCTTCAACTCGGGCGCGGAGCTGGCCGGGCTCATCAACGACCTCCGCAGGGCCTCGCCCGGCAAGAAGGTCGCGCTCCTCGTCAACGGGGACTTCGTCGACTTCCTGGCCGAGCGGCCCGCGGCGCACTTCGACCCGGCCGGCGCCATCGCCAAACTCAACCGCATCGTCGAAGACCCGTCCTTCAAGCCGGTCTTCAAGGCGCTCAAGCAGTTCACCAACACGAAGAACCGCACGCTCGTCCTGATGCTGGGCAACCACGACCTTGAGCTGGCGCTCCCCTGGGTGCGCGCGCGGCTGCTCGAAATCCTCACCGACGGCAAGGAGGCGGGCTACGGGCGGGTCATCCTCGCCTTCGACGGTTCGGGCTTCCCCTGCCGCGTCGGCGGCGCCACGGTGCTCTGCGTCCACGGCAACGAGGTGGACGCCTGGAACGTCGCCGACTACGAGCGCATCCGCCGCTTCGGGGTCGAGGTTTCGCACGGCCGCCCCATCGACAGTTGGGTGCCCAACGCGGGCTCGCAGCTCGTCATCGACGTGATGAACGACCTGAAGCGGAAGTACCCCTTCGTCGACCTGCTCAAGCCCGAGACGCAGGGCGCGGTGCCGACGCTGCTCGCGCTCGCGCCCGACCAGCACGACAAGCTGCGCGCCATCGGCGCGACCGTGAGGCGCCTCGCCTGGGACAACTTCAAGCGCGCGACGGGCTTCCTCGGCGCCGCGGACGACGAGCTGCCCGGGAGGACGGCCGGCGCGGCCGACATGTTCACGACCCGCCCCACGTCCTCTTCGGGCTCCCGCGCCGAGGTGCTTGACAGGGCGGAGTACGCACACCTGCTTCTGGAGGGCGCCTCGGAGAAGTACCACGAGGGCGTGGACCCGATGGCCCTGCTCGGCAGCGACGAGCTGGGCGGCTACCTCGGGCTGACCTCTGCCATCTTCAAGCTCGTCCGCGGCGAGGAGACCTCGGAAGTGCTGCGCGAGGCGCTCGAAGGGCTGCACAAGGATCGCAGCTTCGACCCGACCGCGGAGGACGACACCTACCGCCTGCTCGACGAGAGCGTCGGCGCCGGCTTCGACTTCCTGATCGCGGGGCACACGCACCTGGCGCGCGCGCTGGAGCGGAAGAAGGGGCGCGGCTGGTACTTCAACAGCGGGACGTGGGCGCGCCTCATCAGGCTCGACGAGAGGGTGCTGCGCGACGCCGACGAGTTCCGCAGGGTCTTCGAGACCTTCCGCGCGGGGACGATGCGGGCGCTCGACGACCACCCGAACCTCGTCACGCGCATCCTGTCGGTCATCGTCGTCCGCGCCGAGGGGAAGAAGACGCTCGGCGAGCTGCGCCAGGTGAGCCTCGGGCCGGGGGCGGACGTGCTGCCGGCGCAGACCGACTACCAGTTCACGAAGGCCAACTGAGGGAGCGTAACATGCGCACGATCACCCTGGAGCTGCTTCGCCACGGCACCGCCCACAACCAGCTTTTGTCGCCGCTCACGCCCTACCTCGCGCTCTGCGAGAACCACGCGGCCGTCACGCTGCACGTCCCCTTCGAGCACAACCAGTTCCTCTACCGCCTGCGCTCGCTGACCTACAAGCTCAAGGACGAGTCGCGCACCTTCCAGCTCAGCGACACGGCGCGCGTGCTGGGCGAAATCCTCGCGGAGATTCCGGGGCTGACGGCCGAGTCGAACAAGGGGGGTGAGGACGAGGGGCAGAACCTGACGCACCTGCGGCTCATCATCTCGGCCTCCGAGCTGGCGCTGCTGCCCTTCGAGCTGGCGCTCTCGCCGAACGGGCTGCCCGGGGCGGGCCAGCACCTCCTGCTCCAGCCGCAGATGCCCATCTGCCTGACGCGCGAGATCCGCCGCGTCCGCGGCGAGCAGGTCGCGTGGCCCAGGCGGCCGAGAATCCTCTTCGTCTCGGCCGCGCCGCCCGGCGTCGGCTCCATCCCGCTCGAAGCGCACCTGCTCGTGCTGCGCCGCGCCATCGCCCCCTGGGTCTACTACTACGACCCGGGCGACTCGGCGCAGCAGCGCGACCGCGTCGACGACCACCTGCACATCCTCCCCAACGCCTCGGTCGAGGCCATCGAGGAGGCTTGCGCTTCGGGGCGCTACACGCACGTCCACATCCTCGCGCACGGCGTCGAGGTGCAGGAGAACTACGACACGCGCTTCGCGCTCGCGCTCCACAACGCGCGCGACCCGCAGAAGACCGAGCACGTCTCCGGCGCACGGCTCGCCACGGCGCTGCGCGCGACGCAGCGCGCCGACGACGAGGGGCTCTCGGCGCCGGCCGTCGTCACGCTGGCGAGCTGCGACAGCGGGAACGTCGGGTCGGTCGCCGGCGCCGGCTCCAGCATCGCCCACGCGATCCACGAGTCGGGCGTCCCGATGGTCGTCGCCGGGCAGTTCCCCCTCTCCTTCGAGGGCTCGGTGCGCCTCGTCGAGTGCCTCTACGAGGGGCTGCTCTGGGGCAAAGACCCGCGGCCGCTGCTCTACGACCTGCGGCGGCGCCTCTACACGCAGTTCAAGGAGAACCACGACTGGGCCAGCCTGACGGCCTACGTCTCGCTGCCCCAGGACATAGACCAGCAGCTCCGCGCCGTGCAGATCGCGCGGGCCAACAGCAGCATCCGCGCCGCGATGGATCACGCGGACGTGGCGACCCGCAGGCTGTCGAAGCGCTACGACACCCGCCCGGAGACGGTCGAGGGCGGCGCCGCGGAGCTGGACGCGCTGATCGGCAAGGCGCTCGACAAGATCGAGAAGGCGAAGAACCGGCTCAAGGCGCTGCTCAAGCACCTCCCCTCGGAGGGCGCGCGCATCTACGGCAACCTCGCCAGCACGGAGAAGCGCCACGCGCAGGTTCACTTCGCCGCCGCCCAGAGATACCTCCAGGCCGGGGACGCCGCGAACCACGCCCGCCACATGAAGGAGCACGACGAGCTGCTGCTGAGCGCCCGCGACTTCTACTGGGACTCCTTCATGCTCGACCGCTCGGACTGTTGGGCCGTCGTGCAGTACGTCTCTCTGACCGTCCTGATGCAGAAGAGCGGCCGCTTCGAGAAGAGGGCCTCGCTGCCGGCCGCGGGCGGGACGGTGCGCGAGGAGCGCAACATCGACGCGCTCTGGTCGCTGGCCCACCTGCTCTCGCTCTACGACCTCAACAGCAAGACCCGCGACGTTAAAATCTGGGCGCACGGCAACCTCATCGAACTCTACCTGCTCCTGCTCGTCATGGACCCGGACGAGAAGCGGCTGGGGGCGGGCGAGGCCGAGAAGCGCGCGGTGCGCCACGCCGACGCGCTGGTGGACATCGCCGGGCGCGACACGTTCGAGGTCTACTCCACGCGGCGGCAGCTGCTCCGCTACCTCGAATGGTTCGGCGGGCCGGAGGGCTTCTCCCGGCCCGGGCCGAAGGCGATGGCGATGGCCGAGCGCATCTTCCAAAGGCTGCCGGAAGAGGCTCACGAGAACTGGTAGCCCGCGGCCGGCGGCGCGCGCTCCGTCTAACTCCCACGCGGAGGGGCTCTGACGCACGTCCCCGAAGAGTTTGCGCGGCGGACGCTCGCCCTCCACGGCGAGGCCGGGAGACTCTGGCTCGGCCGCCTGCCCGCCCTCGTCGAGCGCTGCGCCGCGCGCTGGTCTCTGAAGGTCGGGCCGCCCTTCCCCTCACTCTCCTACAACTACGCCGCGCCGGCCGCGGGGCCGGGCGGCGAGCGGCTCGTGCTGAAGGTCGGCGTGCCCGCCGCGGAGCTTCTGTCGGAGTTGGAGTCGCTCCGCCTGTTCGACGGCCGCGGCGCGGCGCGGCTCGTGGACGCGGACGCGGAGTGGGGCGCGCTGCTGCTGGAGCGGCTTGAGCCGGGCACGCCGCTCGTCGCGCTGTGCGAGGGGGACGACGGGGCCGCGACCCGCGCCGCCGCCGGCGTGATGAAGAGGCTCTGGCGGCCCGTCCCCGCCGCGCACAACTTCCCGACGGCCGCCGACTGGGGCGGAGGTCTGCGAAGGTTGCGCGAGCGCTTCGGGGGGGGCACGGGGCCTCTGCCGCGACGCCTGGTCGAAGAGGCCGAGTCGCTCTTCGCGGAGCTGCTGGCGTCGGCAGACGAGCCCGCCGTCACGCACGGAGACCTGCACCACGGGAACGTCCTCGCCGCGGCGCGCGAGCCGTGGCTCGCCATCGACCCGAAGGGCCTCGTCGCCGAGCCCGCCTACGAGGTCGGCGCGCTCCTGCGCAACCCCCTTCCCCAACTCCTGCGCTGGCCTCACCCCGTCCGCGTGACCGAACGACGCATCGCGCAGCTCTCCGAAGAACTGAAGCTCGAACGCGCGCGCGTGCGCGGCTGGGGGCTGGCGCAGGCCGTGCTCTCGGCGTGGTGGTCGATAGAAGACGAGGGGGAGCTGGGCGAGCACGGCTACGCGGCCGCGGAGATTCTGGCCGCCACAAAGCCCTGAGTTAACCGCAGAGACAAGGCTTGAACTCAGTTACAGCGGCGTGCGTTCGGGCGCGGCCGTGACCGCATCCGGACGCACGCCGCTGTAAGAGATTCAAGCCGCGTCTCTGCGTCTCTGTGGTTAAAGTTCAAATGGTTTCGGGCGAGAGCGGGAGGTCGATGGTGAAGCGCGTGCCCTGCCCCGGCGCGCTCTCGACGCGGATTTGGCCGCCGTGCTGCTCGACGATCTGCCGGGCGATGGCGAGGCCGAGCCCCGTCCCCTTCTTCTTCGTCGTGAAGAACGGCTCGAAGATGCGCGCGCGCGTGCGCTCGTCCATGCCCTGCCCGCGGTCGCTGATCGAGACGCGCGCGGCGGGCACCTGGCGCCCGCCCTCGCCGTTGCGCCGGTCGCCCGCGGGCATCGTGACGCGCTCGGCGGAGATGTCGACCGGGCTCTCGGCCGGGCCGGCGTCCACGGCGTTGGCGAGCAGGTTGACGAAGACCTGCCTCAACTGATCCTCGTCCCAGTTGCCGCGCACGGGCTCCTCGGGGAAGCGCCGCTCGACGGGCGTGCGCTTCTCGCGCAGCTTCTCGGTGATGAGGTCGAGGCTCTCGTTGAGCAGCTCGGCGAGGTCCACGTCCGGCGCGAGCGTGAGCTGGCCGCGGCGCGAGAACTGCGTCACGTCGAGCGTGAGCTTGGAGAGGTGCTCGATGCCGCGCTCGACGAGGTCGATGGTCGTGATGGCCTCGCGGTCGCGCGTCATGTCGCGCAGCATGGCGACGCCGAGCCGGATGCTGCCCAGGGGGTTCTTGATCTCGTGCGCCACCTGCGCGGCCGCCTGCCCCACCGCGGCCAGGGACTCGCTGCGCCGCAGCTCCTGCTCGGACTCGGCCGCCTCGGTCGCGTCCACGAGGGTCAGGAGCTGGCCCAACTCGCCGTCGATCTCCAGGGGCGAGGAGTAAACGTCGAAGGCGTGCTCCTTCACGTCGCCGTCGGCCGACACGCGGAAGCGGCCGTGGTAGGCGGTGCGGCGGACGCGCGTCGAGGTGGCCGCGGAGAGGAGCTTGAGCCCGTCGGGCGTCGTGAACTTGTCGTGGATGGAGGCGCCGACCGTCGCGCCGGGGAAGACCTGGAAGAAGGCCGCGTTGGCCGACCGAATCCGGTCGCGCCGGTCTACGGCCGCCACGGCCGAGGGCATGCCTTCGAGCATCTGCGTGCTGAACTGCCGCTCGCGTTGCAGCTCCGCGTAGCCGCGCCGCATCTGCCGGAAGCGCCGCCAGACTTCGAGGAACGTCGCCGTGGCGACGGCGAGTCCGACGAGCGCCGCGAGCCACATCCAGGTCATGATCTCCCTCTGCGCCGCCCGCAGCGTCTCGGAGCGCCGGTCTTCGAGCCGCGTCCGCTCCTCCGACAGGTCGGACATCAGCTCGCGCAGCTTCAGGTCGAGGTCGCGCTGCTTCCCGAACCCCGCGAGCGAGTACGCCTTGAGGTCGCGCGTCGTCGCGACGTAATCGACGAGGCGTTCGTGCACCTCCTGCTTCTTGGCGGGGTCGGGGACGGGCAGGCGGTCGAACTCGGCCAGCAGCTTCTCGACCTCGCCGCGCTCGTTGCGCAGGCGCAGGTCGGAGGGCGGCAGCATGACGTTGCCCGTCCCGGCTTCGAGGCGCGCGCGCATCCGCGCCTCCGTGTCGAGCCTGCTCAGCGCGAGCCGCATGTTGAGCAGCGCGTCCGACATCGTCGAGAGCCGCAGGTACTCGTCCTTCGCCCCGTAGGTCACCTCGCTGACCTTCCCCGCGCTCTGATACCCGAGGCCGAAGACGAGCCCGACGAGCAGCGTGAACCCGACGAGCAGCGGCACGAGCGTCTTCCACAGCGCCCCGTACGCGCCGCCCGCCCCGGCTGCCACGCCGCCCGCCGCTTCGGCCGGAGGGCGCGCCTCGCCCTCCCCGCCCTCCCCGCCCGGCCGGCTGTAAATGACGCGCCCCCCGCCCTGCTTCTCGCCCATAAATAGGTGGTGAATGGTGAATAGTAAATGGTGAATGGGAGAATCGGTTTTTAACCATTCACCATTTACTATTCACCATTCACCGTGTCACTTCTTCACGTCCATCCAGTTGTCGCCGACGCCCGCCTCGACTTCGAGCGGCACGCTCAGCTCGACGGCCGTCTCCATCTCGCGGCACAGAATCTCCTCGACCCGCTTCGCCTCCTTCTTCGGCGCCTCGACCAACAGCTCGTCGTGCACCTGCATCACCATCTGCGCCTCCAGGCCCGCCGACCGCAGCGCCTCCTCCACCTTCAGCATCGCTATCTTGACGATGTCGCTCGCCGTCCCCTGGATCGGCATGTTGATGGCTTCGCGTTCGGCGCGGGCGCGGATGTTGCCGTTGCGGTCGTTGATGGTGGGGACGGGGCGGATGCGGCCGTAGATGGAGCGCACGACGGCGGTCTCCCGGGCCTGCTCGGGGACCTCCTCCATGAAGCGGCGGACGCCCGTGTAGGTCTTGTAGTAGTCGTCGATGACCTGCCGCGCCTCCTTGCGCGAGATGCCGACGCGCTGCGAGAGGCCGAAGGGCTCGACCGCGTAGGCGATGGCGAAGTTGACGATCTTGGCGAAGCGCCGCTTCTCCTTCAGCTCCTCCTTCGTCCGCGCGCCGAAGACGAGGCGGGCGGTGCGCTCGTGGATGTCCTCGCCCTTCTGGAAGGCGTCGAGCATCTGCTCGTCGCGCGTGACGTGCGCGAGCAGCCGCAGCTCCAGCTGCGAGTAGTCGGCCGCGACGAAGACGTTCCCCTTGTCGGGGACGAAGGCGCGGCGGATGCGTCGGCCGAGCTCCGTGCGTATCGGAATGTTCTGGAGGTTGGGCGAGCTGGAGCTGAGCCGGCCCGTGGCCGTGACGGTCTGGTTTAGCTCGGAGTGTA
>DASVQJ010000178.1:0-5759 GCA_036389235.1 Pyrinomonadaceae bacterium | reverse complement strand
CAGGGCCGAGCCGCCGCTGATGAGGTAGCGGATGCGGCCGCCGAGTCCGGAGTGGATGGGGCGGAAGATGACGGAGCCGAGGTTGAGCGGCGTCTTGTCGCGCAGGCGGCTGTTGAACTTGATGAGCGCCTCGGCGGCGCTGCCGACCCACTCGCCGCGCTCGCGCAGGCGCGACATGATGCGGCGGTGCAGGAGTTCCCAGAGGGCGGGCACGCCGACCATGCCTGTGACATGCCCGTTCTTGATGGCGCGCGCCAACTCCTCGCCGTTCAAGTCCGAGAGATAAGTTATCTGCGTGCCGCGGCTGAAGGGCGTGAGGAAGCCGGTCGAGAACTCGAATGTGTGGTAGAGCGGGAGCACGGAGAGGATGCCGTCGGTCGTGTCCATCTCGAAGACCGACGAGAGCATCGAGACCATGTTCGTCAGGTTCTTGTGCGAGAGCATGACGCCCTTCGGCTGCCCCGTCGTGCCCGAGGTGAAGATGAGCGACGCGACCGCGTTCGGCGAGACCTTCGCGGGCAGGAGCGCGACGCGCTCGTCCTCCGAACGCTCGTCGGTCAGCTCGAAGACCTCCGGGTAGCGCCACAGGCGCGCCTCCAGCCCCGCCCCGATCAACTTCGCCCGCAGGTCGGGGTGCTCCTCGTCGGCCTTCTCGCCGAGCACGACGCCGGTCGCGCCGCTCGCGCGGACGAAGTTGACGAGCTCGTCCGTCTTGCTCTCGGGGTCGACCGGCACGCACGTCGCGCCGGCCTTCAGGACGCCGAAGTAGCTGATGCCCCACTCGGGCGCGTTGTGGCTGACGAGCAGGACGCGGTCGGCGGGCTTGACGCCGCGCGAGGCGAAGAAGGCGGCGGCGCGCGTGGCGAGCTCGTGTATGTCCGCGTACGTGTATCGCTCCTGCTGGCCGTCGCGCTCTATGCGCATAGCCACGCGCGTCGAGTAGCGCTTGGCCGAGGTCTCGAAGAGTTCGAGCAGGTCGCGGTAGGTGTAGACCCTACGGGGCTGCGCGCGCATGTCCTCTTCGAGCGTCGGGAAGACCCACTTCTTGAGGCCGGCGAAGTGGACGTTCATCCAGTAGTCGTACCAGTCGAGCGTCTCGGGGTCCCACCTGAGCAGGCGCCGCTCCTCCTCGCTCACCTCCGCGAAGAGCGCGCGCACGTTGTCGGCGCGGAAGATGTAGGCGTTCTCGATCATGAACGGGCGGAACATGTCGAACGCCTCTTTCGTCTCGCGCGTGACCTCCTCGACCCGCTCGACCGTGGCCTTCGCGCGGTCCACGATGTGCGTGAGCCTGCCGCCGCCCCAGCGCGGCCGGACGCGGTCGAGCAGCCCCTGCGCCTTCTTCGCCGCGGCGTTGACCATCGGCGTGGACATCGCGTCGAAGCGCGCGGGCGAGATGGGCTTGTTCTCCATCCGCGCCACGACCTCGTTGAGGAGCTTGAAGCCCGTCTCCTTCTCCTGGTAGTGCCTGCGCTTGTAGAGGCCGACGAGGCTCACGATGCGCTCCATCGTGTTCGGGTTCGTGTCGCCCGTGGCCGCCTGGTAGACGAGGCGCGGCGTGTCCGTCGCGATGGCCTCGGCCGCGGCGCCGAGCATCACGGCCGCGACCTGATCGACCGGCGTGATGTCGAGGATGAGCTTGCCGTTGACGGGTATCTGCTGCTGGCCTTTGAGCGCGATGAAGATGAGCGGCGCCGTCGTGGTGAAACCCTCGTTCCAGCCGGGGAAGGGGAAGTCCTTCGCGGACTCGACGATTGAGGGGCGGACGATGGTGCGGACGATGTCGGTCTCGGCCGCGACCAACTGCTCGCCGAGGCTCTTCGTGTAGGTGTAGATGTTGGGCCAGCCCCAGAAGACGGCGCGCTCGGTGCCGAGTTCGGTCAGGCGCTCGCGCGTCCAAAGCTTCCTCTCGCGCGCGACGGCCAGGCCCATCTGGTCGAGGTCGTCCGGGTCGCGCCCCTCCTCGTAGAGGCGCTTGCGCGCCAGCTCGCGGAAGCGCGCGGCCTGCAAGGCGTCGCGCGCCTCCTCCTTGACGCGCTCGGCGAGGCGCGCGCAGTCGCGTATCTCCTGCCCGGCGCTGAACTCGACGCCCGGCAGCTCGTCCTTGCGCGGGAAGTAGCCGAGCACGGGGTCGCTCTCCCACACGGGGCCGGAGCGGTTGCCCGCGACGAAGCAGGTCGAGATGTGGACGAGCGCGGGGCGCCTCATCCGCTTGACGAACCTGATGACGTTCTGCGTGCCGACGACGTTGGTGCGGAGCGCGCTCTCCAGCGGCGGGTTGAAGGTGACGTTGCCCGCGCTGTTGACGAGCACGTCGATGTCCTTGGCGACCGCCTCGGCCTCCTCCTCCGTGAACCCCAGGTTGTCTTCGCTGATGTCGCCGTTGACCAGGCGCACCTTGTCGCGGATGAAGCCCTCGAAGGCCGCGCCGTAGCGCTCGCGGACGGGGTCGAAGGGCGGCGCCGTGATGACGTTGTTCCAGAAGCGCGTCTCCGACTCCTCCCGGCCGCGCGCGCGCACCGTCACGTAGACGCGCCCGACGCCGGGGAACCGGTCGAGCAGCATCGACAGCGCCACCTTCCCGACGAACCCCGTCGCGCCGATGATGAAGACGTTCCGGCCGTTAAAAGTCTCTGTGGGCGAAAATTTCATCTTAAGGTCAACCGAGGATGCGACTCACTTTTTACCAACCGCGAAGAGCTTCGAGAGTTCGAGCCTGAATCCGGGCAGCACGTCGCCGCCGTCGAGCGTGTCCTGCTCGCCGAGGACGCGCACGTCAGTCAGCGAAGCATAGACGGCAACAGATTTCTTCTTGGGATTAAAGACCCACACGGCCCGCGCCCCCGCCGCGAAATAGAGAGCCACCTTCTTCTCCATCTCACGCGCCGTGTTGCTCGGGCTCATCACCTCGACGGCGAGGTCAGGAGCGGTCGGAAAGAACTTATCAATGTCCTCGACGGCGGCCAGTCGCTCATGGCTTACGAAGGCGGCATCTGCCCCTAAGACCGAATCCGGGTCTCGCTCGACGACGAAGCCAGTCTCCGCGCCGAAGACCACGCCCAAGTCAGTTGCTTCAACGAAATTTATTAGCGCGGCGGCGATTCTCGCGCAGACGATGCCGTGAAGCGGTTTTGACGGCGACATGACTCTCAACTCTCCCCTGATTAGCTCCAGACGGCAGTCGTTGCCGTGCTCGTCGCGGTGGGGCATGACGAGCAGCTCGTCGGCGGTAATCAGGCGGGTCGTCGTGCTCATGGCCTAAACCTCTACGCGCGACATTCTAACTCATGTCGCAAATGGCTATCACAGGCTGGTGGAGCATCGTGATCTGGGCGGAGCGGCCCATGTAGCTGCGCGCCATGGCGATGGCTTCGGTCAGGTTGTCGGCGCGCTCCCAGCCCATGGCGGCGGGGACGTGCGCGTTCTCTGCGCCGGCGGCGATGACGCGGCCGACGTGCGCGCGGCCGTTCTCGGCCCAGTACCACATATAGAAGGGGTGCGCGCCGTGGTAGGCGTGGCCCCGCCGGTACATCTCGATGTAGGAGGGGTTGGTGGCGAACTCGCGCTCGTACTTCTCGCGCAGGACGTGCGAGTCGCGCGTCTCGGGCAGCAGGCGGTTGAAGAACTCGATGTAGCTCGGGTGCTGGACGTGGTCGAACTCGTCGTAGCAGGGGTGGTGCAGAATCAGCACGCCGCCCTTCTTCAACAGAGGCTTCCCGCGGTACATGTTGAAGTGGTAGCCGAGCGCCATCACCTGCACGAGCAGCGGGTTCAGGGAGGAGTAGACGTTGTAGGGCGAAATCTCGGGGATGGGGCAGATGAGGATGTCGCACTGGCCGTCCACGGGGACGACGTACTGCTGCATCGACTTGGCGATGATGCGCTCGTGGACGGGCTCGGTTCGGCCCGCCTCGACCGCGATCATCTCGTAGTCGGAGGTGAGCGAGTTGTACATCTTGCGCTTCGCGGCCAGCGGCATCTTCGACATCGTGAAGCGCATGGCCTCGTACTTCATGCGCTCGTAGGCGGAGAAGTCGTCCTCGTTCTTCGTCAGGAACGAGAGCTCGCCCTTGAACATGCGGTTGTTGACGGTCGTCTCGATGTGGAAGACGTTGACGTGCTCGTCCACGAGCTTGCCCAGACGGTTGATCTTGCGCGTCAGCTCGGAGTTGGCCGGGTCCATGTAGCTGTCGGACTCGCGGATGGTGTTCGGCTCGTGGTGCGGCCGGAGCGACTCGTAGTCGCACAGGCCGACGGCGACCGACTTGTGCCCGCCGTTCATCGGGACGAAGTTGAAGTTGAGGTAGATGAGCAGGTCGCTCTCGGCGGCGCGGCGGTTCAGGGAGAGCTTCTCCTTGTGGCGCGTCTCGCCGATGACGACCATGCCGTCCGGGTCTTCGGCGTCGTGGTTGTAGAGGCGGTCGGGCCAGAAGGCGTCGAAGACCCTCTGGCCGCACATGCGCCTGATCTCCCACTCGGTCATGCGCCGGTGGAGCGAGATGGCGACGATGAGGTGCACGTCGTCCACGCCGTTGGCGTGCAGCAGGTCCAGCAGGATTTCGAGCGCCGTCTGCCTCACGTCCGGCGTGCGCATCGGCGGGAGCGGCATCGACAGGTCGTCGATGGCAATCGTCACCTTCATGCCGGGCTGCAACTGCGCGTAGAGCGGTTCGCAGTCGTGCGGGTGGTTCAGCGCGTACCGGATCGCGGCCTCGCGGTTCGGCAAGCCCCTGACGGGCGCGTTCGGGTAGATGACGCGCGTGCCGACGGGCAAATCCTCCGGGATAAAATCCATCCCCGACGAGATGATGCGCGGCGCGCTGTCGCGGTCGATGAAGACGACCGACTCGTGGACTTTTCTTCTGAGTTGAAGGGCCATTTGTAAAAGTAGTCAGTAGTCAGTAGCCAGTAGTCAGTAGAAAACCTTCCCGGTCAGGAACCCTCCGTATGTACGTGTCAGCGTCGGCAGCGCGGAGCGCTACTGGCTACTGACTACTGGCTACTTCAGATTCAGTATCGGCCAGTCGTGGTGCAGCGCCGTCTGGCGCAGGCGCATGTCCGGGTTGACGGCCGCGGGGTGGCCGACGATGGAGAGCATGGGCAGGTCGCTCATGCTGTCGCTGTAGGCGTAGGAGTCGCTCAGGTTGATGTCGTGTTTTTCGGCGTAGGTGCGAATCCAGGACGCCTTGGTGGCGGAGGCGAGCACGGGGGGGAGGAGTCTCCCGGTGGCGACCCCGTTGACGAACTCCAGGCGGTTGGCGACGAAGTCGTCCACGCCGAGGTACTCCATCAGGGGCGCGACCGAGAAGTCGAGCGCGCCCGTGACGACGACCTGCCTGAGCCCGAGGCTGCGCGACTTGCGGATGAGCGTCTTCGCGCCGGGGAAGACCGCGGGCTTCAAAACGTCCTCAAATAAATCCTGCGCGAAGAAGCGCAGGCGGTCCTCCGACTGCCCCTTGTAGCGGCGGAAGAAGATGTCGTTGAAGACCATGCGGCTGTAGGCGTCGGCGGCGGCGAAGAGCGGGATGCTGGCGAGCGTCGAGGCTCCCTTCTGGATGGAGCGCAGAATCCCCTGCTGGTTGCGCGCGTAGAAGCCGAGCGTGTGCACGAGGTTCGTGCTCACCAAAGTCCCTTCGAGGTCGTAGAAAGCGGCGGCTGCCAAAAAGAGTCCTCCAACGCGAAACGGGTCGAGAAATCTGTTACGGCTCGAAATGCTCCGACTTAACTTTGTTGCAGGGCGGAAAGTTTACCCTATTTCG
>DASVQJ010000177.1:0-2803 GCA_036389235.1 Pyrinomonadaceae bacterium | reverse complement strand
CCGTGAACCGTGACAAGTAGAAGAATCAGTCTTCTCTCTTGTCACGGTTCACGGTTTTCGGCCCTCGCCTTCCCCCTCACGCCGCCCCGGGTATAAAGCGGACTCCCCCGCCCGCCGCCAGGAAGGAGGTCGAGGATGCCTTTGGGCGCGCGCTCCGCGAGCCTCGCGGAGGTGCTGGACGGGCTGACGCGCGAAGCGGCCGGGGAGTTGACCGAGCGCCTCGGGGGCGGGGACCTGCGCTGCTACGCCTGCGGCCACCGCTGCCTCGTCCGCGAGGGCAAGCGCGGGATCTGCAAGGTGCGCTTCAACGAGCGTGGGCGCCTGCTCGTCCCCTCGGGCTACGTCGCCGCCCTCGCCTGCGACCCCACCGAAAAGAAGCCCTTCTTCCACCTCCTCCCCGGCTCCGACACCCTCACCTTCGGCATGCTCGGCTGCGACCTCCACTGCAACTACTGCTTCACGGGCGACACCGTCGTCGTCACCGACCGCGGGCCTTTGACGTTCGCCGAAGTGTTCGACCTCGCCCCGCGCGTCGAGCGCCGGCCGGACGCGGAGGTCGCCTTCCCCGACGGCCTGCGTGCGGTCACCGCCTCCGGCGCGCTGCGGCGCGTGCGCGGCGTCTTCAAACATTCTTATCGCGGCAAGCTCACAGTCATAAGCCCCTTTTACCTTCCGGCGCTTCGTTGCACGCCCGACCACCGCGTCTACGCGACCGCCGACCCGGCCGTCCCGCCCGCCCTCACACAGGCGCGGCACTTAACTAACAATCACCTCCTCGCAATCCCGCGCCGCTACAGTTTCTCCTCGACACAGACCATCGACGTTGCGCAGGCGCTCGGCCAACACCGGGTAACCTACCGCGTGCCGTGGGGGCTGCCCGCCGCGGCGCGCGAAGAGATAGCCGTGGCGACGGCGCGCGGGGAAACGTCCCGCGAGATCGGGGCTCGGCTCGGCAACGACGCTTCGTACATACGTCATGTCCGGGGCAAGCTGGCGCGCGGGCGCGCGCGTGACGCACGCACGGGCGGGGCGCTCGTTGAGGACGACGCGGTGCGCTTCCCGAACGAGCACCGGCCCGGCATCCCACTCTCGCTCCCGCTCGACGAAGACCTGGCACGACTCCTCGGCTTCTACTGCGCCGAAGGCTCCGTGTGCGGCAGCAAGGCTCGCCCGAACGGCCACGTGCTCAACTTCAGCTTCGCGCACTCCGGGGCGGCGCCGGTTGACGAGGTGAGCCGCCTGCTTGAGCTACGGCTTCGCGTGAAAGCGGCGCGCGTGCGCCGCGCGACGACGCCGGCCGTGGCGGTCAACAAGTCGTCCGCCGCCCTGCTGTTCCAGGCGCTCGCGGGCGGCCACTCGCGCGAGAAGCGCGTGCCGCCGATGCTGTTCGACGCGCACCGCCCGGTCGCGCGGGCATTCCTCGATGCCTACGTGGCCGGCGACGGGCACCGTTACCCGAACGGCAAAGTGGCCGTCACGACCGTCTCGCGTCAACTGGCTTACGGGGTCGCGTGGCTGGCGCTTAAGCTGGGGCACCTGCCTTCCATCTACGATTCGACGGTTGCGGAGGACGGACTCATCCGGAACCGTCCGGTCAAGCGGGCTCCCCACCGGTACACGGTCGTTTGGTACGAGAGCCGCCCGACGTCGCGGCGCGTCGTCGAGACGGAAAAGTTCTATCTCGTCCCCGTGCGCCAGGTCTCCTCCGTCGATTACGAAGGCGACGTATACAACATGGAGGTCGAGGGGGAGCACAACTACCTCGCGGGCTTCTTCGCGGTGTCGAACTGCCAGAATTGGTTGACCTCGCAGGCCCTGCGCGACGACGCGGCGGGGACGGCGCCGCGGGCGGTGTCGGCGGAGCGGCTGGTGGGGATGGCGCGGGAGTGCGGGGCGAGGGTGGTGGGGTCGAGCTACAACGAGCCCTTGATTACGGCGGAGTGGGCGGCGGAGGTTTTCGAGAGGGCGAAGGCCGAAGGGTTCAGGACGGCTTTCATCTCGAACGGGAACGCGACGCCGCAGGTGTTGGACTACCTGCGGCCTCTGACGGACTGTTACAAGATCGATCTGAAGTCGATGAGCGACCGCGCGTACAGGCAGTTGGGCGGCGTGGTGGATAACATCCTTGAGACCGTGCGGATGGTGCACGAGCGCGGGTTCTGGGAGGAGATCGTGACGCTCGTCGTGCCGGGCTTCAACGACTCGGAGGACGAGCTGAGGAGCGCGGCCGAGTTCATCGCGTCGGTCTCGACGGACATCCCGTGGCACGTGACGGCGTTCCACCAGGACTACCGGATGACGGAGAACGCGAACACGACGGCCGCGCAGCTCGTGCGCGCGTGCGAGATCGGGCGCGGGGCGGGGCTGAAGTTCGTCTACGCGGGCAACCTGCCCGGCCGCGTCGGCCGCTGGGAGAACACCTACTGCCCCGCCTGCGGCGAGCTGCTGGTCGAGCGCTACGGCTACCGCATCCGTCAGATGAAGCTCGGCCCCGACGGCCTCTGCCCCTCCTGCCGCGAGAAGATTCCCGGCGTGTGGGGGTGAGGGGGAAGTAGATAGTAGACAGTAGCCAGTAGGAAAGGGACGAAGGAGAGCGCGCCTCTCATCAACCGTTGATGAGAGGCGCGCTCTCCTTATCTCTTCCGCGTTCTTCTATAGCGGTTTGCGGTTGGGTGAGCATCGAACGAGGGTTAACCACAGAGACACAGAGGCACGGCCCGTCGAGTTATACCTCTTTAAGCTGTGCCTCTGTGCCTCTGTGGTTAATTCCCCCTCGTGTTCACTCAAGTGAAACCTGCTTTAG
>DASVQJ010000176.1:0-37667 GCA_036389235.1 Pyrinomonadaceae bacterium | reverse complement strand
AGACACGGCTTGAAGTTATATCGCTTCAAGCCGTGTCTCCGCGTCTCCGCGTCTCCGTGTTGAAATCCTTACGTGAGAATCAAGTGAGAGGGGCGCCGGCCGCGCCGCCCGCGAAGAGGTAGCGCGGGTCGGGCCTGGAGTTGAACCAGCCGGCGAGCGCGGTCTTCGGCGTGTCGCCTTCCACGTCGAGGACTCGGTGCTCGAAGCGCGGGCCGATGGGGAAGAGGATGGCGTCGCCGAAGCCCGTGTTGGGCAGCTCGCAGACGAGCCGCTTCGTGGCGGCCTCGCGGACGAGCGTCACCCCGCCGCGGTAGACCTGCTCGCTCAGGTTGATGCTGAGCGTGATCAGCCGGCCGTCCTCGTTGATGTCGTTGTGCCAGTGGTTGACGTGGCTCTGCCCCGGCGCGCGCCGGTAGATGCGCCCCGTGAAGCAGGCGGGGCGCGGGCAGCCGGTGAGCCGCGGGATGAGTTCGAGCACCGCGCGGCTGTTGAGCAGAAGCTCCAGCGCGAAGTAGGGCGCGGTGTCGAGCGGGCGCAGCTCGCTGCCCACGTAGCGGTCGACGCGCACGAAGTCGGTCGCGGCCAGCTTCGCGCGGAGCGTGTCGAGCAGCGCGGGGTCGAGGAAGCCCGGCAGCGCGAGGTGATGCCGCTCCTCGAAGTGCGCGCGCAGCCGAGAGACCTCCGCTTCAGAGCCGGAGAGCACCGGCCCCGACCTCGTCAGCTTCACGATGCCGCTCACCAGGGTAGCCCCCCGACCTCCACGCGCCCCGCCGGCCACGCGCGCTCGCCGCAGGGCAGCACCATGACGCGGTAGGGCCAGACCGCCTTGCCGTCGGGCTGGTCGATCTCGACCTCGTCTTGAATCGTCCGCCAGCCCTGCCGCGCGTAGAAGGGTTCGAGCCGCGGGAGGCAGAAGAGCATGCCGAAGTCGGCGCCCAGTTCGTGGCGGATGAACTCGGCCGCCTGCCGCATGGCGGCGTGGACGAGGTGGCGCCCCTGCGCCTCGGGGACGGTGACGACGCCGCCGACGCCGCCGACCGTGAGCCGGCGGCCGCCGACGCCCACCGTCGTCTTGAGGACGCCGACGTGGCTCAGGGGGCGCCCGCCCTCCTGCGTGATGAAGTGGTAGTCCTTCTGCCGCCAGCGGTAGTCCCTGTCCTCGACCCCGAAGATGTCCTTGCCCCAGGAGAAGAGCGCCTGCCGCTCCTCCTCCGTCAAAGCCTCCGCGTAGCGAATCTCGGCGCTCAACTCGTTCTCTCCGTCGTGCTCGGTCGAATCAATCTTGGGTGTGGAGTGAAGGGCGTTTAACCACGGAGGCACAGAGGGCACGGAGGGGGCACAGAGTCAACCCTCTGTGCTCCCTCTGAGTCCTCTGTGCCTCCGTGGTTAAACGCCCTCCGCTCTAAGCTCAACCTGGAGTTCACCCGCCCCCGTAAAAATGCCAATTGCCCGCGGCCACGAAAGGCAATATAGTAGCCCACAAACGTCAGCCGTTTTAAAGCTTTCCCGGTCGGAACACAAGTCCATTCTTCTTGAGGAGCCTTGCACATGTTGAGGGTACGTCTTCTCCCGCGGGAGTCCGCCTCCTGCCTGCTCGCCGCCGTCCTTCTCTTGAACGCGCTGCCCGCGGCGGCGCGCGCGCAGCAGCCCGCGGCGCCACAGGGGCAGCCGCCGGCCGCGCCGCAGCGCAAGCCTTTCGGGCCGCTCGCCTACAGGCAGATCGGGCCGTTCCGCGGCGGGCGCGTGGCGGCGGTCGCGGGCGTCAACAGCCAGCCGTTCGTCTACTACTTCGGCGCGACGGGCGGCGGCGTGTGGAAGACGACCGACGGCGGCGTGACGTGGGAGCCTTTGGGCGACCAGACGTTCAAGACCGGCTCGGTCGGGGCGATAGGGGTTTCGGAGTCCGACCCGAACGTCGTCTACGTCGGCATGGGCGAGGAGACGCTGCGCGGCAACCTCTCGCACGGCGACGGGATGTACAAATCGACCGACGCGGGGAAGACCTGGAAGAAGCTGCCGGGCTTAGACGACACGCGCCACATCTCGCGGGTGCGCGTACACCCGCGCGACCCGAATCTGGTCTACGTCGCGGCCATCGGCCACGCCTTCGGCCCGAACGAGCAGCGCGGCGTCTTCCGCTCGAAGGACGGCGGCAAGACCTGGGAGAAGGTTCTCTACAAGAGCCCGCTGGCCGGCGCGATTGATCTGACGTTCGACCCGACGAACGCGAACGTCCTCTACGCCGCGCTCTGGCAGTACGTACGCAGGCCGTGGACGTTCGAGAGCGGCGGGCCTGCGAGCGGGCTGTTCAAGTCGACGGACGGCGGCGACACCTGGCAAGACATTACGCGCAGCCCCGGGCTGCCGCGCGGGATGGTCGGCAAGATAGGCGTGACCGTCTCGGCCGCCGCGCCCGAAAGAGTCTGGGCGTTGGTGGAGGCGGAGGACGGCGGCGTCTTCCGCTCGGACAACGGCGGGGCGAGCTGGACGAAGGTCAACGAGTCGCGCGACCTGCGGCAGCGCGCGTGGTACTACACGCGCATCTACGCCGACCCGCAGAACGCCGAGCGCGTCTACGTCCTCAACACAGGTTTCTACCGCTCGAACGACGGCGGGCGCACGTTCACGAACATCCCCGTCCCGCACGGCGACAACCACGACCTCTGGATCGCGCCGAACGACCCGAACCGCATGATCGAGTCGAACGACGGCGGCGCCAACGTCTCCTTCAACGGCGGGCGCACCTGGACGGAGCAGGATCAGCCGACCGCGCAGTTCTACCGCGTCGCCTTAGACGACGACTTCCCCTACAACGTCTATGGCGCGCAGCAGGACAACTCCACGATCAGCATACGCAGCCGCACCGAGGACTTCGGCATCGGCGAGGAGTCTTGGCACGACGTGGGCGGCGGCGAGTCGGGCTGGATCGCGCCGAAGCCGAACGACTCGAACGTGGTCTTCGCCGGCTCCTACGGCGGCTACCTCACGCGCTACGACCACCGCACCAAACAGCTCCGCGCCGTCAACGTCTGGCCCGACAACCCGATGGGCCACGGCGCGGAGGGGATGAAGTACCGCTTCCAGTGGAACTACCCCATCCTGTTTTCTCCGCACGACCCGAACACCCTGTACGCCGCGGGCGACCGCCTCTTCCGCTCGACCAACGAAGGCCAGTCGTGGGAGATGATCTCGCCCGACCTGACGCGCAACGACAAGTCGAAGCAGGGGCCGGGCGGCGGCCCCATCACGAAGGACAACACGAGCGTCGAGTACTACGACACCATCTTCACCGTCGCCGAGTCGGCCGTCACGAAGGGCGTCATCTGGGCGGGCACGGACGACGGCCTCGTCCAGGTCACGCGCGACGGCGGGAAGACTTGGTCGAACGTGACGCCCAAAGGCATCCCCGAATGGATTCAGATTAATTCCATCGACGCCTCGCCGCACGAGGCGGGCGCGGCCTACGTCGCCGCGACGATGTACAAGTCCGACGACTTCAAGCCCTACCTGTACAAGACCGCGGACTACGGGAAGACGTGGAGGAAGATTGACGCTGGGATTCCCGACGGCGCCTTCACGCGCGTCGTCCGCGAAGACCCCGCGCGGCGCGGCCTGCTCTACGCGGGGACGGAGACGGGCATGTACGTCTCGTTCGACGACGGCGAGCGCTGGCAGCCGCTCCAGTTGAACCTGCCTTACGTGCCCGTCACAGACCTCGCCGTCCACAGGCGCGAGAAGGACCTGGTCGTCGCCACGCAGGGCCGCGCGTTCTGGATTCTCGACGACCTCTCCGTCCTCCACCAGTTGACCGACGCGCAGCGCGCGGGCGGCGGCGAGACGGCCCTCCTGAAGCCGGAGGACGCCTACCGCATGCCGGGCTCGGGCGGCTTCGCGCTCCCGCCGACCGCGACCGCGGGCACGAACCCCGCGAACGGCGTCGTCGTCCACTACTACCTCAAGTCGCGCCCCGCCTCGGACGTGACGCTCGAATTCATCGACCCGGCCGGCAGGTCTGCGCAGAAGTTCACGGCCAAGGCGCCGCCGCGCCCGAGCCCGACGCCGACGCCTTCGGGCGGGACGGCCGGACAGCCCGGCGCCTCGACCGCGCCCGGCTCGGCGCAGGTGCAGACGCCGCCCGAGCAGCCGCAGGCCCCTTCGGGCGAGGAGTCGTCCGAGTTCACAGGCAGACGGGGCGGCGGCACGCCGCGCGTCTCGACCGAGCAGGGCTTGAACCGTTTCGTCTGGGACATGCGCTACGCGGAGGCGACGCGCTTCCCCGGCATGATTCTCTGGGCGGGCGGCACGAACGGCCCGCGCGCCGTGCCGGGCACGTACCAGGTGAAGCTCACGGCCGACGGCCAGACCTACACGCAGAGTTTCGAGATTAAGAAAGACCCGCGGCTCCAGACGACGCAGGAGGAGTTCGACAGGCAGTTCGCGCTGCTCACGAAGATACGCGACAAGCTGACCGAGACGCACAACGCCGTCGCGCAGATACGCGACGTGCGGCGGCAGGTGGACGACCTCCTGAAGCGCGTCGGCGACCAGCCGAACGCGAAGCCTTTGGTGACGGCGGGCGGCAATCTCAACCGGAAACTTCAGGCGGTCGAGGAGGCCCTCTACCAGACGAAGAACCAGAGCAGCCAGGACCCCCTGAACTTCCCCATCCGGCTCAACAACAAGCTGGCCGCGCTCGGCTCCGTCGTCGGCAGCGCCGACGCGCAGCCGACCGAGCAGTCCTACACGCTCTACGAAGAGCTAGCCGCGCAGATCGACGCGCAGCTCAAACAGCTCAACCAGGTTTTGACGGACGACCTCAAGAGCTTCAACGCGCTCGCGCGCTCTTCGGACATCCCCTTCGTCATCGTCAAGCCCGCGGCCCCCGCGTCCGGCGCGCAGCCGGGCGGGCGGGAGGATGAGCCGGAGAATTGAGCGGCGCCGGGTTCCGTCCGCGTTGAGAATCGAGTGGAGGGCGGTTAACCACAGAGGCACAGAGGACTCAGAGGAAGCACAGAGGGTTGTCTCTGTGTACCCTCAGTGCCCTCTGTGCCTCTGTGGTGAACCGCCCCTCGCGTGACGACGCAAGTCACGACGAAGATACAGCCTCACGCCCGCCGGGCGGGTCTCCTTCAAACTCCCTCCCCTTCCACACCCGCCGAAAAACGATAAACGCCGGGACGAGGATCATGGCGAAGTAGTTGAGGACGTACGCCTGCTTGAAGAAGGTGAGCGAGAGCGTCTGCGCGGTGGTGACGAGCAGCGTCAGGCGGCGGAGCCAGTGGCGCTCCGGCAGGAAGAGGGCCGGCGGCAGCAGCATCCCCATGTACCACGCGTTGAACTTCGAGCTGACCACGCACATCAGCACGAGCATCACGAGCGCCCACAACTCCAGGAGCCGACCCGCCGAACCCCGCCTCAGAAATCTCAGGTGGATGACGACGAGGAAGACGGCGAAGCCGACGCGCAGGACGGTCTTAATGCCGGCGTTGACCGCCTCCTTGAACTGCATGAGCGGCGCGAAGAGGCGCGCGAGGTTCGTGTAGGTGTGGATGAGGAAGGAGTGGAGCGAGTTGTCGATGAGCGTCGCGTTGTCGCGGATGTCTTCGAGCCGGAACTGCCGCCAGTCGGCGAGGAACGGCGCCGCCGCCGCCAGCACGACGAGCGCCGCGAGCAGGCACCCGAGGGCGGCCGTCTTCCACCCGCGCTTCCTGAAGACGTAGACGAGCGCCGCGGGCGCGAGCAGGACGGGCGCGTACTTCAGCATGACCGCCGCCGCGAGCGCCGGCAGCACCCACACGTCGCGCCCCGTCACGACGAGGTAGGCGGCGAGCGCGAGCGCGCACCCGATGAGGATGTCGTTGTGCCCGTTGGCGATGTGGTGGAGCAGGACGAGCGGGTTCCACAGGAACGAGTAGAGCGCGAGGAGCGGGCGCTCGTGCCCCAGACGTTTCGCGCCCGACCAGACGAGCCAGCCCGTGAAGGCGTAGGCCGCGCCGTTCGTCGCCTTGAACAGCCCGAGCGTCAAGGCCCAGTTGCCCCCGCCGAGGAGCGTCAGCCCCCGCGCGAGCAGCGTGAAGAGGAAGCCGTACGGGTTCGGGTTGTAAATCCAGTGGTCCCAGATCATCGGGTCGTCGCGCCAGCCCGGCACCTCCGCGACGGTGTAGACGTAAGGGTTCATGTGGTAGTGAACCTGCTGCCAGCCGCGGTTGATGTAGCCGAACACGTCCGTCGAGTGGAACGGGTAGACGGCCGCGCACGTCACGCAGAAGAGCGCCGCGAACCACACGACCTGTGAGGTCTTCAGCCCGCCGCCCGAGTCGCGCACGACCCGGTAGCCGCGCCAGAAGAGGTAGAGCAGCGGCAGCACCGCCAGCCAGATGAAGACCTCGCGCTGCGTGCGCGTGTACCCCCGGAACCCGCGGACGTAGAAGAGGAACGTCGCCAGGTAGACGGCGGCCGTCAAAGCCCCCGTCCACGCCAGCGCGCGCGGAGCCCCGCCCCGCCTCGACTGTTCCTCGTTCGCCTTCATACGGTCGGCAGACTCTACCTGAACCGTTACGCTTTATCAAAACGGCGCATCGGCCGTCGCCGGCGGGCGGCGTTGACAGGCCGACGGGGAATTGGTATTCCAACGTAACGTTCGCCAGAGCGGTCAGAACCGCCCGCTACCGCGGGCGGTTCTGACCCGGCGGCGCCCGGCGATTTATAAATTCTGAAAAGACAGGCACAGATGCACACCTCTTTGAAGAGAACCCTGCTGTTGCTCGTCGCGCTGCTCTCCCTGACCGCCGGGGCGGCCGCGCGGCAGCGGGACTACCGCGTGCTCTCGCCCGATCAAAAAATCGAGCTGAGGGTCGGCACCGCGGGCCGCGTCCGCTACGACGTGCTGGTGAACGGGAGGACGCTGCTGCGCGACTCGACGCTCTCCATCGACATCGAGCGCCGCGTGCTGGGGCTCGGCCCGGAGGTGCGGAGGGCCGTGCCGCGCGCGTACGAAGGCTGGGTCGAGCCGTCCGTCCGCCAGAAGTCCGCGCGCATCCGCGACGCGTACAACGAGCTGCGCCTTGAGATGGGCGGCAACTACGCGGTCGTCTTCCGCGCGTATGACGAGGGCGTGGCCTACCGCTTCGAGACGGCGCTGCCGCAAGCCGAGGTGAAGGTCTACAGGGAGGAGGCCGCCTTCAACTTCGCCGACGACTACACGGTCTTCTACCCGCAGGAGGAGAGCCTCTTCTCGCACAACGAGCGCCTGTACGTGCCGAAGCCTTTGAAGGAGATCGCGGCGTCGGCCTTCGCCTCGCTGCCCGCCGTAGTTGACGCGGGGGGCGTGAAGGTCGCCGTCGCCGAGTCGGATGTGGAGGACTACCCCGGACTCTGGCTGCGCGGCACGGGCGGCCCGGGGCTCGCGGCGACGTTCCCGCCCTACCCTCTGAAGGAGACGCTGTCCGGCGACCGCGACTTCAAGGTGACGGAGGCGGCCGACTACATCGCCGTGACGAAGGGCACGCGCGCGTACCCGTGGCGGCTGCTCGGGGTCGCGGGGCGGGACGGCGACCTCATCACGAACCAGCTCGTCTACCTCCTGCAAAGTCCTTCGAGGGTTCGGGACACTTCGTGGATCAAGCCGGGCAAGGTGGCGTGGGACTGGTGGAACGCCAACAACGTCTACGGCGTGGACTTCAAGTCGGGCGTCAACACGGAGACATACAAGTACTACATCGACTTCGCGTCGAAGTACGGCGTCGAGTACGTCGTCCTGGACGAGGGCTGGTACAAGCTCGGCAACGTGCTCGAAGTCGTCCCCGACATCGACGTCGAAGAGCTGGTCGGCTACGGGAGGCGGAAGAACGTCGGCCTCATCCTGTGGGTCGTGTGGAAGACGCTCGACGACCAGTTGGAGCCCGCGCTCGACCGGTTCGAGAAGTGGGGCGTGCGAGGCATCAAGGTCGACTTCATGCAGCGCGACGACCAGAAGGTCGTCAACTTCTACCACAGGCTCTCGCGCGAGGCGGCGAAGCGCAGGATGCTGGTCGATTACCACGGCGCGCAGCGCTCGGCGCTGATGACGAGGACGTGGCCGAACCTCATCAGCAACGAGGGCGTGCGCGGGCTGGAGTGGAGCAAGTGGAGCGCCGACGCCGACCCCGAGCACAACCTGACGCTGCCGTTCACGCGGATGTTCCTGGGGCCGATGGACTACACGCCCGGCGCGATGCTCAACGCGCAGAAGAAGAGCTTCGCGCCCGTCTTCGACCGCCCGATGGCGCTCGGCACGCGCTGCCACCAGCTCGCCATGTACGTCGTCTTCGAGAGCCCCTTGCAGATGCTCGCCGACAACCCCTCGAACTACCTGCGCGAGCCGGAGTCGATGGAGTTCCTCGCGGCCGTCCCCACGGTCTGGGACGAGACGCGCGCGCTCGGCGGGAAGATAGGCGACTACGTCCTCGTCGCGCGGCGCAGCGGCCGCGACTGGTACGTCGGCGCGATGACCGACTGGACGGCGCGCGAGCTGGAAGTGGACTTCTCCTTCCTGCCCGAGGGCGAGTTCAAGATGGACGCCTACCAGGACGGCGTGAACGCCGGCCGCTTCGCCGGTGACTACAAGAAGGTCTCGGGCCGCGCCGACCGCTCGACCCGCCTGAAGATAAGGCTGGCCGAGGGGGGCGGCTGGGCCGCGCGTCTCCGCCCGTGAAAGGTTCTGAGATGACCCTCCGAAGATTTCCCGCGGGGCTGCTGGCGCCGGCGGCCGTGCTGCTCTTCATGGTGCTGCCCGGGAACCTGCCCGTCAGCTTCACCGGCCACGACGTGCGCCACGCCGACGGCCGCCAACTGCAAAGGGTCGGGATACAGCCCGACGTTAAAGTCGCGCCGACCGTCCGCGGAATCGCCGCCGGGCGCGACGAAATACTCGAAGCGGCTGTAAAATACTTGCAGGAGAACGTCAAAAAATAGTCTTCCGACAAACGAGGGGCGGCAGCCCTTTCGCCTTAGTAAACGGACGGCGCCCCGGCGCCGTAATTCAGGGGAGTGATTTCATGGCACAGCAGAGCAGAACTTTAAGGCTGGCGGCGGCGGCACTGATTATCCTCAGTCTCGCCGCGCCCGGCTTCGCGGCGCAGGGCAAGAAGGAGAAGAAGCAGAAGGAACTCCCGAAGGGGACGCCCGTGCTCTGGCGCGAGCCCGCGGACGTTTCGGCGCTCGACCTGCTCGCGGGGCCGGGCGGCGAGGAGATGAGGCCGCAGGCGCCCTTCACCTTCCTCAAGGAGGAGAAGGGCGGCTACTCGAAGAAGTACCGCGTGCGCGACGCGAAGGGGCGCGTGTGGGTGGCGAAGGTCGGCAAGGAGGCGCAGCCCGAGACGGCCGTGACGCGGCTGGTCTGGGCCGCCGGCTACGTCACCGAGATCACCTACCTCTCGCCGCGCGCGACCCTCGGGGACAAGGGCACGTTCGAGAACGTCCGCTTCGAGGCGAGGCCCGAGAACGTGGAGCGCTCCGTCGTGTGGCGCTGGGCCGACAACCCCTTCGCGGGCAAGCGCGAGTTGCAGGGGCTCAAAATCCTGATGGCGCTCGTCGAGAACTGGGACCTGAAGGACGACAACAACCGCGTCCTGGCCGTGAGCGGCGCGGGCGGCACAGAGCTCCAGTACGTCGTCAGCGACCTCGGCGCGACCATCGGCAAGACCGGCGGGCAGAACGGGCCGATATCCTTCATCCGCCAGGTCAAGGGCACCCGCAACGAGCCGAGCGACTACGCCTCCGACAAGTTCATCGAGGGCGTCGAGGCCGGCCGCGTGCGCTTCAGCTACGAAGGGAAGAACAAGTCGATCATGCAGGACATCACGGTCGAGGACGCGCAGTGGCTCGCCGGCATCCTTTCGCGCCTCTCCGACAAGCAGCTCGAAGACGCCTTCCGCGCGGCCAACTACACCGACGAAGAGGTGCGCCTCCTCGCCACCTCCGTCCGCGCCCGCATCGACCAACTGGCGGCGGTCAAATAAAAACTCTGCGCCGGGAGCGCGGGCATCCCTGCCCGCCGTGAGCGCGTCAGCGCGAAGGCCGTGAAACTTTAAATCTCCACGTCGAGAGATAGCGCTTCACGGCTAAGCGAGCTTAAGCACGCTTCGGCGGGCAGGGATGCCCGCGCTCCCGGCTTCGGACGCCTTATCCCATTCAGCAAGCTGGTATAAGCACACAATATAAACGGGCTGTGAACTCGCCGGGTCGCGCGGGGGTTTTGCTTCGGCGGCGGAGTAGTTGTTAAATAAGCGGCGGAAGAAACCCCTTCGCCGAATGGTTCGTAGAATCTGTGTGCGCGGGGCACGGGCCGCGCGGCGCCGGACGATTTTTTTAAGAGAGGCATGATTATGAGAAGAACATTCAGCGCGTTCGTCATCGTTCTCGCCCTCGCCTTCGCGCTCGCGGGGTGCCGCCGCTGGGCGGAGCAGCGGCAGGAGCAGCCTTCGGAGCGGCAGGGTAACTTCACGCTGCCGCCGCCCGGCGCGCCCAACGTCGAGCACAACTCTTACGCCGACGTGGTCGCGCGCGTCGCGCCGGCCGTCGTCACCATCCGCGCCGAGCGCCAGTCGCGCACGCCGCGCCAGCACCCGTTCCTGGACGACCCGAGCTTGCGCGATTTCTTCGGCGGTCGCCAGCCGCAGCAGGAACAGCCGCCCGCGCCGCGCCAGCGCGCGCTCGGTTCGGGCGTCGTCATCAGTCCCGACGGCTACATCGTCACAAACCACCACGTCGTCGACGGCGCGGAGCAGATAACGGTCGAATTCACAGACCGACGCACGGAATCCGCCAAACTCGTCGGCACGGACCAGCCCTCCGACCTCGCGGTGCTCAAGGTGGAGGCGAAAGACCTGCCCGTGCTCACGCTCGGCGACTCCGACAAGGTGAGAGTCGGCGACGTGGTGCTCGCCGTCGGCAACCCTCTGGGCGTCGGCCAGACCGTGACCTCCGGCATCGTCTCGGCAAAAGGTCGCTACACCGGCCTCTCCGACGGCAGCTTCGAGGACTTCATCCAGACCGACGCGGCGATTAATCAGGGTAACTCCGGCGGGGCGCTCGTCAGCACCTCGGGGGAGCTAATCGGCATCAACTCGCAGATACTCAGCCCGTCGGGCGGCAACATCGGCATAGGCTTCGCCATCCCCTCGAACATGACGCGCACCGTCACGGAACAGCTCATCAACAAGGGGCGCGTACGTCGCGGGCAGCTCGGAGTCGTCGTTCAGGCCGTGACGGAGGACATCGCGCAGAGCCTTAACCTGAAAGAAGTGAAGGGCGTCATCATCGGCTCCGTACAAAGCGGGAGCGCGGCGGACAAGGCGGGCCTGCGCCGTGGCGACGTGATTACGGCCTTCAACGGCGCGGCCGTCAACGAGGCCAACGAACTGCGCAACCACGTCGCCGCGACGCAGCCGGGCACGGACGTTACGCTCACCATTCTGCGCGACGGGCGCGAGCAGGAGTTTAAGATCACGGTCGGCGAGCTGGCGGCGAACAACGCGGGCGCGCGCGGCGGCGAAGGGGGCGGCGGCGGCGAACAGGGCGAGGGCGGCGGCAAACTGGGCATCAACGTGGCGCCGCTCACGCCGGAACTCGCGACGCGCCTGCGACTGCCCACCGACAGGGAGGGGCTCGTCGTCACGGAAGTAGACCCGTCCGGCCCCGCGGCCGACGCGGGGCTCCGGCAGGGGGATTTAATCGAGCAGGCGAACCGCGAGCCGGTTAAATCACCCGAAGACCTACGCTCCGCGGTCGAGGCCGCGGGCGAACGCCCCGTCCTCCTCCTCGTCACGCGCGGCAACGAGGGTTCGACGTTCCTCACCGTGAGACCGCGGAGGTAGCTCGTAAGTGATGAGCGATGAGTGATGAGTGATAAGAAAGAACAAGGCCCGCCCGCTTCTTTCTTATAACTTATCACTCATCACCTTCTTACCATGTTTCTCGTCGAGATACTTCTTCCGCTCTACGACAACGAGGGGCGGCGCTTCGGCGCCGGGGAGTACGACCGCGTGAGCGAGGAACTGGCGGCGCGCTTCGGGGGCGTGACGGCCTTCCGACGTTCGCCCGGCGACGGCGTGTGGCGCGAGGGCGGCGGCGAGAGCCGCGACCGCGTCGTCATCTTCGAGGTGATGGCCGAAGGGTTAGACCGCGCGTGGTGGCGTGAGTACCGCGGGGATTTGGAACGCCGATTTCGTCAGGAAAAGATCGTCGCACGCGCCACGGAGTTCGAGGAGCTTTAAGCAATTGTCACCCGGACGAATAAACTCAGAGAATTAACCACAGAGACACAAAGACACAGCTTTAAAGGCCATAACCCAACCAGCCTCGCCTCTTTTTCAGTAACACTCGTCTCCAGGCCGCCATAAACTTCTTCCGGCGCGTTCGGGGAGGGCAATTCGTGTGTGCGGTCGGCAGTTTGCGCGGGGTGAAGAGCTAATCCCGAGAATAAAATGCAGAATCGCGCGCGGGAAAAGCAAAATCCCGTCGCGCATTAATGAAAACGTATACGCGAAGAGCATTTTGAAAGAATGTTTCGCGGTATCGAAAAATTAAAGAGCAGAATCAGGCGGCGCATGGCTGAAAACGTATACGCGGGTCGCAACATCCGGGAATTTTTCCGAGAAGCTGTAGATTATTCATAATGTCGTGCAGACTTTTAGTGTATCCGCGGAATTTTTCGGAGTACCGTAGAAACTTTACACAAACCGGCATAATTTTTACCTGTTTCGCTAACAACAAATCCGAAATCCCGCGCTGCTTTGCCTATAAATAGACCGTGACGGCGGGGGAGTCGGGGTAAGTTGAGTAACTACGCGGGCCTTGAGTCGTGGCGGGAGATTCGTTAACCACAGAGGCACAGAGGACACGGAGGATACACAGAGGGTTGAATTACTCTGTGCCCCCTCTGCGTACTCTGTGCCTCCGTGGTTAAACGCCCTTCACTCTAAACAGGACGCCGGTAACAACTGCCCCTACCTTAAAATTTATCTTCGCAACCGCGCCTTCTTTCTATAAACTCCGGGGCGCATGAACCTTTCGACGGATCGCAGGAGCTTTCTCGCGTCGGCGCTCGCGGCCGGCGCGTCCAAAGGGCTGCGGCACTGAGGTGAAGCCCACGGGAGAGATATGAACCGCCCCGCCCGCCGCCGCGCACCGCCCGCGCGCGCTC
Organism: Pyrinomonadaceae bacterium; assembly: GCA_036389235.1. Taxonomy (GTDB): domain Bacteria; phylum Acidobacteriota; class Blastocatellia; order Pyrinomonadales; family Pyrinomonadaceae; genus QHXN01. The sequence goes on along the minus strand of DASVQJ010000176.1, from coordinate 24,484 downwards.
TCGTGCTCGCCGCCGCCGTCGCCCTGTCGGCCGCGGCGCTCGGACTCGTCAACTCTTCCGCGGACATCAGCGTTAAGAATCAACCCGCCTCCGAAGGGCGCCACATCACGCCCGCCGGCTCGCTCTTGAAGGATTCGACGACGGGCCTCCCGGCCGTGGGCGCTCTGCCCGTCAACTTCGTGCGCAGCCCCGACCGGCTCGGGCCGGGGGGCGGCGGCCGGTTCCTCGTCGTCGTGAACAGCGGCTACGGCGTGCAGTTCGACGCGGCGTCGAACAAGGGGCAGCAGTCGCTCTCCGTCATCGACCTCTCTTTGCGCCCGCCGGCCGTCACGCAGAACGTCTACTTCCCCGAGCCGCAGAGCGCGAACGTCGGCGCGGTCTTCTCGCCGCGCGCGGAACGCGGGGGCCTCCACACGCTCTACGTCTCGGGCGGGTTCGAGAACAAGGTCTGGGCGTTCGCCTTCGACCCGAAGAGCGCGAAGCCGATCGGCCCCGGCTCGGACGGCCCAGACACGAAGGTCGAGGCGCGCTCCGTGGACGTGAGCGGCTTCGCCGCGCGCGCCCCCGACCCGCGTTACAACGGCGGGCGCGCGGCCGTCTACCCGGCGGGGCTCGCGCTCTCGCCCGACGGCGAGACGCTCTACGTCGCCAACAACCTCGGCGACAGCCTCGGCGTCGTCCGCAACCTGAAAGGTGAGAAGGCGCTCGAACGCATCGACCTCGCGGGGCGGAAAGACCGGCAGGGAGTCGCCCCGCCCACGACGCACGCGCCCGCAGGGGGCCTGGGTTATCTCGTCTACCCTTACGACGTGGCCGCGCTCGCGCGGAAGGTCTACGTGTCGTGCTGGAACGACGAGTCGGTGGCGGTCGTCGATTTCGGGGGCGGCAAAGGCCGTGTCTCGTACGTGCCGGTGGGAAGGCACCCGACGGCGTTGAAACTCAGCCCGAACGGGTCGCGGCTCTACGTCGTCAACTCGAACGACGACAGCGTCTCGGTCATCGACACGAGGACAGACCGCGAGGTCGAGCGCGTCGGCGTCCGCCTCGCCGAAGGCGCGCGCCTCGGCTCAAGCCCCGAAGGGCTCGCGCTCTCCGAAGACGGCCGCACGCTCTACGTCGCCAACGCGCACAGCAACTCCGTCGCCGTCGTCACCCTCTCCGACGCCGCGCGCGGGGGTGTCGAGAGGAGAAAGAAGGGCGGGGGCGCCGAACGCGAAGAACGCGAAGGGCGCGACGACGGACGCTCGGTCGTGCGCGGCTTCATCCCCACGGGGCAGTACCCTTCGGCCGTCGCGGTCGCAAACGGCACGGTCTTCGTCGGCAACGGGAAGGGGACGGGCTTCGCCAACTCCTCGGCGGTCGTGGACAACTCCGGCCGCGCGCCGAACATGCCGAACGCGCGCTTCCCCCTTGGCACGGGGCACGGCAATCACGGCGGGCAGTACAGCATCCCGCTCGTCGCAGGCAACCTCTCCGCCCTGCCCGAGCCCACGGAGCGTGAGCTGGTGCGCTACACGCAGGGCGTCATGCGCAACAACAACCTCGTCGGGGCCGAGAGGCGCGAACTCTTCGGCGGCCGCTCGCCCATCAAACACATCATCTACGTCATCAAGGAGAACCGCACCTACGACCAGGTCTTCGGCGACCTGAAGACTTCCGGCGACGGCACGCGCGCCGACGGCGACCCGTCCATCGCCATCTTCGGCGCGGGCGAGGCCGCGCGCACGCGGAAGGGCGAGCCGCAGAACGTCGCGCCCAATCACCGCGCCCTGGCCCTGCGCTTCGGGCTCTTCGACCGCTTCTTCGTCAACGCCGAGGCGAGCCCCGACGGCCACAACCGGTCCACGGCCGCCTTCTCGACCGACTACCTCGACAAGGCTTACCGCTGGGACTACTCCGGCCGCGGGCGCACGTACGACTACGAGGGCTTCAACCGCATGCCCAACATCGGCGCGAAGGCGGACGCGCCGCCCGCCTTCGCGCCCGACGCCGGGGCGGAGGAGATGGCCGACTTCTTCCGCCGCTACGTCCCGTACCTCCACGGCCGGCGCGACGTGACCGAGCCCGAGACGCTCTACCTCTGGGACGCCGCGGCGCGCTCGGGGCTCACCTACCGCAACTACGGCGAGTTCGTCGGCACGCTCTCCGAGGCCGACGTGGTCTCGCTCAGGACTAACAGAGGGAAGTCCTACCCCGACCTCACGCCGACGGTCTCGGCCGTCCCGACGAAGCGTTCGCTCGAAGGCCACCACAGCCCGACCTTCCGCAACTTCAACATGCAGACGCCGGACGCCTTCACGGTCGATTCCTACCGCGCCGCGCGCGAGTCGGGAGGCACGCTCGACCCGCTCGTCAGTCCCCAACATTCCGACGCGCGTCTGCGCGGCTACTCGCGCCTCTCCGTCTGGCTCGAAGAGTTCCGCGGCTTCGTCGCCGCGCGCGAGGCGGGGCGGGGGACGACGCTCCCGAACTTCTCCATCGTCAGGCTCCCGAACGACCACACCGACGGGCTCCACGCCGGCCGGCCCACGCCGCAGTTCTACGTCGCCGATAACGACTACGCGCTCGGCCGCCTGGTCGAGGCCGTCTCCGACAGCCCCTACTGGAAGGACACGGCCGTCTTCGTCGTCGAGGACGACGCGCAGGACGGCCCCGACCACGTGGACTGCCACCGCTCGGTCGCGCTCCTCATCAGCGCCTACAACCGGCCCGGCGCGCTCGTCCACGAGTTCCACAACACCGTGAGCTTCATACGCACGCTGGAGCTTCTGCTCGGCATGGAGCCTTTGAACCTGCTCGACGCGACGGCCGTCCCCGTGGACATCTTCCGGCGCGAGGCAGACCTCCGCCCTTACAGGGCGCTGCTGCCCGCGCTCGCGCCCGACAACCTCGTCACCGCGGAGGCGCGCGACGCCGCCGCGCTCTACTGGATGCGCCGCACCGCCGAGCAGGACATCGAGCACGCGGACATGGCCGACCCGCGCGTCCTCAACGAGGCCATCTGGTTCTCCGCGCGCGGCGCCGCCCCGCCGATGCCCGCGCCCGCGCGCCTCCCCGCCTTCGACGCCATGCGCCTCGGCCTGCGCGCGGAAGCGGAAGAGAAGTAGGCAGCAGGCAGATGGCAGTAGGCAGTTAAGAGATTGAGCCCCGAAGGGGCTCGATGTTTAGAGCGGTTCGCAGAAGGGTGCGGACGCGACCGGGTCAGTACCGCCCGCGGTAGCGGGGGGGCCGTTGCCAGCCGACCGGGCAGGGTGACACAGGCCCGCCCGCTACCGCGGGCGGTACTGACCTGTCTGCTCCCACGGAGTGCCCGCACCCGTCTGCAAACATGCCGCTCCTACGGAGCCTGGTGGTTTAATTCAGCCGTGAGCTATAAACATCCCCCCCCTCCGGGGCGATGGCTTCTTAAACCGGCCCCTACTGCCTACTTTTGGTGATAAGCTTCGGCGATGCATCCGAGGAGGTTGACGCGCGCGTCGCTCGCCCGCGGCGTGAGGGCGCTGTCGGAAATTGACCCCGACCTCGCGCGCGTCGCGCGCGCTTACGGCACGCCGCCCGTGTGGGGGCGCGAGGAGGGCTTCGCCACCCTCGTCCTCACGATACTCGAACAGCAGGTCTCGCTCGCCTCCGCGCTCGCGGCCTTCGAGCGCCTGCGCGCGGCCGCGTCGGCGGTCACGCCCGAAAACTTCCTCAAGTTCGACGACGCGCAACTGCGCGCCTTCGGCTTCAGCCGGCAGAAGGCGCTCTACTGCCGCCTCCTCGCGCGCGCGGTCATCGAAGGCGAGCTGGACTTGCCGCGGCTCGCATCTTTGGGCGACGACGAAGCGCGCGCCGAGCTGGTGCGACTCAAAGGCGTCGGCGCGTGGACGGCCGAAATCTACCTGCTGCGCGCGCTGCTGCGCCCGGACGCGTGGCCCGCGGGCGACCTCGCGCTCCAACTCGCCGCGCAGCAGGTCAAGCGCCTGCCCGCGCGCCCCGGCGCGGCCGAGCTGGACGCGCTCGCGGAACCCTGGCGCCCCCTGCGCGCCGTCGCCGCGCGCCTGCTCTGGCTCCACTACCTCGAAGGCCGCCGCGACGCCGTCCGCGTCTGAGCACGCCGCGCGCTGAAACTTTTACCGCCCGCGAACGTTTTGACAGCGGCCCAGTCCGCGACTTAACCTGAACAACCATTCCGACCGGAGGACTACACGCACAGATGCGAGGCCACGCACACCCCCGCCGCGCGGGGGGAAGTTCCATCGGCAAGCTCACGCTCCTGTTCGCGCTCTGCCTCGCGGCGGCGGCGCCGGCCGCGGCTCAGACGCCCGCGCCGCCGCAGGAGGCGACCCCGGCGCAGACGCCGTCCGCCGCGCAGGCTCCGCCCGCGAACCAGACGCCGCCCGCCGCGCAGCCCGGCCCCGCCGCCCCGCAGGGCGCGCAGCGCCCCGCCGGCCCGACCCCGTCCCCGACGCCGGGCGAGCGCGACGCCGCGACGACCGACGGCCCGCCCTCCGTCACGCGGCACGAGATACGGGTCGGCTCGCGCTCGCTGCGCTACACGGTGACGACCGGCGTCATGCCGCTCAAGTCGGCCGCGGGCGAGACCGAGGCGCGCATCTTCTACATGGCCTACACGCTCGACGGCGTGAGCAACCCGGCGCAGCGCCCTTTGATGTTCTCCTTCAACGGCGGCCCCGGCTCCTCCTCCGTCTGGCTCCACCTCGGCGCTTTAGGCCCGCGCCGCGTGCAGATGATGCCCGACGGGGCGATGCCGCCGCCGCCCTTCCAGCTCGTGGACAACGAGCACACCTGGCTCGACTTCACCGACCTCGTCTTCATCGACCCCGTCGGCACCGGCTACAGCCGCGCCGCGAAGCCCGAGCTGGCGAGCAAGTACTTCGGCCTCCAGGGCGACATCCAGTCGGTCGGCGAGTTCATACGCCTCTACCTCGTCAAGAACGGCCGCTGGACTTCGCCGCTCTTCCTCGTCGGCGAGAGTTACGGCACGACGCGCGCCGCAGGGCTGTCCGGCTACCTCGTCGAGCGCGGCATCGCCTTCAACGGCGTGATGCTCGTCTCGACCATCATGAACTTCCAGACGGCGCGCTTCGCCAGGGGGAACGACCTGCCCTACGTGCTCTTCCTCCCGACCTACGCCGCCATCGCGTGGTATCACAAGCGGCTGCCCGCGGACGTGCAGGGCACAGACCTGCGCCGCCTCCTGGAAGAGGTCGAGCGGTGGGCCGCGACCGACTACACCGTCGCGCTGGCGAAGGGAGACCGGCTCACGCAGGCCGAGCGGCAGGAGGTCATCGACCGCCTCAACCGCTACACGGGGCTCAGCAAGACCTTCATCGACAACAGCGACCTGCGCGTCGAGATTCAGCGCTTCGACAAGGAGCTTCTGCGCGACCAGAGGCGCACCGTCGGCCGCCTCGACGGGCGCTTCAAGGGCATCGACGCCTCGGCCGCCTCCGAGACGCCCGACTTCGACCCGAGCATGGCCGCCATCCGCCCGCCCTACACGGCGACCTTCAACCAGTACGTGCGGGCGGAGCTGGGCTTCCGCTCCGACCTCGAATACTTCATCCTCGGCGGCGGCGTCGGCCGCTGGGACTTCGGCTCCGACAACGCCTACGCCGACGTGAGCGAGGCGCTCCGCAGCGCCTTCGCCAAGAACCCCTACATGAAGCTCTTCGTCGCCTCGGGCTACTACGACCTCGCGACGCCCTACTTCGCGGCCGAGTACACGCTGCGCCACATGGCGCTCGACCCCTCCTTGCGCGGCAGCGTCACCACGACCTTCTACGAGGCCGGCCACATGATGTACATCGACCAGACCTCGCTCGCGCAGCTCAAGCGCGACGCCGCCGGCTTCGTCCAGAACGCTTCGCGCGGGAGGTGAGAACAATTTCAAATTCGAAATTCGAAATTCCAAATTCTTAACCGATGCTCACGCCCGAACAACTCTCGGCCTACGAGCGCGACGGGTTCCTCGTGCTGGAGGAGTTCGTCGCGCCCTCGGAGTGCGACCGCCTGCGCGCGCGCGCCTGCGAGCTGGTCGAGGCGTTCGAGCCGGGCGAAGTCCTCTCCGTCTTCACGACCCGCGAGCAGACGCGCAGGAGCGACGAGTATTTTCTGGGGTCGGGCGACAGGGTGCGCTTCTTCTTCGAGGAGGACGCGTTCGGCGCCGACGGGCGGCTCTTGAAGGAGAAGGCGCGGGCGATAAACAAGATCGGCCACGCCCTGCACGACCTCGACCCCGTCTTCGAAGACTTCTCGCGGACCCCGGCACTCAAGTCCCTCGCCGGCTCGCTCGGCTACGCGCGCCCGCTGCTCGTGCAGTCGATGTACATCTTCAAGCAGCCGCGCATCGGCGGCGAGGTGGCGTGCCACCAGGACGCGACCTTCCTCTACACCGAGCCTTTGACCGTGACGGGGCTCTGGTTCGCGCTCGAAGACGCGACGACGGAGAACGGCTGCCTGTGGGCGCTCGCGGGCGGGCACCGCCGGGGGCTGAAGTCGCGCTTCCTGCGCGCCGGAGGCGGCGGCACGCGCTTCGAGACTTACGACGAGAGCCCCTGGCCGGACGAAGGGCTCGTGCCTCTGGAAGTGAAGAAGGGCGCGCTCGTCCTGCTCCACGGGCTGCTCCCGCACCTGAGCCGCGCCAACCGCAGCCCGCGCTCGCGCCACGCCTACACGCTCCACGTCGTCGAGGAGGCCGCGCGCTACCCCGAAGACAACTGGCTGCGCCGCGGCGGCGACATGCCGTTCCGCGGGTTCGGGTGAGGAGTTTTGTAATCGTTGCTTGAGAGTGGCGGCAGGTTCGTTAACCACAGAGACACAGAGAACACGGAGACGGCACAGAGGGTTGAATTACTCTGTGCAACCTCTGAGCCCCCTGTGCCTCCGTGGTGAAACGCCCGTCACGCCACACGCAAGTCGAAGAGGAGATAACACGTGACCCTGACGCGCCGCGTCCTGCCGGCCTTCATCATCATCTTCGCCGCCCTCGCGGCCCCCGCGCAGCAGTTCGACGGGCGGCTCTACCAGTCGATGCGCTGGCGCATGATCGGCCCCTTCCGCGCGGGGCGCACCGTCGGCGCGACGGGCGTCCCCGGCCGCCCCAACGTCTTCTACGTCGGCGTCAACAACGGCGGCGTCTGGAAGACCGACGACTACGGCCACACATGGGCGCCCGTCTTCGACGAGCAGCCGACCGGCTCCATCGGCGCCCTCGCGGTCGCGCCCTCGCGCCCCGACACCGTCTACGTCGGCAGCGGCGAAGGCTTGCAGCGACCCGACCTCTCGACCGGAGACGGCATCTATAAATCGACCGACGGCGGGCGCACCTGGCAGCACCTCGGCCTGCGCGACGGCCAGCAGATCGGCTCCATCATCGTCGACCCGCGCGACCCCGAGCGCCTCTACGTCGCCGTGCTCGGCCACCCCTACGGCCCCAACGAGGAGCGCGGCGTCTTCCGCTCGACCGACGGCGGGAAGACGTTTGAGAAGATTCTCTACAAGGACGAGAACACCGGCGCCATCGCGCTCGCCTTCGACCCGTCGAACGCGCGCACCGTCTACGCCGTGATGTGGCAGGCGCGGCAAGGCCCCTGGGAGAACGGCTCGTGGCAGGGGCCGGGGAGCGGCCTCTTCAAGTCGACCGACGGCGGGACGACGTGGCGGCAGTTGACGAAGGGCCTGCCGACCTTCGAGCAGGGGCTCGGGCGCATCGGCATCGCCGTTGCGCCGAGTGACCCGAAACGCATGTATGCCAACGTCGACTCGCCGCAGCTCGGCGGCGTCTACCGCTCGGACGACGCGGGCGAGAGCTGGCGGCGCACGAACGACGAGGTGCGCGTGTGGGGCCGCGGCAGCGACTTCGCCGAACTCAAAGTAGACCCGCGCGACCCCGACGTGGTCTACGCGGGCAACACCTCGTCTTACAAGTCCGCCGACGGCGGCGTGACCTTCCACGCGTGGAAGGGGGCGCCGGGCGGCGACGACTACCACACCATCTGGATCAACCCCGAGAACCCGCAGATCGTCCTGCTCGCCACCGACCAGGGCGCGACCATCACCGTCAACGGCGGGCGCACCTGGAGCAGTTGGTACAACCAGCCGACCGCGCAGTTCTACCACGTCTCGACCGACGACCAGTTCCCCTACTGGGTCTACGGCGGCCAGCAGGAGAGCGGCTCGGTCGGCACGACCAGCCGCGGCGACAACGGCGCCATCACCTTCCGCGACTGGCGCACCGTCGGCGCCGAAGAGTACGGCTACGTCGCCGCGGACCCTCTGAACCCCAACCTCGTCTACGGCGGCAAGCTCTCGCGCTTCGACAAGACGACGGGGCAGGTCGTCCAGGTGGCGCCCGAGGCCGTGCGCAGCGGCAAGTACCGTTTCCTGCGAACCGCGCCCGTCCTCTTCTCGCCCGCCGACCCGCGCGTGCTCTTCTACGCCGGCAACGTCCTCTTTAAGACGACGAACGGCGGCAACAGTTGGGAGGTCATCAGCCCCGACCTCACGCGCGAGAGCTACGACGTCCCCGAGTCCATCGGCGTCTACCGCAAGCCCGACATGGCGACGATGCCGCGCCGCGGCGTCATCTACACGGTCGCGCCTTCGCACAGGGACGTGAACACCGTCTGGGCCGGCACGGACGACGGGCTCATCCACATCACGCGCGACGGCGGCAAGACCTGGAAGAACATCACGCCGCCCGCCCTGACCTCCTGGAGCAAGGTCTCCATCATCGACGCCGGCCACTTCGACGAACAGACGGCCTACGCCGCCGTCAACCGCTTCCGCCTCGACGACCTGCGCCCGCACGTCTACCGCACGCACGACGGCGGGAAGACCTGGACGGAGATCGTTAAAGGTCTGCCGAACGACCCCGTCAACGCCGTGCGCGAAGACCCCGTGCGGAAGGGTCTGCTCTTCGCGGGCACGGAGCGCGCCGTCTACGTCTCGTTCAACGACGGCGACGACTGGCAGCCGCTCCGCCTGAACATGCCCGCGACCTCCATCCGCGACCTCGTCGTCCACCGGGACGACATCGTCGTCGGCACGCACGGCCGCTCCTTCTGGATTCTCGACGACATCACGCCGCTCCGGCAGATCGACGGGAGTGTTGCCGCCTCCGACTCCTTCCTCTTCGCGCCGCAGACCGCCTACCGCGTCCGGCGCAGCGTCAACACCGACACGCCGCTCCCGCCCGAAGAGCCCGCGGGGCAGAACCCGCCCGACGGCGCCGTCGTCAACTACTACCTGAAGGCCGATTCGGCGACGCCCGTCGTCCTCGAAATCTTCGACCGCAAGGGCGGGCTCGTCCGCCGCTTCCGCAGCGACGACCGCCCCGACTTCGTGGACGAGAAGGAGCTGACCCACCCGACCTACTGGGTTCGCCCGCCGCGCGTCCTGCCCGCCTCGTCCGGCATGCAGCGCTTCGTGTGGGACTTGCACTACCCGGAGCCGAGGGCCTTGCGGCGCGAGTTCCCCATCTCCGCCATCTACCGCGACACGCCGCGCCACCCGCTCGGCCCCGCGGTGCTGCCCGGCGAGTACACGCTGAAACTGACGGCCGCGGGCAAGACCCAGAGCCGCACGCTCCGCGTCGAGATGGACCCGCGCGTCAAGACGCCGCGCGCCGGACTCGAACAGCAGTTCGCGCTCTCCGCGCAGGCGGCCGAAGGGATGACGCAGACCTTCGACGCGCTCGCCGGCCTCAAGAAGATAAGGGCGCACGTCGTTAACCTGCGCGCGCGCGGGGCCGCCCTCCCGCCGGCGTTGGGCGACGCGCTGGCGGCGCTCGACAAGAAGGCCGCCGCGCTCGAAGGCGGGGCGGCCGGCGTGACGCCCGCGCCGCCGGACTTCAACCAGCTCCACGCTCAGCTCGCGACGCTCTACGGCGTCTTGCAACAGGCCGACGCCGCGCCGACGACGCAGGCCGCCGCGGCCGCCGCAGACCTCCAACGCCGCCTCCGCGAAGCGCTGACGGCCTGGGACGAGCTGAAGGCGAAGGACGTCGCGTCGGTCAACGCGCAACTCCGCGCGGCGGGACTTCCGGCGCTCGCTTTGTAACAAAGGTCAGAACCGCCCGCGGTAGCGGGTGGGCCTTTGCGACTCGGAGGTAACGATTTACAAAGGCCCGCCCGCTACCGCGGGGGGTTCTGACCCGGTCGCGGACACGACTCAACTGCGACGATGCGACCCTTGAAGTTTATCCTGTGTGTCCTCTGCGTCTTTGTCGTCTGCGCCGCGGCGCAGTCGGCGCGCGCGCAGACGCCCGCGCCGGAGTCGCGCCTCGTCATCGCGGCGGACGTGCTGCTCGACGGGCGCGGCCGCGTGTTGCGCAACACGCGGGTCGTCGTCGAGGGCTCGAAGATTGTCCGGGTAGACCCGAAGGCCGGCCCGGTGGACTACGACCTGCGCGGCCTGACCGTCATGCCCGGCTGGATCGACGCGCACGTCCACCTCACCTGGAGCTTCGGCAAAGACGGCAAGAACGCGGGCGCGTCGGAGACGACGCAGGAGGCCGCCTACCGCGCGGCGTCGAACGCGTGGCTGACTCTGTCGGCCGGCTTCACGACCGTGCAGAGCGTCGGCTCGCCGACCGACGTGCCGCTGCGCGACGCCATCGCGCGGGGCACGCTCCCCGGCCCGCGCATCCTGACGGCCGTCGAGCCGCTGATGGGGCGCGGCGAGCAGACCGGCACGCCCGACGAAATCCGCGCCTTCGTCCGCAGGCAGAAGGGGGCGGGCGCGGACGTGATTAAAATCTTCCTCAACTACAGCGCCCGGCGGCCCGAGCTGATGCTCTCGCGGGAGCAGCTCGAAGCCGCCTGCGACGAGGCGAAGCGTCAGGGTTTGCGCACGCTCGTCCACGCATACAAAGAGGCCGCCCGGGCCGCGGCCCTGGCGGGCTGCACGGAGGTCGAGCACGGCGTACTGGCGTCCGACGACGACCTGAAGTTGATGGCCGCCCGCGGCACCTACCTCGACCCGCAGGCCGGGCTCGTCTGGGAGAACTATCTACTCCACCGGGAGAGGTTCGCCGGCACGCCCGGCTACCCGGACTCCGCGGAGGGGTTCGCGCCGATGGAGTCCTTAATCCCGATGTACCGCGAATTCATGCGGCGCGCGTCGAAGACTCCGGGGCTGAAGATCGTCTTCGGCACCGACGCGCTGGCGGGCGCGCACGGGCGCAACGCCGAGGAGTTCGTCGAGCGCGTGCGCGACTGCGGCGTCGAACCGTCGGCGGCGCTCGTCTCGGCCAACTCGCTCGGGGCGGAGGCGCTGGGGCTGGGCGACCGTCTGGGCTCCATCGCCCCCGGCTTCGAGGCCGACATCATCGCGCTCGACGGCGACCCTTTGAAAGACATCACGGCCGTCCGCCGCGTCGTCTTCGTCATGAAGGGCGGCGTCGTCTACAAGAACGCGGCGCGCGCCCGTCGCGTCCAGATTCAACACGGAGGCACGGAGGCACAGAGACACAGCTACAAGCAATAAGTCATCAAGCCGTGTCTCTGTGCCTCCGTGTCTCCGTGTTAAAAGTCTTCTCCTTCAAGCTCAATCGAAAACGAGTGACCCCATGCGACATCTCTTCATCTCACTCTCCATCATCTTCCTCTCGCTCGCGCCCGCGGCGGCGCAGGAGCGGCAGGGGCGCAAGTCTTTCGCGGAGCTGACGCGCGGGCTGCAAAAGCTCGACGGCTACTTCCCCGTCTACTGGGACGCCGAGTCGGGCAAGCTCCTGCTGGAAATCTCGCGCTTCGACTCGCCGTTCCTCTACCAGGTCTCTCTGCCGACGGGCGTCGGCTCGAACCCTCTGGGGCTCGACCGCGGGCAGCTCGGCGACACGCGCGTCGTACACTTCGAGCGCGTCGGCCCGAAACTACTCCTCGTCGAGCCGCCGCAGCGCTACCGCGCCATCACGCCGGACGCGGCCGAGCGGCGCGCCGTCGAAGAGTCCTTCGCGCGCTCCGTCGTCTGGGGCTTTACGGTCGAGGCGGCCGAGGGCGCGCGCGTACTCGTGGACGCGACCCCTTTCTTCCTCCGCGACGCGCACGGCGTCACGGGCCGCCTGCGCGAGTCGAACCAGGGGCAGTACCGGCTCGACGAGTCGCGCAGCGCCCTCTACCTGCCGCGCACCAAAGCCTTCCCCAAGAACACGGAGGTCGAGACGACGCTCACCTTCACGACCGAAGGCGGCGCCGGCCAGCTCGTGCGCGAGACCGTGCCGGCGCCGCAGTCCATCACCGTGCGCCAGCACCACTCGCTCGTCGAGCTGCCCGACAACAACTACAGGCCGCGCGGGCTCGACCCGCGCGTCGGCGTCAACGCCGTCGAGTTCTACGACTACGCCTCGCCCTTCACCGAGCCCATCGAGAAGCGCTGGATCGTCCGCCACCGCCTTGAGAAGAAGAACCCGCGGGCGGCCCTCTCCGACCCCGTCGAGCCGGTCGTCTACTACGTAGACCCGGGCGCGCCCGAGCCCATCCGCGGCGCGCTCGTCGAGGGCGCGTCGTGGTGGGCGCGGGCGTTCGAGGCCGCGGGCTTCCGCGACGCCTTCCAGGTCAAGCTGCTCCCGCCCGACGCCGACCCGATGGACGCGCGCTACAACATGATTAACTGGGTGCACCGCTCCTCGCGCGGCTGGTCGTACGGCGGGGGCATCATCGACCCGCGCACCGGCGAGATCATCAAGGGCAACGTCACGCTCGGCAGCCTGCGCATCCGGCAGGACTACCTTCTGGGCACGGGCCTCATCCCCGTCTTCGGGGACGAGACGCGGGGCGCGTCCGGTTCCGCGTGCGAGCTGGGCGCGGGCGGCGGCGACGACGCGGAGTACCTCGCGCAGCTCGACCCTTCGAACGACTCGGCGCGGATGTCGCTCGCGCGCATACGGCAGCTCGCCGCGCACGAGGTCGGGCACACGCTCGGCCTCGCGCACAACTTCGCCGCGAGCACCTACGGCCGCGCCTCCGTGATGGACTACCCGGCGCCGCTCGTCGAGATAAGGAACGGACGGCTCGACCTCTCGAACGCGTACGCCGCCGGCGTCGGCGCCTACGACAAGTTCGCCATCACGTACGCCTACGCGCAGTTCGCGCCGGGCGCCGACGAGGCGGCCGAGCTTGAGAAGGTCTTAACGGAAGGGGTGAAGGCCGGCATGCTCTTCATCTCGGACGACGACGCGCGGCCGGCGGGCGCGGCGCACCCGCTCGCGAACCTCTGGGACAACGGCGCCGACCCGGTCGCCATGCTCCGCCACGAGATGGAGGTGCGGCGCATCGCGCTCCGGCAGTTCGGGCTCGCGAACGTGCCGGCGGGCACGCCGCTCTCGCTGCTCGAAGCGAAGCTCCTGCCGCTCTACCTTCACCATCGCTACCAGCTTCAGGCGGCGGTCAAGACGGTCGGCGGGCTCTACTACACCTACGCGGTGAAGACCGCGGCGGGCGGGACGAGCCCGGCCGAGGTGCAAAGCATAGTCCCGGCCGCGCGCCAGCGCGAGGCGCTCGCCGCCGTGCTCGACACGGTCAGGGCGGAAGAGTTGGCGGTGCCGCCGCGGATACTCCGACTGATTCCGCCGCGCGCGTTCGGCTACGAGGGCGGCACGCAGGAACTCTTCGCGAAGCGCACCGACCCGGCCTTCGACCCCGTGGCCGCGGCCGTCGTCGCCGCCGACCTCGCCGTCTCGCGCCTGCTTGAGCCGCGCCGCGCCGCGCGCCTCATACAGTTCCACGCGCTCGACAAAGCGAACCCGGACTTCCGTGACGTGGTGGACGCGCTCGTCGCGCGCACCTGGCGCTCGGCCGCGCCGCGCGACGAGTACCACGCGGCCGTCGAGCGCGCCGTGCAGTCGCTCGTCGTCACGCGCCTGATGGACTTGGCCGCGGACGACGGCGCCTCGCCGCAGGTGCGCGCGGTCGCGAACGAATACCTGCGCGCGCTCATGCAGGGCGACACGGGCGTCAACGCGCGCGACGAGGCGCACGGGATGCACCTCCGCTCGACGCGCGAAGATATCGAGCGCTTCCTCGCGCGACCCGACGCGCCGCGCAAGCGCACGCCGCCGCCGCCCACGCCGCCGGGCGACCCCATCGGCTCGGGGCCGCAATGAACACCGGAAGCGGCACGGCCGGACTCGACCTCCTCGTCGAGCGCGGCTTCCTCGACCCGGCCACGCTCGCGGAGGTGTTCGCCGCGGTGCGCGCGTCGGGCGGCAGCCCGGCCACCGTCTACGGGCGCAACGACTCGGGCTCGGTGGACGAGCGCGTGCGCAGGACGACGCGCGTCTCGCCCCCCGCCGAGGTCGAAGAACTCGTCAGGCGACTTCTTCTCTCGCGCGCGGGCGCGGCGGAAGAGCACTTCGGTTTGACTCTCAAGGAAGTGGAGGAGCCGCAGTTCCTCCGCTACGGGCCGGGCGGCCACTTCGTCGCGCACCAGGACGGCAACACGGGCCTGCTCCGCTCGGAGCGCGAAGAACGCAAAGTCTCCGCCGTCATCTTCCTCAACAGCCAGACGGAAACTTCGGGGCCGGACACATACCGCGGCGGCTCCCTCGTCTTCCACCCGCGCGGCGCCGGGGAGCGCCTGCGGCTCGCGGGCGAGGCCGGCACCCTCGTCCTCTTCCGCGCCGAGACCACGCACGAGGTCGAGCCCGTCACCCGCGGCGAGCGCTTCACGATTGCGAGTTGGTACAAGTAGGAATTTCAAATTTCAAATTTCAAATTTGAAATTCTAGAGCGTGACGCCGGGTTCGTCGGCGCGTGCGGCGCCGGTCTCGCAGAGGCGGTCGAGGATGAGTGCGAAGAGGGCGAAGAGGCGTCGGAGGCGTTCGGCGTCGGTGACGAAGCCGGGCGCGCGCAGGACGAGCTCGTCCACGCCCGCGGGGAGGCTCGCGCCGAAGGGGCCGTCGTCGCCGCGCGCTTCGAGGTTGATCGAGGGCTGCGACTGTATGAGGCGGCGGATGTCGGGCGAGTCGAAAAGTGCCCGGACGGCCTCGTCGTTTTCGGAGCGGATGACGAACTCGCGGTCGAAGTCGCTCTGGCCGGTCTCGCTCGAATGGATGCGCAGCCGGCGCGCGAGCGCGTCGAGCAGGTCGCGCCGCTGTAACTTGAAGCGGAACCGTCCGCGCCCGACGAACGGCGCGCGCATCCGCGTCACGACCGCCGCGGCCGCGCCCGCCGGCACGACGTTCGTGTCCAGGGTCACGCACCACCCGCGATAGCGCACCCGCGCACGCCCCGCCCGCACGTACTCCGCGAGCGCCGCGTCCACGCGCCCGCAGAACTCCGCCCACGTCTCGCCCCCCACGCGCTCCGGCACTTCTCGAACCGAGCCCATCGCTTCCTCTATCGCAGTCGGCAGTTGAGTGTAAGCGGGAACGATTTAACACGGAGACACGGAGACACGGAGACACGGCTTGAGGTTATTACTCAAGAAGCTGTGTCTTTGTGTCTCCGTGTCTCTGTGTTGAAAGCTCACTTCATACCCATCCGCGTGAAAACCGCCTTACGCGCGGCGGATGATTTTGGCGGCGACCCAGCCCAGCAGGACGAGCGCCGAGAGGATGACCCAGTTGTACTCGTGGCCGAGGACGAGGTTGTAGTGGTTGCTGATCATCGTGAAGACGACGGGGACGGCCATGAAGGTGTTGTGCTTCGAGCGCAGCTTGGCGCTCGCGCCCTCCTTCGGGTCGGGGGCGTTGCCTTCTTTGACGGCCGCGATCATGCGCCGCTGCGCGGGCAGTATCCTCATCCAGACGTTGAGGAACATGACGGTGCCGAGGGTCGCGCCGACGTGGATGAAGGCCGCGCGCGCGCTCAGGACGTGCGTCGAGAGGTAGGCGGCGCCGACGACGAGCGCGTAGGCCACCGCCGCGAAAGCCTTCTCGTTGCGGCCGAGCGGCGACCGCACTAGCAGGTCGTAGACGACCCACCCGGCGACGAGCATCCCGACGCCGAAACCCCCGGCCGTCCACGCGCCGATGTCGCGCACGAACGCGTCCACCATCAGGCCGCCGTGGTAGTAGAGGAGCGTGAGGAGGAACATGCCGCTCAGCCACGTCGAGGCCGCCTCCCAGCGGAACCAGTGGAGGCGCTTGAGCGAGGGCGTCTTGCGCTTGCCGACGACGTAGAAGCCGCCGCTGTGCACCATCCACACCTCGGGGTCGCCGCCCTCCTCCCGGGCCGCGCGCTCCTCATCCTGGAAGCGGCCGTCCAGCCAGGTGAAGTAGAAGGTCGAGCCGACCCACAGGATGGCCGCGAAGACGTGGAACCAGCGCGCGAGCAGGTTGAGCCACTCGCTTAACTCCGGTGAAAGTTTCATGCGTTCAGCTCCCGCGGTAGGTCGTGTAGCCGTAAGGGCTCAGCAGCAGCGGCACGTGGTAGTGCGCCGCCGCGTCGCGCACGACGAAGCTCACGACCACCTCCGTGTAGAAGCCGCCGCCGCCCGCGGCCGACAGGTAGGCGCCCGCGTCGAACGTGAGACGGTACTCGCCCTCCCCGAAGGCGAAGTCGGGGGGCAGCAGGTCGCGCAGGCGCCCGTCCGCGTCCGTCGCGCCGCGGCCGACGACCGCCCAGCCGCCTTCACCCTTCGCTTCGAGCGTGACGGGCACGCCCGCCGCGGGGCGCCCCCGCGCGATGTCGAGCACGTGTGTCGTGATGCCGCTCATTTGACGTTCAAGAATTTCCTGAGCCGCAGCTCGGTGATGCGCCACTGCTCCGCGGCGGCGACGCGCAGCTCCGCCTCGGGGTCGTTGCCCAGGCGCCCGCGCAGGGCGGCGAGCATCTCCCCGGCCGACCTGCCCGTGGCGCAGACGATGAAGATGAAGCCGAAGCGTTCCTCGTACTCGCGGTTCGCTTCGGCCAGTGCGTCGAGCGTTTCGCTCGAAGCCTCGCGCGCGCGCGCCTGCTCGCCCTCCGCCCACGCACGGGCCTCGGCGCCCGTCTCCCGCTCTGCCCTCGACTCGCCGATCTTCGGGTGCGCGCGGAAGGCTTCGAGCCAGTCCTCCCTCCCTAGCTCGCGCCAGACGCGCCCCGCGATGTTGAGCAACTGCCCCACGTCCCAGAAGGGGCGGAGCGCCGCCACCGCGTCGGCCCACCGCGTCGAGCCGCAGCACGCCAGCAGCGCCGCGCGCGCCTCTTCGGCGGAGAGGCGGTTCAGCTTCCCGATTGGCCCTTCGATCTCTTTAAGGTCGGGCATCAGTCGAAAGTCGGTGAATGGTGAATAGTAAATAGTGAATGGTTAAATCAGGTTCTTCCCATTCACTATTTACTATTCACCATTCACTATTCAAGGCTCCCGTAGAGGCGCAGGCGGCTGACGCCGCCGTCCGGGTAGATGCGGAAGAGCGCGTGCGTGGCCGCGCCCGCGCCCGCCAGCTCCGGCTCGTAAAAGTGGCGCGTGTGCGCCTGTAACTTCGTGCGCGGCAGAAGCTCGCGCCAGTCGGCGGAGGCGAGGTCAGACCCCCCGGGCGCGGGTCTTGCCGGGGGCGCTTCGCAGATTTCGAGCGAGCAGCTTTCGGGGAAGTTACCTTTGAAGTGCGCCGTGTCCACCTCCACGCGGCGAATCGTCCCGCGCGCGCCGAGCCGTATGACGCACCAGTCGTGGCCGGGGCCGCGCCGCCGCTTCGTCTCCCAGCCGTCGCTCATGTCGGCGGCGCGGCCGGGCATGACGAGGTTGTGCCGGTGGCCGAAGAACTCGTCGCTCGTGGCGACGACGAGACCGCCGTTCTCGACCGCCGCCAGATCGACCAGCCCGCCCGCGCGCCGGATCGAGTCCCAGTCGGGCGTGACCTCGCCGTAGACGCGCAGCCGCGCGACGCCGCCGTCCGGGTAAATCTTAAAGCGCAGGTGCGTGACCCTCTCGTCCGACGTGACGGCGAAAGGGTTCTCGGAATGCCCTTCGAGTCCGGAGTGCGGCAGCAGCTCGAACCATTCGGTCGACTCGCCCGTCAACGTTTCCACGTCCGCGTTCGGCGGCGCCGCGCAGCCTTCGAGCGAGCAGCCTTCGGGGAAGTTGCCGCGGAAGAAGCTCGTGTCCACGACGACGCCGCGGACGCGGCCCGGCGCGCCCAGCCGTACGAGGCACCAGTCGAAGCCCGGCGTCCGGCGGCGGCGCGACTCCCAGCCGTCCATCCACTTCCCGCGCTCCGTGTACGCGCCCTCGCGCCAGACCGGCGCCGGCGCCTTCAGAAGATTCTCCTTCGGCGCGAAGAAGTCGTCGTTGGCGTACAGCACCGCGCCGCCCAGGCGCTCCGAGGCGAGGTCGACGAGGTTCGTGAACTCCGGCGTCATCTTCGTCAGTCAGCCCTTAAAAGTCTTCGTCAAACTCGTCCCACAAGTTCGACGCCTTCGGCGGCGGCTCGCGCAGCAGGAGGGTGCCCGTGGGCTTGTCGGAAAACTCGCCGCGGTCGTAAATCTTCTCGCCGCGCAGGTAGGTCGCCACGACCGCGCCGTCGAACTCAAGGCCGTCGTAGGGCGTGAGCTTGTGGCGGTGGTGATTCGTCTCCGCCGCGACGCGCGTCTTGGCGACGGGGTCGAAGACGACGAAGTCGGCGTCGCGGCCCGGCGTGATCGCGCCCTTGCGGCCGAAGAGCCCGGCGAGCCGCGCCGGCTCGCGCGCGAGCCAGCGCGCGAGGTCGCGGAAGTCGTGGCCGCGCCGGCGCGCCTCCGTCCACACGACCGGCAGCCTGTATTGCAGGGAGCTGATGCCGCCCCACGCCTTCAGGAAGTCGCCCTCGGGCCGGCGCTTCATCTCCGGCGGGCAGGGCGAGTGGTCTGAGACGACCATGTCGATGGTGCCGTCGGCGAGCGCCTGCCAGAGCTGCTCGCGGTTCTCGCGCTCGCGCACGGGCGGGCAGCACTTGAACTCCGTGGCGCCGTCGGGGATGTCTTCGGCCGCGAAGGTGAGGTAGTGCGGGCACGTCTCGGCGGTGAAGGGGAGCGCGGCCTCCTTCGCCTCGCGCAGAAGCGGCAGCGAGTCGGCCGAAGAGTGGTGGACGACGTGGACGCGCGCGCCCGTCTCGCGGCACAGGCGCAGGAGGAGTGCGACCGCCTCGTCCTCCGCCCGGCGGGGGCGCGAGCGCAGGAACGTCTCGTACTTGCGCGGGTCGCCCGCGGCCTCGCCCGTGCAGCATGAGGCGAACGCCTCTTCGACCGGCCCGGGCATCTCCGCGTGCACGACGAGCGTGGCGTCCAGGCGCGCCAGCTCGAACATCGCCGCGTGCAACTCGCCCTCGTTGACGCTCGGGAACTCCTGCACGCCCGAGTCGATGAGGAAGCACTTGAAGCCGACGACGCCCCCCTCGTGCAGCGCGGCGAGCAGCCCGAGGTTGCCCGGCACGAGCCCGCCCCAGAAGCCGACGTCAACGCGACACTGACCCTTCGCGGCCTCTATCTTCTGACCGAGTCCGTCGGGCGTGGTCGTCGGCGGGACGCTGTTGAGCGGCATGTCGACAATCGTCGTCACGCCGCCCGCCGCCGCCGCCTTCGTCGCCGAAGCGAACCCCTCCCAGCGCGTCCGCCCCGGCTCGTTCACGTGCACGTGCGAGTCCACGAGGCCGGGCAGCAGGACGGCGTCCCCGGCTTCGACCAGCGGGCACCCTTCGGGCACGTCGTCGAACCCCGTGACCGCTTCGACGCGCCCGCCGCGCACGTGCACCGCGGCCGGGCCGTCCCCCTCGGGAGTGATGACGCGCTGACCGCGTATGCAAAGTTCGGGCGAAGGCATGACGAAGACTTAAAACATAAGTCGGGGCTTTTGGCAACAGAATGATTGAGGCGTCTCGCGCGGCCGCGCCGCGCTGCGTTAGAATGCTCCGGCCTTATCCGGGCGAGGAGAGACGATGAGAACAACTTTGACGGGCGAGAAGACGCGGGAGATTTCCGCGCGACTGAGTGAGGCCAACCGCGAGTTCGCCGCGCGCTACCCGGGCGAGTCCTTCAGGCGCCAGCCCGTGCACACGGTCTACGGCGGCGCGCACCTGTTCAAGTCCGACACGACGCCGCGCCTCGGCGCGCTCGCGCGGCGTGCGCTTGAGACCTACGCGCCGAACTTCGCCGCCTTCGCGCGCGCGCTCGAGCTGCCCGGCCACGAAGAGCTGCCCGACTCCGTCTCGGACGACTCCTCGGTGCGCGCAGCGCTGGAGCGTGACGAGGCCGGGTTCCGGAAAGAGCACCCGGGCGTGTGGCTCGCGCACAAGGTCTACGCGCGCGTCCTGGAGAAGCTCGGGCGCGAGCCGGTCGAGGACTTCCGCATCGACTTCGAGGACGGCTACGGCAACCGCGCGGACGCGGAGGAGGACGGCCACGCCGCGTCGGCCGCCGCGGAGGTCGCGCGCGGGATGGGGGCGGGCACGCTGCCCCCCTTCATCGGCATCCGCGTCAAGACCTTCAGCGAAGAGCTGTACGCGCGCTCCTCGCGCACGCTCGACATCTTCCTCTCTTCGTTGTTGGAAGAGTCGGGCGGCAAGCTCCCCGAGAACTTCGTCGTCACGCTGCCGAAGGTCACGGTGCCCGAGCAGGTCTCGGCGCTCGCAGACCTCTTCGACCTGTTCGAGCGCGAGTCGGGGCTGGCCGCGGGGTCTTTGAGGCTGGAGCTGATGGTCGAGACGACGCAGTCCATCATCGACCACCGCGGCGGGTGCGCGCTGCCGCTGCTCGTCGCGGCGGCCCGGGGCCGCTGCGTCGCCGCGCACTTCGGCACGTACGACTACACGGCGAGCTGCCAGATCACCGCGGCGCACCAGCACATGACGCACCCGGCGTGCGACTACGCGCGCCACGCGATGCAGGTCGCCCTGGGCGGGACGGGCGTGTGGCTCTCGGACGGCGCGACCAACATCATGCCCGTCCCCGTCCACCGCGCGCCCGAGGGCGGCGCGCTCGCGGAGGAGCAGGAGGCGGAGAACCGCCGCGCCGTCGCGCGCGCCTGGCGGCTCCACTACGAACACATCCAGCACTCGCTCACGAACGCCTTCTACCAGGGCTGGGACTTGCACCCGGCGCAACTCCCCACCCGCTACGCGGCCGTCTACACCTTCTTCCTCGAAAGCCTCGGCCCGGCGTCCGAGCGCCTCAGCAACTTCGTCGAGAAGGCCGCGCGCGCCACGCTCGTCGGCGACGTGTTCGACGACGCCGCCACGGGTCAAGGTCTGCTCAACTACTTCCTCCGCGCCACCAACTGCGGCGCCCTCACCGAAGAGGAGGCCGTCCGCCTGAGCGGCCTCACCGTCGAAGAGCTGCGCTCCGGCTCCTTCGTCAAGATTCTCAAGAACCGCCGGCACATCTGACCGACGATTATGAGGGGGAGTGAGGCTTAAACCCGGAGGCATCGCGCCACGGCCGAGGCAGGCACACCGCAGGCACACCAAAGGGGCGGCTCTAACTTAGAGCCGCCCCTTTGGTGTTGCCTTACAGCGGCGTGCGTTCGGATGCGACCGGCGCACGGCGAAGCAGGCCGGAACCACCCGCGGTAGCGGGTGGGCCTGTGCCATCGGCGGCGGCGTTCGGCAAAGGCCCGCCCGCTGCCGCGGGTGGTTCCGACCTGGCTCTACTCGTGGCGGTCGCATTCGACTGCACATCGCTATATGAGAAAGTAAGAGCCGCCGCGGCGTCCTCACCCCTGAGTGACCGCGGCGGCTCCCGGCTCGTCCGGGTGGCGGCCCGGATCGTGCCGAACCAGGGCCGGGCTTATACCACGCCTTTCCTTCCCCTTCAAGGACGACCTGCAGGCCGCCGGGGAGTCTTTCGATGCCGGACATCCGAACGTGGCGGGTTGGGGTGTACGTCCGGCCGCGCCGCAGTGGTTCGCTTGTAGGCCAGTTGGTACTTGAGCAGTAGACTCTTCAGACGCGTACTCGTAACCTCCACCTGCATGGTCAGAGTCTTCCCGTCGGCCTGGAGGCTGTAGGTGTTGACCCGCCGGCCGTCTTCCCCGGTAAAGGTCTGCTTCAGCTTTGCGCCTTCCCACACCGTACTAACTGAAAACTTTTCTGCATCCTCCGGTCTCGTCCAGGCGACGGCCTTGCCGTCGGCGGGTGTTCTGATTTCCGGCCGCCAGCGTGGCACGCGTGGCATAGGCCGGAGGCGGCACGGCCGCGAGTTACTCACAGATTTTAGTCAAAATGAGCCGGGCGCTGAAAAACCGAAATTTAAATCAGTCCCCGAGGATAGTATTTGCCGCCCCGCCGCGCCTTAGTAGGTGGTAGCCCAACACTTCAATCGAGGAGACGAAACGATGAGTTACAAACGACTGGGCGTCGCCGGCATCGCCGCGGCGCTCCTCTGCGCAGTATCCTTGTCCGCCAAGACCTCGGGCGGCTCACCGCGGCCCGGCGAGCCGCAGACGATTTCGGGCTGTTGTAACCAGACCGCATCCGGCGGGTTAACCGGCTGCGTCCCCACCCTCTCCGGCGGGAGATGCCCGGGTTCGATGATTAAAGCGAATTGCACCGGCCAGAACACATCGGGTGGGTTAGATGGCTGCACCGCGGCCGCCCAGCGGGGCGAGGGCGAGGGCGCGCCGGTGGCCGGCGCGCGGCCCGGGCGCAGGTTCATCCGCGTGCCCGACGAGTTGAAGCCCGACGGCTTCGAGCTGGAGGAGAGGGACGGCAAGGTCGTCGGCGTGGCGGTCTTGAAGAAGGACGGGAGCCGGATGGACTTGACGCAGAAGCCCAAGCCGACGCGCGATACCGTCTGCCCGGCGGGAACCACGATGGTCTGCTGGATGAGCCCTGGGGGGACGATACAGATCTGCTACTGCGATAAGCCGGGCGGAGGTGGGGGCGGTGGCGGTGGCGGGTCGCTGTCCACACTTAGCGCGATGTTCTATTAGTTGTTCGCGCCCGCCGCGCCCGGCGTGACGGCGTCCTCGCCCGGACACTTTTGGGACGACCGAATAACTCGGGGCGGGTCTCTGCGGGACCCGCCCCTTGTTCACTGCCAAGCGCTCAGCTCACACGCTCGGGCTTCCGGCTCCGGCGCCCGCGGTAGTTGAAGCGAGGCCGGAGGCGGATGGGCTAAAATTTAACAGGGTACGCAGCCATAGGTATCGCGGCAACAGACGTTAACAATTTCTTCTGTACGGTAGGGCGAACTCGTGCCATCCAGTGTGCCCTGCCCGTTACAATAAATGTGTCCCGTGCCCACCACCTGTGAGTGTGCCGCGTCGTTGTAGTAGGTAATTTCCTTCTCATACAGGACACACGCGACTTTAGAAGAACTAACGCTCCTCGACGGCAAGAGGGCACCGCCGATCATCAGAACCAGAGTTGTGACGAAGACAAGCCGTCTCGATACGCGAGCAGATATACGCATGGTTCCCTCCTCCGTTGGTGGTTTGGCAGTGCCGTCGGTCGTGCCCTGCAAAGGTTGTGAACTGCGGGATTGAGGCTTAACTCGGGGCTACGCGTCAAAGCTCATTGAACTGTGGGGATGAGCGCAAAGTACACCCGGTTCTGAATGTCTGTCAAGGGTGACGCACAGCCCGCAGCCCTCAAGGCGTCGCGCCTTCGGCGGCACGCGAGCGCGTTGCGGGTCGAGGCAGGTCACGTACGCGTCTGAGGTTGAAAAGTATTATCAAAAAAACCGAAAAAATAATTTTGCCCCGCAATTCTATGTTCAGGCTAAGACGTGGCACACCGTAGGCACACAAAACGGGCGGCTCTATTTTAGAGCCGCCCGTTTGTTGTTGCCTTAGTTGAACTGGGAGGCAGGGACTCGAACCCCGATAGCCAGATCCAGAGTCTGGAGTCCTACCATTGGACGACCTCCCAACGACTGGCGGTATTAAATTTACAAACGGGCCGGGGCGGTTGTCAAATGCCGGGCGCGGGGGCTGGAGGCGAGGCGGGGCGGGGGTTCTTTTCTCCGTCCGGCGAGGCCGGCGCGGCGCCGCGGCCTCTTGCTTCGGGGCGGGGGCGGGGGCACAATGCGGGGCGACAGACCCGCGCCGTCCGCGTCGGTGCCCCGAGTCCTCAAAGCGTTGCGCGAGCCCGTGGGGGCCTCTCCGGGGAGAGCTGTAAGACGATGAGTGAAAACGAAGCGCGTCCGATTGACCCGGCCGAGGAGCAGTTGAGACGCGTCGTCGGCGAGTGCGAGGCGAGGCTGACCGAGTACGCCGAGCTGGCCGCGCACGTGCGGCACGAGATCAACAACCCTCTGACCGGACTCATCGGCCAGGCCCAGCTCCTCCTGCGCGAGGAGCTGAGCGACACGGCCCGCCGCCGCGTCCAGACCATCGAGCAGCTCGCCAACCGCATACGCGACACCGTCGCCTCCCTGCGCGAGATACAGAACCCGCCGCCGAGCCCGCGCCCCGCCGGCGGCGGCCCCGGCGCGGACGGCGCCGACGACCCGCCGCGCCACTGAGAAACCGTTCTCAAACTACCCCAACGCAACCGGCGCCTTCGGCGTGAGGCCCCGTTCAACCCGACGCCGGGGCGCGACGGCCGCCGCGCTAAGCTTTAGTCACGAACGAGAAGGCGCGCGAC
>DASVQJ010000175.1:0-21242 GCA_036389235.1 Pyrinomonadaceae bacterium | reverse complement strand
CTGGCGAAGAAGAGCGAGCCGTCTTTGCGGACGTGCCAACGCTCGTCCGACGCCCGGCCCGTGTCGCGCGCCTGCCTCATCTCTTGGAGGTGCGCGCCCTGCGCCCGGTCTTCCGGCGTGAAGAGGATTTCGATGCTGCGGCCTATCATCTCGTCGGCCGCGTAGCCGAACATCCGTTCCGCGCCGGTGTTCCAGCTCTCGACGCGCCCCTCCGCGTCCTGCGTGACGATGGCGTAGTCGGTGACGCCCTCGACGACTGAGCGCAGGCGCTGCTCACTCCGGTGTAGGGCCTCGTCCGTCAGCATGCGCTCGCTGATGTCGACGGCCATGCCGACGATGAAGCGGCGGTTGTCCCGGAGCGTCCCCGGCGACGAGGCGCTAAAGCTCCAGTGGCGCAGGCCGCCTTCGCGCGTGCGGACGGGGAACTCGATGTTGAGCGTGCGCCGGCTGCCCTTGAACAACTCGCGCATGTGGTTGCGCACCGCGTCCGCGCCTTCGCCGTAGGCGCGCGTGAGCCACGCCTCGAAGGTCGGCACGTCCTCAAGTGTGTAGCCGGTCAGCTCCGTCCACGTCCGGCTGACCTGTAGCACCTCGCCGTCCTCGGCGTGCATGATGACGGGTATCGGGGCGTCCTCGATGGCCCGCCGGAACTGCTCCTCACTCTCACTCAAGCGCTCCTCGGCAGCTTTGCGCTCGGTGATGTCCACGAAGGTGATGACGACGCCGTCGATGCGGTCGTCGGTCGTGCGGTAGGGGATGAGCCGCACGAGGAAGAAGCGCCCCTCGCGCGTCCCCGTCTCGCGCTCGACCGAGTGCAGCGTCTTGAGCACGGCCTCGGCGTCCTCGACCAGCCCCGCGTAGTCGAGCCTGTGCGTCAGGTGTGCGAAGGGGCGGCCCACGTCGCCCGGGATGAGGTTGAAGAACTCCTGCATGCCCGGCGTGTAGCGCTTGATGTGCAGGGCGCGGTCGAGGAAGAGCGTGCCGATCTGCGTCGCGTGCATCAGGTTCTGGAGGTCGCTGTTGGCGCGTCCGACCTCCTCGACCCGCTCCTTCAGCTCGGCGTTGACGGTCGTCAGCTCCTCGTTGACCGACTGCAACTCCTCCTTGCCCGTCTCCAGCTCTTCCGACGCGGAGCGCAGCTCCTCGTTCATCGGCTGCAACTCTTCGTTGGCGGCCTTGAACTCCTCGGCCTGCGTCTCGTACATCTCGACGGTCGCGCGGAGCTGCTCGCGCATCCGTTGCATCTCCTCCTCCAACTGCCGCACGACCGGCTCAAGCCCCTCGCCGACCTCGGCGGCCGGCTCCGCCCCCGCCCCGTCGCCGGGCCGCTCGGGGGTCTGAGACGCGGCTGGCTCCGGCAACTCCTCGAAGACCACGAGCAGGAAGCCGGGGGCCAGGCGCTGGAAGGCGACGGGCCGCACGCCGACCCTCACCGTCCGCCTCGCGCCGTCCAGTTGGACGGCCACGTCGCGGCTCGCGCCACCCGTCTGCGCGGCCTTGAGGAGGAGCGAACGCAGCTCAAGCTGTAGGTCGGGGTGCGCCGCTGCGAGCAGGTTGCGCGAAGGCTCGCGGCCGGGGAAGCGCAGGAACCGCCCAGCTTGCTCGCTCGCGTGGACGATGTCGTACTCGGCGTTGACGAGCACGCTCGGCGGCCCCAGCGCCTCCAGCGTATAGTAGTGCAGCTCGCCGAAAGAGGGCGGCTCGACACCCGCGCCGGGCAGGGGCGTCCTAAACGCGGTCGCGCTTCGGGCCTCCCAGCGCCCTACCACGGGGAGCGCGGGCGCGCCCCTGTATGCCGCGGGCAAATCGAGGCGGCGGAAGAGGCGGTGCTTCTTGTCCACCGGCGCGAAGAGGCCGGGCATCCCCTCGGCCGTCTCCGAAGAGCCGAGGAAGAGGTGCCCGCCGGGCCTCAGCGCGAAGTGGAAAATCTCCAGCACGCGCTCCTGCGTCTGCCGGTTGATGTAGATGAGCAGGTTGCGGCAGCTCACGAGGTCGAGCTTCGAGAAGGGCGGGTCGCGCAGGACGTTGTGCGGCGCGAACAGGACGAGTTCGCGAAGCTCGCGCTTGACGCGGTAGTACTGCCCCTCCCTATCGAAGAAGCGTTTGAGCCGTTCGGGCGACACGTCGGCGGCGATGGCCTCCGGGTAGACTCCCTCGCGCGCGCGCCCGAGCGCGTTCTCGTCAATGTCCGAGGCGAAGACCTGGACGGCGGGCGGCCGAGAGTGCCGAGCGGCACTCTCGGCCAACACCATCGCCAGCGAGTAAGCCTCCTCGCCCGTGGCGCAGCCCGCCACCCAGACCCGCACCTGTTCGCCCGCGCCCTTGCCCGCCAACAGCGCCGGCGCGACCTCAGTCTCAAGCTGGTCGAAGGCTTCCCGGTCGCGGAAGAAGTTGGTGACGCTGATGAGCAGGTCGTCGAGCAGCCCCAGCAACTCCTCCGGGTGCTCGCGGACGTGCGCGAGGTAGTCGGGGATGTTCTCGGTCTCCGTCACCTGCATGCGGCGCTCAAGGCGGCGCAGCAGGGTCGAACGTTTGTAGTCGGAGAAGTCGTGGCGCGTGCGCACGCGCAGGAGCCCGAGCACCTCCCTGAGCGCGTCCTCGTCGATGTTGGGCGGCGGCTCTTCGGGGCTCGGCAGTTGGATGTGGTCGGCGTTGCGGTGCAGCGAGGCGAGCCTCTCGGGCATCGCCGCGACCGGCAGGACGAAGTCCACGGCCCCGGTCTCGACGGCGGCGCGCGGCATCTGTGCGTGCTCGGCCTCGCCCGGCTCCTGCGCGATGGTGACGCCGCCCTCTTCCTTGATGCGGCGGACTCCGACCGAGCCGTCGGCGCCCGCCCCCGAGAGGACGACCGCGACGGCCCTGTCCCTGTAGTTGTCGGCCAGCGTGCGGAAGAACAGGTCCACCGGCGCCGGGTGGCCGTCTTCCTGTCCCCGCTCGGCGAGGCGAATATGCCCGTCCGACATGTAGAGGTTCTTGTCGGGCGGGATGACGTAGACGCGGTTCGGCTCGACGCGGACGGGCTCCGTCACCTGCTCGACCGGCATCCCGGTCTTCGTGCGTAGCACTTCGGCCAGTCGGCTCTCGTGCTCGGGCGACAGGTGCAGGACGACGACGAAGGCCATCCCCGTGTCGTCGGGCATGAGCCCGAAGAACTGCATGAGCGCCTCGACGCCTCCCGCCGAAGCGCCCAGCCCTACGAGCATCAGCTTGTCGCTACCGTTTCCGACCACTGTTATACACCTGCGCGCGGACTGATTAGCCACGCGCCGTTCGCTCTGTTACATCCACTGTCAAAGGGAATTTGGGAGACTGCCCCGTCGAACCCTTTACGGGGCGCGGGGGCAGACATTTCGTTTGCACAGAGTGTAGTTCAGCGCACGCCCCCTGTATAGCGGGGAAATTCCCGCGTATGGTTTCGGGCGGCCGCCGTGCTATAAAGAGACCGATCCGTCCCCATCCCCTTATCTTTTCACACGTCAGCAGGGCGTCAGGAGGGCCGAATGCCCGGAAAAGAGATCGTCGTCATCGGGACTTCCGCGGGCGGCATCGAGGCCCTGAAAGTGCTCGCCCGCGGGCTGCCGCGGGACTTCGGCGCCTCCGTCTTCGTCGTGCTCCACATCGCCCCTTACGGGCTCGGCATCCTGCCCGAGATACTGGAGCGCGCCGGGCCGCTGCCCGCCTCGAACGCGCGCGACTGGGAGCAGATCGAGCCCGGCCACATCTACGTCGCGCCGCCCGACTACCACCTTCTGGTCGAGCGCGCGGGCTACATACGCATCACGCAGGGGCCGAAGGAGAACCGCTTCCGCCCGGCCGTAGACCCGCTCTTCCGCTCGGCGGCTCACGCCTTCGGCCCGCGCGTGGTCGGCGTCGTCCTCACGGGCTGGCTCGACGACGGCACGGCCGGACTTCACGCCGTCAAGGAGCGCGGCGGCACGGCCGTCGTCCAGCACCCGGAGGATGCGCTGGCCCCCTCGATGCCTCTGAGCGCGTTGAAGCACGTCGAGGTGGACCACTGCGTCCCGCTGACAGAGATCGCGCCGCTGCTGGTGCGCCTGACAAAAGCGCCCGCCGAGGAGGAAGGAGAGCACCCCGTGTCGGAGAGGATGGAGACGGAAGTCAGGATAGCCATGGAAGACAAGGCGGTGGACATCACGAAGTGGGGCGAGCCGTCGCTCTACGCCTGCCCCGAATGCCACGGCGTGCTGTTACAACTCGCCGAGGGCCGCCACGTCCGCTTCCGTTGTCACACCGGCCACGCCTACTCCCCCGAAAGCCTCATGGCGGATATGGCCGGGAAGACGGAGGACTCGCTGTGGAGCGCGGTCCGCTGCGTCCAGGAGCAGGTCATACTGATGCGCCGCCTGGCCGAGCACCACGGCAGCCACGAGAATGGCGCGGACGCGGAGTCCCTTCTGCAAAAGGCCGCCGAGATGGAGCGGAACGCGGACCTGGTCAGGCAGGTCGCCCTGACTCACAGCAGGCGGAACGGGAGTAAACCAGAGCAGGCGGAAGAGGGCTGAGGTTTTACGGCCCCGGAATGTTCCTTACGATTCCGAATCATGGCGGGCACAGCCTGCACTGTTCGACACGTCATGAAATCTTGAGGTTACTCAGCCGGTACAACCGGTAGCGCGTCTCCTCCAGTTGAGCATTCAACTCGGTCATCTCTGACCACTGCATCGCCAACGCGAGGCGCGCTTCCTCGACCGTCCGCCTCATGACCAGAATCCTCTCGCGTTGCAGGGCGAAGCGACGCTCCTGTTCCAGGCACAAAAGCCGCACCTCACAGGCTTCCCGACACAACCGCTCCAAGCTGTCGGCGTAACGCGCAGGCCGTTCTTCAGAACTCGTCGGCGACAATCCCTCCTCGCCCTGAGTCTGTGAACGGACAAGAAGTGCTTTCGACATAAGCTCTCGCGTGCAAATTTCGGGGCTTGTAATCACAAAGGTTTGTGAGGGCAAGCGGCTATGTCGGGAATTTTACATAAGAAGAGTTAAATGTCAACTATCGGACATAAAGTGCGCGCCTGTACAGACACATTCCTTTCGGCCTTCTACCATTACTTCCCCTAAACATCGATACATTTAGACTTATTCGGTCTGGCTGGTCGGAAAGGCCGGCGGACATTCGATGGAGGTGCGCACATGAGCTTCGAGAGCGGGAAAATTTTCTAACCCGTGCAGTTCGTTACGGAAGTGTCTGCGGCCCGGGGCGAGGGAGGGCGGCGATGAGAACTATCAGTGAGCAGGAGTTCAGGGGGCTGTGTGAAGAGGTGTCGGCGCAGGCGCCCGCCATTTTGCGCGGCGCCACAGCCGTACGGGAAGGGCTCGGCCCGCTCAACGAGCAGGAGAGTACCTGCCTCCTGTTCAAAGCCTTATTCGTGCGCCTCTGCCTCCACCTCAATTTAGACCCGGAAGTGCAGGCGTCAGAGTTGGGCGACGACGACGGCTTCGGGCTCATGCAGACGCTGGAGGAGCACATGGAGCCGGAGTTCCATTACACCCGCATCATCGACGACACGCTGAACAGGCGTCGTTGACGGTCGGCACCCGTCGGGGGTGTGACCGGCGAGGGCGTGCGGTGAGGGGCGACTGTCAGACGTAGACTTTATCGAAGCGAAGTCTTTAGAGGAGATGACGGCAATGAGCGAGAACCGGCTTTTAGCCGCGCTGCCCCGGGAAGAGTTTGAACGGCTGGCGCCGTTCCTTGAGCCGGTCAGGGTCGAGTTCAAACAACTCCTGATCGAGCCGGGCGAGCCGATCCCTTACGTCTGGTTCCCGCACGAATTCGTCTCGTCCGACATAGTCGAGATGGCGGACGGCTCGGCGGTCGAAGTCGGCACCATCGGCAACGAGGGGATGGTGGGCGTGCCGCTGTTCCTCAGGGAGAGGACGGCCACGGTCAAGGTGTTCGCGCAGGTGCCGGGCACGGGCGAGAGGATGCGCGCCGAAGACTTCAGCCGCGAGGTTATAGACAGGGGCGGCCCGCTGCACGACCTGCTGCACCGCTACACGCACGCCTTCATGAGCCAGATTTCGCAGTCGGCGGCCTGCAACCGCCTCCACACGGTGGAGCGGCGGATGTGCCGCTGGATACTGATGATGCACGACCGCGTGAAGGAGGACAGGTTCCCCCTCACGCAGGAGTTCATCTCGCAGATGCTCGGCGTGACGCGCCAGACAGTCTCGGCGACGGCCGGCGCGTTCCAGGAGGCGGGGCTCATCACCTACACGCGCGGCATGATGACGATCCTCGACCGGCGGGCCCTGGAAGAGTCCGCATGCGAGTGCTACGAGACCGTCCGGCGGCAGTTCGAGCGCATCTTCGAAGACCCTTGGCCCGAGCCGCCGGCGGGAGGACGCGTCTGAGATGGCTGACGTCGAGTACGAACAGTTAGATGAACGCCTCAGCCGGAGCAGGTGGCTGGAGGGTGCCGTGCGTTTCCATACGCAGGTGCTCGACCAAGTCAGCGATGCGGTGATCGCCATCGACGACCGGCAGCACGTCGTCTACCTGAACCAAGCTGCGGAGCGGCAGTACGGTCTGGACGGCGCACGGGCGCTGGGACGCCCGCTTCGAGAAGTCTACGAGTACCGCTGGCTGAGGCCCGAGGATGAGGCCGCGGCCGCCGAGGCGTTGGCGCGCACCGGGACGTGGCGCGGCGAGAACATTCACGTCCGCCGCGACGGCGTGGCGCTGCACGTCGAGTCGGCGGTCAGCGCGCTGAAGAACGAGGCGGGAGAGGTGACCGGCCTGCTCGCCGTCATCCGGGATGTCACGGAGCGCAGGAAGACCGAAGAGTCCCTGCGCGAGAGTGAAGAACGTTTCCGCGCGATGTTCGAGCAGGCCAGCGTCGGCATCGTGCAGGTGACCCTCGACGGGCGGATGCACATGCCGAACCCCGGCTTCTGCAAGCTCATCGGCTACACCGAGGACGAAGCCCGCCGCCTGACCGTGCGCGATGTCACACACCCGGATGACTACGAGGAGGAGGATGTATTAACTCGCCGCCTCCTCCGGGGCGAGATACCCGGTTTCGTCATAGAGAAGCGCTACGTGCGCAAGGACGGGCAATTAGTCTGGGGGCAGATGACCACGAGCCTCATCCGCCGGCCCTCGGGCGAGCCGGCGTGTGCGCTGGCCGTCATCGAAGACATCAGCGAGCGGAAGCGCGCGGAGGAGCGCCTGCGGGCGAGCGAGGAGCACCTGCGGGTGCTCGTCGAGAGCGTGCACGACTACGCCATTTTCACACTCGACACCGAAGGGCGCATGACGAGTTGGAACGAGGGCGCGCGCCGCCTGAAGGGCTACACGGCCGAAGAGGTCATCGGCCGACCCGTCGAACTTTTCTACACGCGCGAGGACGCGGCGGCGGGCAAGCCTCGGCGCGAGATGGAGACGGCGCTGGCGGCCGGGCGCTCCGAGGACGAGAGCTGGCGCGTGCGCAAGGACGGGTCGCTCTTCTGGGTCAACGAGATCATGACGCCCCTGCGCTCGGACGACGGCACGCTCCTCGGCTTTACGAAGGTCAGCCGCGACCTGACCGAGCGCATGCGGGCCGAGGAGCGCGTCCGCGCGAGCGAGGAGCGTCTGCGGCTGGTGGTCGAGAGCGTCGGCGACTACGCCATCTTCACACAAGACACAGAGGGGCGCATCGAGTCCTGGAACGCCGGGGCGGCGCGTGTTTTCGGCTTCACCGAGGAGGAGGCGGTCGGCAGTCACATCGAGATTATCTTTACGCCCGAAGACCGCGCGCGCGGGGTGCCCGAGGAGGAGATGCGGCGGGCGCGCGAAGCCGGGAGGGCGGACGACGAGCGCTGGCACGTCTCGAAGCGCGGCGTGCGCTTCTACGTGAGCGGGGTCCTCGCGCCCCTGCGCGACGGCAACGGCGAGCTGACCGGCTACGCCAAGATCGCGCGCGACCTGACCGAGCGCAAGGAGCTGGAGGACGCGCTCCGCCGCGCTCACGACGAGTTGGAGGGGCGGGTGCGCGAGCGCACGCTGGAGCTGGCCGAGGCGAACGTCTCGCTCCAGGAGGAGGTGCGCGAGCGCCGCGCGGCCGAGGAGCGTGTCAAGAGCCTGCTCAAGCAACTGGTCACGGTACAGGAGGAGGAGCGGCGCCGGATAGCCCGCGAGCTGCACAACACGCTCGGCCAGCAGCTCGCCGCCCTGCGCCTCTGTGTAGCCCTCCTCAAATCCAAGGCGCGGGAGGTCGCGGGCGTGACGGACGTGACGGAGAGGATGCAGTCCATCTTAGACCGGCTGAACTCGGACGTGGACTTCCTCGCCTGGGATTTGCGCCCCGCCGCGCTCGACATGCTGGGACTCGACGCCGCGCTCAAGACCTACGTGCGCGAATGGTCGAAGCACTTCGGCGTGGAGGCAGACTACCGGTGCCTCGGCCTCGACGGGCGGCGCCTTCCCGCGGAGGCCGAGACGAACTTCTACCGCATCCTCCAGGAGGCTTTGCAGAACGTCCACAAGCACGCCGGCGCGACTCAGGTCAGCGTGCTCCTGGAGCGGAGGGACGGGCAGGCCGTGCTCATCGTCGAAGACGACGGCCGCGGCTACGACCCCGAAGAGGAAGTCTCCGCCGGCAGCCACAAGGGGATGGGCGTCGTCAACATGCGGGAGCGCGCGGCGCTCTCGGGAGGGAGCCTTGAGATGGAGAGCTCTCTCGGCGCGGGCACGACCATCTTCGTTCGAGTCCCCCTGGACGGCGCTGACTGAGGGGATGCGGGTGTATGAGTCTGAGGTTAGACGGTAGGGCCGCGTGGCTCTCCGAATAATCCGCCCGGCCGGACGGCATGGAGGACATACGACTTACCGGCACCTCTTCGTGAACACCATTTAACACTTTCTACGCCTTCTGCGTCCGACAGCGGACGGGGGGCGGGGGTGACTGCGTTTATGCTGGGAGTCGCTTCTGGCTTCTGACATAGCGCGTGCGCGCCGCCTCTGGGCGGATGCACGGCGTCCATTAACTCCGCGGGGCGCTTCGACACTCAGACCGAGGCCGCGCGGGATGACCGTTTTAACCAAGTTCAGGGGGGAAGTAATTCGTGCGTAAACTGCTCTTTCTATCTCTACTCACACTCCTCTGCGCGCTCCCGTGCGCAGCACAGACCTCGGCTGGCGACGACCGCCGGCCGGAGTTCTTCGTTGGCTACTCGAACCTCCAGGCCGAGGGGCTGCCCGAGCGCAACACCACCACGGGCTCTTTCAGCGACGACCTCTTCGGCGAGCGGACGGGGCTGCACGGCGTCAACGTCGTGGCGACCGGCTACCTGACGCCGCGCTTCGGGCTGACGGGCGACTTCTCGTACCACGCGCGCGACCGCAACTTCACGCCGGCGGGCGGCGGCGAGGGGGACATCGACACGCGCGTCATCAACATCATGGGCGGCCCTCAGGTGCGCTTCCCCAACCAGACGCGCTCCACGCCGTTCCTGCGCGGGCTCTTCGGGGTGGCGAACACGCGCTTCAACGTCTCGTCGTCCACCCAGCCGGCCGGGGGCGGCAGCGTCACCAGCACCTTCTCGACCAACGCCACCGACTTCGCGATGGCTCTGGGCGGCGGCCTCGACGTGCGCGTCTCCGAGCGGGTGGCATTGCGCGTCTTCCAGATCGACTACAACCCGGTCTTCCTGCGCGACCGCTCCATCAGCGTGCTCGGCGGGGCCGGCGCCATCCAACCTACGCGGCTTGAGTCGAACCGGCAGGACAACATCCGGCTCGGCTTCGGCGTCACCTTCAAGTAGGTGACTTATGGATACGTACACCGATAGAGCGGAGGCGCAGAGGGCGGACGGCGGGCCGCAGGTCGTCTGCGTGTGGTGCGGGCGGGTCATCCGCAGCGCGGCGACGAAGGCCGCGCAGCGCATGTGCCAGCCCTGCTTCGAGCGCATGATGCGCGAGCACAGCCACGCGCACAGTTCGCGCCGGCCGCAGGGCCGCGCGAGTGAGCGCTGAGTGCCGCCGACTCCCGTCGGCCGCGAACCGGCCGTAAAAGAGGGTGAGGCCCCGCCGGGCGGGGCCTCGCCGTTTCCGTGTTAAAGGGCACGGGGCTGAACGAACATGAACATCCAAAGCATACGCACGCTTTCGGGGCCGAACGTCTACAGCCACCGCCCCGTCCTGCTGATGAGGCTCGACCTCGAAGACCGCTACGAGCGGGAGAGCCACGAGCTGCCCGGCTTCGTCGGGCGCCTGCTCGCGCTCCTGCCGGGCCTCGGCGAACATCATTGCAGCAAAGGCTACGAGGGCGGTTTCGTCGAGCGGCTCGAAGAGGGGACGTACTTCGGCCACACGGTCGAGCACGTCACGCTTGAGCTGGCGGGCCTCGCCGGCTGCTCCGCCACGCACGGCAAGACGCGCTACTCGGGCGAGGGGCGCGTCTACAACGTCGTCATCGAATTCTGCGCCGAGCACGCCACCCGCTTCCTCCTGGAAAGGGGTGTCGCGCTGGTCGAGGCGGTCATCCGCGGCGAGGACTTTCCCGTCCGTCAAATAGTCGAAGAGGCGAAGGAGATCGCGGGCGACACCGAGCTCGGGCCTTCGACTCGCTCCATCGTGGACGCGGCCGCTTCGCGCGGCATCCCCTGGGCGCGCGGGAACGACCAGAGCCTCGTCCGCCTCGGCTACGGCAAGCACCTGCGGCTCATACAGGCGGCGATGACCGACGGCACGAGCGCCATCGGCGTCGAGCTCGCCGGCGACAAGGACATGACCAAGGCGAGGCTGGCGCGTGCGTCCGTCCCCGTCCCGGCGGGCGAGGTAGTCCGCACCGAGGAGGAGGCCGTCGCCGCCATAAGCACGGTCGGCGCGCCGGTCGTGGTCAAGCCGCTCGACGGCCGGCAGGGCAAGGGCGTCTCACTCCGCCTCACGGAGCCCGAAGAGGTGCGCGCGGCCTTCCGCATCGCGCAGGAGTTCTCGCGTGAGGTGCTGGTCGAGGAGATGTACGAGGGGCGCAACTACCGCGTCCTCGTCGTCGGCTACAAGATGGCCGCCGCGAGCGAACGCATACCTTGCCACGTCACGGGCGACGGCGTGCACACCGTCGCGGAACTTATCGACATCGAGAACAGCAACCCTTTACGCGGCGAAGGGCACGAGAAGCCGCTCACCAAGATAAGGAAGGACGACGAGATACTGCGCGCCTTCATGCTCAAGGAGGGCCGGGGCATGGACGACATGCCCGAAGAGGGTGAACGCGTCTCGCTCTGCGCCGGGATGAACCTCTCGACCGGCGGGACGGCGAAGGACGTGACCGACGATGTCCACCCCACGGTCAGGAGCCTCTGCGAGCGCGCGGCGCGCGTGATGGGCATGGACGTGTGCGGCATCGACCTCGTCGTGAAAGACGTGGCCGAGCCTCAGGGCGGCGGGGGCGGCGTCATCGAGGTCAACGCCGCGCCCGGCCTCCGGATGCACCAGTTCCCCGGTGAGGGGAAGCCGCGTGACGTGGGCCGCGCCATCATCGACATGCTCTACCCTGAAGGCGCGCCCTCGCGCATCCCCGTCGTCTCCATCACGGGCACCAACGGCAAGACGACCGTCACGCGCATGCTCAGCCACCTCCTCACCGAGTCGGGCTTGACGACGGGGACGACGACGACCGACGGCATCTATCTCGACGGCGAGCTCATCGTCAGCGGCGACACGACGGGGCCGGTCTCCGCCCTGACCGTGCTCGAAGATAGGGCCGTCGAGGTCGCCGTCCTGGAGACGGCGCGCGGCGGCATCGTGCGGCGGGGCTTAGGCTATGACTGGTCGGACGTGGGCGTGATGACGAACGTCGGCGCAGACCACATCGGGCAGGACGGCATCGAGTCAATCGAAGACATCCTCTGGATCAAGTCGCTCGTCGCCGAGCGCGTCCGCGAGGGCGGCACGTTGGTCTTAAACGCCGACGACGAGCTGCTCGCGACCCTCCCCGGGAGGCGCGCCGTCAGGCGCGTGCCGAAGCGGTACGTCTACTTCTCGCTGCGCGACGACAACCCCGTCCTGCTCGAACACGCGCGGGCGGGCGGCACCGCGTACTTCTACCGCGGCGGACAGATCTTCGAAGTCGAGGGAGGCGAGGAGCGCGCCGTAGTCGAGGCCGCGGTGATACCGGCGACGATGAATGGTACGGCCGACTTTCAGGTCGCGAACGCGATGGCGGCCGTCGCCGCGGCGCGCGCCCTCGGGCTCGCGCGCGAGTTCGTCGGCGCCTTCATCGCGCGCTTCCGCAGCGACGAGGAGAACCCGGGCCGCGCCAACCTCTACCGCGTCGGCCGCGGCCACGTGATGGTGGACTACGGGCACAACCCCGACGCCTTCCACGCCGTCTGCCGCATGGCCGCGAAGTGGGAGGGCCGTCGCGTGACGGGCATTATCGGCGTGCCCGGCGACCGCGACGACTCCGTGGTCGAGGCGGCGGGGCGCGTCGCCGCGCGCGGCTTTCACCGCGTCATCATCAAGGAGGACAAGGACCTGCGCGGTCGCGCGCCCGGCGAGGTGGCGAGGCTCCTCTGCGCGGCCGTGGGCGACGAGTGGCCGGGCACCGAGTGCCGCGTCGTGCTCGACGAGATAGAGGCGCTGCGTGAGGAGCTGCGCGCGATGGAGGACGGGCAGGTCGTCGTCATCTTCTACGACCAACTCGAACCCGTCCGCCAGGTGCTCGAAGAACACGGCGCCCGCCCCGTCAGCGCGATAGGGGAGGCCATGCGGCAGCCGGAAGCCCTCGGAGTGTGAGGCGGCGCCACGAGCTTCGGGGGCAATGCGACCGGCGGTCGGGCGTGTTCCATCTGTGGAGTCCGGATAGATGTTGACGCTGATCGAAAATGGTGAGGTCTACGCGCCCGCGCCGGCGGGCCGCCAGTCCGTGCTCGTCGTCGGCGGCCGTGTCGGAAAGATGGGCGCGGTCGACCGCCGCGCGGTCGAGGCGACGGGGCTCGAACTGGAGGTCATCGACGCCACGGGCTGCGTCGTCACCCCCGGATTCATCGACCCGCACGAGCACATCGCGGGCGGGAGCGGCGAGGAGGGCTTCGCCTCGCAGACGCCGGAGATACACGCGAGCGAAATCGTCTCGGCGGGCATCACCACCGTCGTCGGCTGCCTCGGCGTAGACACGACGACGAAGACGCTGCCCGGCCTGCTCGCGCGCGCCAAGGCGCTCAAAGAAGAGGGGCTCTCGGCCTTCGTCTGGACGGGCGGCTACAACGTCCCGCCGACGACCCTCACGGGCTCCGTCCGCGAAGACATCATGTACGTCGAGGAGGTCATCGGCGCGGGCGAGGTCGCCGTGTCGGACGAGCGCTCGACCGACCCGTCGCCGCGGGAGCTGGCCCGGCTGGCCGACGACGCACACGCCGGCGGAGTGCTGAGCGGCAAGGCCGGCGTCACGCACTTTCACGTCGGCGAGGGCGAGTCGCGTCTGCAACCGCTCCGCGACCTGATTGACGATTACCAGACCCCGCCGGCGTGGCTCTACCCGACCCACGTGGAGCGCAGCGAGGCGCTGATGCTGGAGGCCGTCGAACTGGCGCGCCGCGGCTCCTACGTGGACGTGGACACGGTCGAAGAAGACCTGCACGTGTGGCTGCGCTTCTACCTGGAGCACGGCGGGCCGCCGGGTCAGCTCACGGCGTCCTCCGACGCCTCGATCAGCAGCCCCCGGACGCTCTACCGGCAGGTGCGCGCGTGCGTTCTGGAGCACGGCTTCGCGCTAGAGCGCGTGCTGCCTTGCGTCACCTCGAACGCGGCGCGCGTTCTGAAGCTCGCCGGCAAGGGGGAGCTGGCCGAGGGGAAGAGCGCGGACGTGCTCGTCATGCGCCGGGAGTCGCTGGAAATAAGGCAGGTCATCGCCGGGGGACGGCGCATGGTCCGGGACGGCGAACTCGTCTTCAGGGAGAAGTTCCTCGAAGGCAGTAACCGCCGCGTCAGGCTGGAAGGCGCCCGGGCGAGGTAGGCCCACCGGGCGACAAAAGGAGAGTGTGATGGAGTTGAGCGAGTCGCGCGGGAAGCTGGTCGCCATCGGCGGGGCGGAAGACAAGGAGGGCGACTGCGTCATCCTCAAAGAGTTCGTCCGGCTCGCGAAGGGGGAGAAGGCGCGCGTCGTCGTGATGACGGTCGCTTCCGACCTGCCGAAGGAGTTGGGGGCGGAATACCGGAAAGTCTTCAAACGGCTGGGCGCCGGTGAGGTCATCGTCGTAGACGTTTCGCGGCGCGAAGACACACTGTCGGAGAAGGCGATGAAGGCCCTTGAGGAGGCGACCGCCGTCTTCTTCACCGGCGGCGACCAGCTCCACATCACTGCGCTTCTGGGCGGGACGGAGATGGACAGGCTCATCAAGCGGCGGCACGGCAAGGGGCTTCTGCTGGGCGGGACGAGCGCCGGGGCGGCCATGATGTCGAACTCCATGCTGCTGGGCGGCGACGGGGAGTGTAACCCGCGCTCGGGGGCCGTCGAGATCGGGCCCGGCATGGACTTCGTCGTGGGGGCGGTCATCGACACGCACTTCTCGCAGCGCGGCCGACACGGCAGGCTGATCGCGGCCGTGGCGCACTACCCGCAGGACTTGGGGCTGGGCTTGGACGAGGACACGGCCATCGTCGTCACCGGCGACGAGTTCGAGGTCATCGGCAGCGGCGCGGTGACCGTCATTGACGCCGGCGGCATCACCCACACGAACCTTCACGACATAAAAGAGGGCGAGGGCTTGGAGCTGCACGACATCCGCGTGCACGTGCTGTCGGCGGGCGCGCATTACAGCCTCCCGGAGAGGAAGCCGCTCGTACTGGAGGGCAGCGCCCGCAGGGGGTAACGCGTTGACTTTGAAAAAGCACAGATACGCCATGACCTTCGACCGGCGTCGTACCAACCGAAGGGCCGGCCGCGGCTTATCATGGCGGACTACACATAGAGAAAGTTCGGAGGGGAATTGGGGATGCGAGATAACAAGAGGGTTTACGGCGTCGCGGCACTTGCCGCCGCGTGCGCGCTGACGCTGACGGCGTTCGCGGCCGGGACGGCCACGCCGAATCGGAGTCAGAACAACAACAACGGCTCGAACGCCAACGCGAACGGCACCGGCGGGGGCAACACGAACGCGAACACCCGCAACGGTAACGGCAACGCGGGCGGGCAGATGGGGACGACGGGCCGAGGGCAGGCAGAGGTAGCTTAGGGCGGGACGCTCAGCTCGGCCGACAGGCAGTTCATGACGAAGGCCGCCATGATGGACATGGCCGAGATTCAGACCGGCCGCCTCGCCGTCTCGCAGGGCGCGAGCGAGTCGGTCAGGCAGTTCGGCCAGCGCATGATCGACGACCACACGCGCACCAGCCAGCAGTTGATGCAGATGGCATCCGCCGCGGGCTTCACGCCGCCGCAGACACTGGACGCCAAGCACCAGGCCGCGGCCGCCAAGCTGGGGCGTCTGACGGGCGCCGAGTTCGACCGCGCCTACATGAAGCAGATGGTCAAGGACCACCAGGAGGCCGTCTCGCTCTACCAGCGCCAGTCCGCGCGCGGCACGATGGCCGACCTGCGGTCCTTCGCGTCGGCGACGCTGCCCGCGCTCCAGGAGCACCTGACGATGGCGCGTTCGATGGCCGCCGGCGGCGGCTCGATGAACCACAACGGCAACACGAACTCAGGCGGCGCGTCGAACACGAGCGGTAACAGCAACCGCTGACCGGGTTATCGGCGGGCGTTCAGCCGGGGCGGGCCTCCTGCGGGAGCCCGCCCTTTTTTTTATTGGCGGCCTGACGTTGCCTCGCCAAAGGCAGGCGGGTTTAACGGTCGGGATTAAGGACGCAAGTCCGGGATGGTGCGAAGCCCGGCGCGGGACCGAGGGCCGACTGTGGTCGCCCTTCTTCATGAGATTCTCTGGGTCGAAGCATTCGACGGCGCTGTCGCGGAACCGCACCCACACCACGTCCTGCTTCTGTCCCGCGTCCTGTCGGCAGAACACGTCCTCCACCACGCCTCTCCGCCCCGCGGAGCGCCCGTAACGGACCAGCACCCTGTCGCTGCGCCTGAGCCCCGCCGCCCTCCCGAGTGGGTGGGCCGGATGCTCCGCAGCTTCGACCTGATCGACACCGACCCGCAGCGGTCAAAGAGGATGCGCGTCTACGGTGCGAACCTCCGCTTCTACCCGGTCAGCGCCTCGTATCTCGACGAGGTGAAAGGCTGGTACGAGGCCCAGGTGACGGTCGTCCCCGTCGGTTCCAGGGAGGACCCCACGGACTTCTGCCAAGTCTGCGACAACTGCCCCTTCCGGGCGCTGGCCTGCGAGATCATGTCCAGAAGGCAGGACGAGGAGAGGCGGCAGAAGGGCCAGCTCACGCAGCTCAGGCACGGGCACTGACCGGGAAATAATACAAATCATTCATACGATTTATATTTGAGTTCGCCCGGGGTTTTCGTGTATTTTACAGCGGCCGTTTGGCCTCACGCCGTTCCCCTCTAAGGCTGCAGGCCCCGACTCGAACAGAGTCCCCTTCCCCATCCCGGAAGCCCGACGCCAGAGCCACATAAGGCGTCGGAGGGCCTAAGTGACTCTGTAGAAGGAGCTGCCCGACAAGCTGGGAGAGCGGTGGAAACATCTTTGCGTGATAGGCTGGTCGAGGTCGCCCTGGAGTGGGAGCGGCGCTACGGCGTGGCCCCGCACATCACCTCTGCCATCTCCGAGTATGACGCGGCAATGCTCGTCAAATGCCCCGAGGACGACTACTGCCGGCAGATGCAGGGGCAGACGGCCGTCAGGAAGGGCTACGACTTCACTCTCGGCGGCAAGCGCTACCAGGTCAAGGCGAACCGCCCCAGCGGGAAGCCGGGCAGCTTCGTGACGCTCGTCGCCAAGGCGAGCAATTACGAGTGGGACTACCTCGTCTGGATACTCTACAACCCGCGCTTCGAGGTCCAGGAGGCGTGGCTCTGGGGAGTGGACGACTACCGCCTGCAGTTCCACGAGAAGAAGCGCCTCGCGCCGGCGGACATGCGGCGGGGGACGAGGCTGGCGTGACCAGGGCGACTGGCCGGCGCCCTGATTAAAGAACTATGTCTGGAACACCTCGCATCCGCTGCCCCGACTGCCGAACCGCGATGCCTTACACCGCGGCGGCCTGCCCTTCTTGCGGCCGCAGGATGGTGAGCACGGCCGGCGTGAGGAAGCCCGCCCGGGAGAGCCCCGCCGACACCCTCGCGGGCACGCCCTTCTCCGAGTGCCGCGCGCAGGACTGCACGTTCAACGTCACGGCGCAGGACGCGACGTGCCCGAACTGCGGGATCGCGAGGCCGTGGGGGGCGCGCCCGGACGCCGAGCTGGCGTCGGCGCTTTCGAGTGACTGGGCTGGCTGCTACGTCATCATCTCGATATTCGTGCTCGCGATCGTGCTCGGCGGCATCGGGGCCAACCTGGTCGGGAACTCCGTCGGCGCGGCCCCGTTCGTGATCGTCACGACAGCCATCTCCATCGCCGTGCCCCTTTTGGTCCTCAGGTATCTTAGACGGAAGGCCGGGCTCGTGGCCGACCGGGCACCCGAGCCCGAATTCTCGGGCATGTCCCTCACGCTCAAGAGCAGCGAGAGCACCATCCGGCAGCGGATCGGTGACCTGAAGGCGCGCGACCAGCAGCTCAACGCCGTGATGGGGCGCGCCAAGCACAACAAAGGCGAGCAGTGGGAGCGGGTGCGCCAGACGCTCGCGGGCGCGCTCGAGATGGTGCGCGGGCAGAGCGCGCGCTACGAGATGAAACTGACCGAGATCAAGCTGGTGCGCTGGCAGAACAGGCTCGCCCCGCTGCTCTACGGCTGGGAGGGGCTGAATTACGAGCAGAACGAGGCGCGTCTCAAGGCCCTGGAGGCGACGCGCAAGCTCGGTTCAGAGATCGAGGCCAAGGTCGCCGAGTACAGGAAGGCGCTCGGCGAAACGCCGGACGTCAGGGAGCTTCAGCAGAGGCTCGACGAGACCCTCGACTCTTACGGCAAGGTCCACGAGGGGATGGTGGCGCGCCAAGCCGTGCTGGCCCTGCAGGGAGTCTCGCCGGTTCGGGAGGCTCTGAGTCCGGCCTCCTACCCCACCGCCGGGAAGCTTGAGGGCGAAGTCTTCAACGCGCAGGTCGCGATCACCGACTTCTCCTCCTCTTTCGCCGAGCTGGAGGCCGAGTACACGCGCCTGCAGGGCGAGGGCGACGTGGCGCAGGAGATCGGGCGGATACTGGAGAAGGCCGGTCCGGCCTGAGGCAAACCGTATTAACTATTCATACTATTTTCCGAGGACAGACAGATGGAAGCCCGCAACCGCACCTTGCCCGACTGGCTCACGAGGATCCGCACCCGGCAAATCAAGCTCCCACGCTTCCAGCGCTTCGAGGCCTGGCCCACCGTCAACATAACTTCTCTTCTGAACAACGTCCTGCGGGAGTTGCCCGTCGGGGCGGTGCTGGTGCTGGAGGTAGGCGAAGAAGAGCCTTTTATCTCCCGGACCGTGGTCGGGGCTCCGGAGACGGGCGAGCGCGTAATAGAACACCTGCTGGACGGCCAGCAGCGTCTAACGGCCTTGTGGAGAAGCCTCACGGACGACTACCCCGACCGCTCATACTTCGTCCACCTGGAGGAGGACGAGGAGACCGGCGCGCCAATTTACGCGACCTCTAGGGCCAGGTGGATGAAAGACGGGAGGAAGTACCCGCTGAAGCTGGACGAGCAGGACCTGCTCTGGAAGGAGAAGATGATCCCGGTCTCGCTGCTGAGGCCCGACGATAGTGCCGCGGCCGCGCTGACCGAGTGGGCGATGAAGGCTTCGGGTGGCGACATGCAGGTCGTCCTGGAGATCATCCAGCAGGTGAACGGGCTGCGGGCGCAGTTCGCCAAATTCAACATCCCCTTCCTCTCGCTCCCGAGCACGACCCCCAAAGAGACCGCCCTGAGCGTCTTCATCCAGATGAACACCTCGGCCACTCCCCTCACGGCCTACGACATCGTGGTGGCCCAGGTGGAGGCCGGCACCGAAAAGTCGCTGCACGATCTGGTCGGCAACCTGAAGGCGAGCGTCCCGCACATCGAGGAGTACGTGAGCGCGTCCGACCTCATGCTCACGACGAGCGCGCTCCTGCAGGGCAAGGTCGCGACGCAGAGCAACTTCCTCTCGAAGGGCTTCAGCGCGGGCCTGATCGACAATTGGGAGGTCGTCAAGACGGGCATCAAACGGGCGATAGAGTTCCTCGAGCAGGAGCGGATACTCGACGCCAAGAGGCTGCCGACGGACGTCATCGTCGCACCCCTCTCGGCGCTGTGGGGACTGGCCCCGAAGGGGCTGGACGCCGAGGGCGAGGCGCGCACACTCCTGCGTAAGTACCTGTGGCGGGCCTTCTTCACCGATCGCTACGAGCGGACGTCCGCGACCAGGGCGCTGGCCGACTTCAAAGAGCTGCGCTCCCTGCTCGAGGGGAACAGGGACGCCAAGCCGCTCGTCTTCAGCGACGAGGAGTGGCCACTTCCCACCCCCGAACAGCTCTCGCTCGCCGGCTGGCCGACGAAGAAGGACAGGCTGCCGCGGGCGCTGATGGCGCTCTCCTTGCGCGCCGGCGGCTACGACCTGGCGGACAGCGCGCCGGCGACGCGCGAGAACCTGAAGGAGCGCGAGTACCACCACCTGTTCCCCGTGGCGCGCCTCAAGGAGCAGGGCAAGGGCGAGGACGAGATTTACCGGGCCCTGAACTGCGCGCTGGTGACGTGGAAGACCAACCGAACCATCTCTGCTAAAGCGCCCGAGCGGTATCTGGCCGAGCGGCGGGAGGGGACGAGCCTCGGCGAGGCGGAAGTCCGGAGTCGGCTGGAGTCGCACCTCGTCCCCTACGACGAGATGGTCTCCGCGGGCTACGAAGAATTCCTGGCAGCGCGCGCCGCGCTGATGCACGCGATGATGCTGAAGCTGTGCTCGGGGCAGTCCGTTTGAACGGTATAAATAATTCATACTGTATAAACGGCGGTAATCGTTTATACTGAGGCTCGAGATGGCGGCTAAGATCATCGCGGTCGTAAACCAGAAAGGCGGGTCCGGCAAGACCACCTTGAGCATGCAGCTCGCCGGCTCCCTTGCACGCCGCGGCGGGAAGGTGCTGGTGGTGGACGCCGACCCACAGGGCACCGCCACGCGATGGGCGGCCACGGCCGACGACGACAGATCCTTCCCCGCCTCCGTGGTGGGACTAAGCGCCGCCAACTCCAAAGTCCACCGCGAGGTGAAGAAGTTCGTCGACGACTACCACCACATCGCCATCGACTGCCCGCCGGCGGCGGACTCGCCCGTGCCCCAGA
Organism: Pyrinomonadaceae bacterium; assembly: GCA_036389235.1. Taxonomy (GTDB): domain Bacteria; phylum Acidobacteriota; class Blastocatellia; order Pyrinomonadales; family Pyrinomonadaceae; genus QHXN01. The sequence goes on along the minus strand of DASVQJ010000175.1, from coordinate 925 downwards.
GCGCACTCCTCATAGCCGACCTGGCCCTCGTCCCCGTCATCCCGTCGCCTCTGGACATGTGGGCGGCCGTCGGCATCCGGCACGTCATCGAGAACGTGGGCGACATCAACGAGGACTTAAGAACTCGTCTGGTTGTAAACCAGTGTCAGCCGAACACCAGCCTGGCGAAGGAAGCGCTCGAGGTGCTGCCGGAGTTCGGCATCGACCTCTGCCGGGCCTACATCCACCAGCGTCAGGTCTACCGGCAGTCGGCCGTCTACGGGCAGACCGTACACGACCTCGGGAGCAAGGCCGCGCCGGCGGTCCAGGAGATCGAAGCCCTGACCGATGAGGTGCTCTCCGTGCTGGGCGCCCGAGCGAGGAAATCCGAGACGGTTTCGGGTAGAGGATAGCCATGGCTAAAAGAGACATGAAGAAGGCGCTCGGCGCGTCGCTCAGGGCCGAGGAGGACGCCGTCAAGAGCAGGTTCGAGCGGGCCGAGTCGGTCCTGACCAAGAGGCAGCCCGCCTCGAAGCCGGAGGGGCGGGAGAACGGCGCCGCGAAGGCTGACAAGGTGATCCGCGACAGCTTCACCATGCCGGCTTCCGACTACGAGTCCATCACCCGGATCAAGCAGCGCGCCATGAAGGCGGGGATCGGGACCAACAAGAGTGAGATCCTGCGCGCCGGGCTGGCCGCCCTGAGCGCGATGACGGACAAGGAATTCCTGAAGCTCTTCCAGGGGCTGCCGAAGGTGAAGCCCGGCAGGCCGGCGGGCAAGCTGACGGGGGGCTGAGCTAGGGTTTTTACAGCGACATTCACTTGAATGCGACTTCGGTTTAGGGGTAACGTGCCAACTATGCGCGCCTACTCTTTAGACCTGCGGCAAAAGGTCGTCGCGGCCGTCGAGCGCGGCGACTCCACCATCGAAGAGGTTGCAGCCTCT
>DASVQJ010000174.1:0-4487 GCA_036389235.1 Pyrinomonadaceae bacterium | reverse complement strand
GCTGGTGACGAGCGACGTGCCCGGCGTCGCCATGCTTTCACAACCTCTGGACTTGGGCGGCGTGCCGATTCACCGCCCCGGCACCCTCATCGGCAAGGCGCTTGAGCCCCTGGCGAGCGGCACCGGCGAAATCCTCGTCCTCCTCAGCCTCCAGTAAGACTCCGTTCACCGCCCCGGAAGGATAAACGCAATGACTATCAAGAACGCCCCGCGCCACTCGCGCTACGCGACCCTCTGCCTGCTCGCCCTGCTGGCGGCCCTGTGCCACGCGCACGAGGCGCGCGCGCAGTGGACGGCGCCCGACGCGGGCAACAACATCAGCACCGCGCCCGGCGTCAACAACGTCGGGGTGGGGACTTCCAGCCCCACGAACGTCTTCACCGTCCGCAGGGATCAGCCGTACAACGCCGCGACCGACGTGAACAGCATGACGCAGGTGCAGGTGCGCAACGACAACGCCTCCGGGTTCGCCTCCTTCTCCCTCTGGAGCGGCACGGAGCGCGGCCGTGTGCAGTACAACGCCGCGCTGCCTAACGTCTTTCTCACCTCCCGCGGCGCGATCCCGCTTTTCCTCGGGACGAACGACGCCGTGCGCATCGCCATAGACGGGACGAACGGCAACGTCGGCGTCGGTACGCAGGCGCCGATTCGCGGCATGCACGTCTCCGGCGCCAACTACACGGTCGGCGCCGAGCTGGCCATCGGCAACACGGGGATGCCGGCGACTTACCGCAACCTTAACTTCTGGGGCAACTCCACGGCGGGCACGGCCGGCCAGTGGTACGTCCGCGCGCTCAACGAAACGGGCTCGGCGAGCGGGCGCGACTTCTTAACCTTCGACAACGCGACCGGCGGCGTCGCCGTCGGCTCGCCGGGCAACCTCTACGGCTACAAGCTCGTCGTCAGTGACCCCGCGGCCGGCCCCGGGCTGAGCAACTTCCTCAACCTGTCGAACTACGTAGACGCCGACCTGAACTTCAAGATCACGCAGTCGGGGGCGGCCTCCAGGTACGTGCTCGTCACCCCCTCGGTGGCTAACGTGCCCATCGTCATGAGTACCAACAGCGGGGGCCGGGTCGGCATCGGCACGACGGCGCCCGCGTCGGCGCTGCACGTCGTCGGCGACATCACGGTCAGCGGGAACATCAACGCGAAGTACCAGGACGTGGCCGAGTGGGTGCCCTCGACCCAGAAGCTCTCGGCCGGGACGGTCGTCGTGCTCGACACGCGGAACTCGAACCACGTGCTCGCCTCGAAGACCTCGTACGACGCGCGCGTCGCGGGGGTCGTCTCGGCGCAGCCCGGCATCTCGCTCGGCGAGGCCGGCGAGGGCAAGGCGCTCGTGGCGACGACCGGAAGAGTCAAGGTCAAGGTGGACGCCTCGCGCGCCCCCGTCCAGATCGGCGACCTGCTGGTGACGAGCGACGTGGAGGGCGTGGCGATGAAGTCCGAGCCCGTCAACATCGGCGGCCGCCAGATGCACGCGCCCGGCACCATCGTCGGCAAGGCTTTGGAGCCGCTCGCGAAGGGCGCGGGCGAAATCCTCGTCCTCCTCAGCCTCCAGTAAATCTTTTTTCACAGGCTCGGTAAGGAGAGAAGCAATGACCACGAACGACCTCGCGCGCCGCGCCGGCACGCGCCCCACACGCTACGCCGCCCTCTGTCTGCTCGCGCTCATGGCGGTTCTTTGTCGCGCGCACGAGGCGCGGGCGCAGTGGTCTCCCAACGACTCGACGGGGAGCACCGCGACGACGGGCGCCGGCCGGGTCGGCATCGGCACCGCGCCGGACAAGGGCAAACTGCACGTCGCCCTCGACGAGGGCGTGACGGCCGGCGAGCACGGCATCATCTATGCCAGCAAGCCGAACCAGACCGGCGGCATCTACATGGGCTACCGGGCGAACGGCACGGCCGTCACCGGCGGCTACCTGCGCTCCACCGCCCTGCTGCCGCTGTTCGTCGGGACGAACAGCACGCCCGAGGCCATGACCATCACCGACAACGGCCGCGTCGGCGTCGGCACGGCCGACCCGACGCACAACAACGCCGTCGCGTCGCGGTTCACCGTCGCCACCGCCGACGACTCCGCCACGGCGATTGCCACCAGCAACGGCACGACCCCGAGGTTCGCGCTCAACAATCACGCCAACGGCTCGTGGACGATGCACGACTACGCCGGCAACGCCTGGCACGAGGGCATCACGCAGCACTCCGGCTTCGTCGGCATCGGGACCAGGACTCCTTCCGCCGCGCTCGACGTGACGACGACCAACCCGCTCAACGCCGGCGGGATCGACCTCGTGGTCAAAGACGCCGTGGGGGCCAACTCGAACCCCATCGTCTTCTCGCACAAGGTCGGCTCGGCCAGCGGCGCGCTGACCCGCATCGGCTTCAACATGTATTCGACCCCCGCCGGCGGCTTCGCCGTCGTCAATCAGGCCGCCGGCGGCTGGGCCATCCAGTCCGACACGCGCAACGGCATCGCCGCGCCCTCGCTCCAGTTCAGCAGCTTCACGCCGTCCCCGGTCAAGACCGACGTGTTAACCCTCACGCAGGGCGGCAACGTCGGCATCGGCACGGCGGCGCCCGCGTCGGCGCTGCACGTCGTCGGCGACATCACGGTCAGCGGCAACATCAACGCGAAGTACCAGGACGTGGCCGAGTGGGTGCCCTCGACGCAGAAGCTCTCGGTGGGCACCGTCGTGGTCGTGGACGCGGGGGGGAATAACCGCGTGCTCGCGTCTACGTCGGCCTACGACACGGGCGTGGCGGGCGTCATCACGGGGCAGCCCGGCCTCATCCTCGGCGAAGGCGGGGAGGGCAAGGTGAAGGTCGCGACGACGGGCCGCGTCAAGGTCAGGGTGGACGCGACGCGCGCGCCCGTGCGCGCCGGCGACCTGCTGGTGTCGAGCGACGTGCCCGGCGTGGCGATGCGCTCGGAGCCGGTGTCGCTCGGGGGCGTCTCGATGCACCGCCCCGGCACCATCATCGGCAAGGCTTTGGAGCCGCTCGCGAAGGGCGCGGGCGAAATCCTCGTCCTCCTCAGCCTCCAGTAAACAGTCCTTTAAGAAAGGTAAGAGATGACGATTAAGAATCTGCCTATCGCTTCTAAGCTCGACGCGCGGTTCGCGCGCGCGGCGGCTCTCTGCCTGCTCGCTCTCGCGGCGACCATCATCGCGCCCGCCGAGGCGCGCGCGCAGTGGACGACTTCGGGCACGAACACCACGACCACCAACAACGTCGGCGTCGGGACGGCGACCCCGACCTCTAAGATGGTCATTAGCAACAACGCCGCCACGCCGCCCGCGCCGCAAGACGGCAACATCCTTCACCTCGTCAACTCCGACAACGTGAAGACGAGGGTGACGATTGACGGCTTCGGGACGAACGCCGCGCCGAGCGTGACCTTCCGCTACGGGCGCGGCACGGCGGCGGCCCCGACGGCCACGCAGGCGGGGGACCCCATCGGCATCGTCTACGGCACGGGCTACGGCACCACGGGGTTCCTCACCGCCCCGAAGCCGGCCATGTGGTTCGTGGCGACCGAGAACTGGACGGACACCGCCGCGGGTAGCGCCATCTTCTTCAACACCGTCAAGAACGGGACGGCCGCGACGGTCGAGCGCATGCGCCTCACCGGCGACGGCAACCTCGGCATCGCCACGACGGCCCCGTTGGCCCCCCTGCACGTCTCAACGGGCACCGCGAGCGGCGGGGTCGCATTCTTCCAGAAGGACGGCGCCTCGAACGGCGTCGGCATCGGCACGACTAACGGCGTGGCCGCCATCGCCGGCGTCAATCCTAACTTCACGTCGTCCACCAACTTACTCATCAACCCATACGGCGGCAACGTCGGCATCGGCACGACGACGCCCACGTCGGCGAAGCTCGTTATCAGCGGCACGGCCGGGTTGACGGGGCTCGACTTGTCCAGCACCGACCAGTACGCCGAGATGCGCGTCATCCGCAACAGCCTGAACCCCGGCGACAAAGATCTCTACCTACAGTGGATGGCCGGCGCGGGGAGCAAGACACACTTCTACTCGGACAACGCGGAGACCATGACGATTAACGCCGGCAACGTCGGCATCGGCACGGCGTCGCCGGCCAGCAAGCTGCACGTCGCCGGGAGCATCACGGTGGACGGCAACATCAACGCGAAGTACCAGGACGTGGCCGAGTGGGTGCCCTCGACCCAGAAGCTTCAGGCCGGCACCGTCGTCATCCTCGACGTCAGCCGGGACAACCACGTCACGGCCTCTATGAAGTCGTACGACACGCGGGTCGCGGGCGTCGTCTCGGCGCAGCCCGGCATCTCGCTCGGCGAGGCCGGCGAGGGCAAGGCTCTGGTGGCGACGACCGGAAGGGTCAAGGTCAGGGTGGACGCCTCGCGCGGGGCGGTCCGCGTCGGCGACCTGCTGGTGACGAGCGACGTGCCCGGCGTCGCCATGCTTTCACAACCTCTGGACTTGGGCGGCGTGCCGATT
>DASVQJ010000173.1:0-5755 GCA_036389235.1 Pyrinomonadaceae bacterium | reverse complement strand
TCAAGCCGTGCCTCCGCGTCTCCGCGGTTAACCGCCTTCTGCTTTAGAAGGTCAGCTTGAGCGAGACTTGAACCGTGCGCGCGCCGCCCGCCGTGTAGAGCGGCCCGAAGCCGCCGGCCTGACCCGCCCACTCGCCGCCGCCGCGCGCCGAGAGCGAGCGGCCGAAGTACGGGTCGGGCCTGAGCGTCGTCGAGGCCCCGGGCGACGCGCCCAGGAGGGTCAGCGTCGCCGCGGGGTCGTCGAAGTTCGGGTGGTTGAGCAGGTTGAAAGCCTCGGCCCTCACTTGCAGGTTGACGCGCTCGTTGAAGTCGAACTGGCGCCGCAAGGCCAGGTCGAGCTGGTAGAACAGGAACCCGCGCAGCGCGTTGCGCCCGAGCGTCCCCTGCCGCGGCGAGCCGGGCACGACGAAGGCCGCCGGGTTCAAACGTCTGCCGCCCGCGGCCGTCGGGTCGTTGACGTAGAGCGGCACCCCGCCCGGCAGGTCCGGGCGCAGGAACGCGAACCCGTACGCGACGGGGAAGCCGTAGACCACGTTGAACGGCTTCGCCGAGCGCGCGTTGAAGAGCGCGTCCAGAGCCCACTCGCGCGAGAGCGCGTTCCACACCCCGCCCTCGAACGGCGCCGGCAGGTCGTAGGAGGCGAAGCCCGACAGCGCGTGGCGCGCGTCGAAGTCGGACGGCCCGCGCTCCGAGTCGCCCCTCAACAGGGCGCGCGCGGGCGCGTCCTCCGAGAAGTCGTCAACCGACCTGGACAGCGTGTAGGAGGCGAGCGCCTGTAGGCCGCGCGACAGACGGCGGTTGAACTGGAAGCGCGCCGAGTGGTAGTCGGAGCGCGCGCCGTTCGTCGTCACGCGCAGGAGCGAGAAGTCCGGCGAGGGGTCGAGCAGCGTGCGCGTGAGCAGAAGCCTGCGCCCGGCCGCGCCCACGTAGGAGGCCGAGACGCTGTGCTTAGACCCGAGCGCGTGCTCGATTGAGCCGTGCCAGCGCAGCGTGTACGGCAGCTTCAGGTGCGGGTCGAACGCGGAGACGGGCACGCCGAGCCGCGGCCCTTCGTCGGAGGGCGGCGCACCCCCGGGCGTGAACGGGACGCCGAACGCGGCGCCGCCCGCGAGGAAGGGGTGCGAGTCGTCGAAGGCGTGCCCCGCCTCCCCGACGGCCGTGTCGTAGAGCAGCGCTAATCCGGCGCGCACCACCGTCCCGCCGCCGCCCGAAGGGTTCGTCAACTGATAGGCGAGTCCCGCGCGCGGCTCGAAGTTGAAGTAGGTCGTCTCCCACAGCGGCGCGTCCGGCGCGGCGGGCGAGAGCCGCGCGACGTCTCCGACCTGCGTGAACGCTAAAGGGCTTCGGCCGCCGCCCGCGTGCGGCGCGCGGTTCAGCTCCCAGCGCAGGCCGTAGGTCAGCGTCAGGCGCGTCGTCCTCTTCCACTCGTCCTGCGCGTAGGCCGAGAGGTTGTCGAAGACTGGGCGCCCCGCCCCCGCGCGCGTGAAGAGGCCGTCGCGCGCGGCCGTGCCGTTGAGCGCGCCCGCGACGCCCTCGAAGTAGACTTCGCGCTCCGTCTCGAACGCGCCGACGACGGGCGAGAGCCTCCTGTAGTCTCCGCCGAACTTGAAGGCGTGCTCGCCCGACACGTGGTCGAACGAGCCGACGAGGTTGACCTGACGCTGAAGGTTCGTGACCTCCGCCGCCGACCCGAGCGCCGCGCCACGGCCGCCGAGGTCGAAGACGAAGGAGCCGCCCGGCCGCGTCAGAAGCGCCCCGGCCTGCGTGTCGGCGCCGGGAACGTCTGCCCCGCCGAACGCGTCGAGCACGCGCGAGCCGCGCGCGGCGACGCGGCTGTAGTTCGCGCGCAACGTCCAGACCGAATTCGGCGTGGCGGTGTAGGAGAAGCCGCCCGTGAGCGTCTGCGCGAGCGTCCGCGTGCGGCTCAACGTGTTGAGCGAAGAGCCGCCCGCGCCGCGCCCGTCCGCCTCCGAGTCCGCGAGGGCGTACCGCGCGTTGAGCGACAGGTGCTCGCCCATGCGGTCGAGGCGGAAGCTGAAGGAGTCGAGCCCGGCGGGGGTCGAGAACCCTCCGGCGAACTCCGCGAAGCCGTCGGCCCGCGCCGCGCCCGTCGGCGTGGGGAAGGCGTCGAGGAAGGGGCGCACGGCCGCGGGCGCCGCGAGCCTCGCCGCGAGCGTGGGCACCTCCGCGAAGGCGAACGCGGGCTGGCGCTGGCGCTGCCCCTCGTAGGAGCCGTAGAAGAAGAGCACGTCACGCTTGAGCGGGCCGCCGAGCGTGCCGCCGTAGTCGGCGAGGCGGCGCGGCTGCCGCGCGCGGCCGAGGCTGTTGGCGAACCAGTCGTTGGCGTCGAGCGCGTCGTCGCCGAAGTATCCGAAGAGCGAGCCGTGCAGCTCGTTCGTCCCCGCGCGCGTGACGACCGACACCTGCGCGCCCGCCGTGCGCCCGTACTCGGGCGCGACGCCGTCGGTGCGCACGGAGAACTCCTGCGTGGCGGCGGCCGGGGCCAGCCCGTTGGCGCCGCCGCCGGCCGTCAGCCCCGGCGCCGCGCCCGACGCCGAGGCGCCCGGGCTCCGGCCGCCGGGCTCGATGCCGACGTTGGCGCTCACGCCGTCGATGACGTAGCTGTTCGAGCGCGGGCGCTGCCCGTTGAAGGAGAAGCCGCCCGGCGCCGACGCGCCCGCGTCGGCGACCGCGCCCGGCGCGAGCGACATCAGCGAACGGAGGCTCTGCCCCTTGAGCGGCAACTCCGAGATGGTGCGCATCTGGACGAAGCACGCCGCGGAGGAAGACGCCTCGACAGTCTCGGCCGCCGCCATGACCGTCACCGTCTCGTTGAGGCCGCCGCCGCCGGCGCCCTGCGGGCTGACGACGGACGCGTCCTGCGGCGCGGGCGGGGCCGGGTTCTGCGGCGTGAAGATGCGAGAGTAGTCCACGCTCCCGCTAACGCCGCCGACGTTCTGCGGGGCGGGCGTCGGGGCGGGGGGCGTCTCGGCGGGCACGTCCACGCGGCGCGGCTCGCCGCCGTCCGTGACGACGCTGTCCTCGACCGCGACGAATGAAGTGAACTGCGTCATCAGCCTGAAGTCTAGCCCTAGTTGCGTAATCTCTTCGCGGAGCGTGGCGGCGGGCCGGCCCGTCTGCATCCCCGCCATGTCCTGCCCCATCAGGTCGTCCACCCTGCGCCTCGCCCAGAGCGTCGCCAGCACGTCGTGCCGCGGCTCGGCCTCGGGCAGCTCGATTGGAATCTCGCGCACGAAGTCGCCGCCGGCCGCCTTGCCCCTCAGACGCACCACGCCGCGCCCGCCGCGCTCGTAGCGGCCGAAGAGTGCGACGGGCTTCGCGCCGAAGAGGTCGGGGATGAGCTTCGGGTAGATGTCTGTTCCGGCGACGCCCTCCCACTCGACCGAGATGCGCGTGAGCAGCGGGTTGCGTATGCGCTCGTGGAAGCGGCGCACGGCCTTCGAGGCGTCGTCGCCCTCGGCCACGTACTCGACCTCGCCCCGGCCGTACTCGGCCATCTTGTCGAGCAGGAAGCGGTTCGGCGCCGAGCTGAAGCCCATCGAGAAGACGCGCGCGTTCGGGTGCTTCTGCACCTCCGAGATGATCTCGAAGTCGTTGCCGACCGCCCCGTCGGTCATGAAGCAGACGATGCGGACGTGGTCGGACTCATCCGACCCGTCGAAGGCGGCGCGGATGGCCGTCATCATCTCCGTGCCGCCGCCGCCGTAGTGGCCGGAGATGAACTTCTTCGCCCGCGAGAGGTTGTCGGGCGTGGCGGGCACGGGCTTCTCGAAGAGGACGTGCGTGTCTCCGGCGAAGGTGATGAGGTTGAAGGTGTCCTGCGGGTAGAGGCTGTCGAGCGCGAGCCTCATCGTCTTCTTCGCCTTCTCGATGGGGAAGCCCTCCATCGAGCCCGACGTGTCGAGGACGAAGACCAGCTCCTTCGGCGTCACGTCCTCCGCCGTCACCCGGTCGGGCGGCTGGAGGATGAGCGTGAAGAAGTTTCCGCGGGCGGAGGCGTGCGCGAGCACCGCGTCCTCGACGCGCCCGCCCGCCACGTCGTACTTGAGGACGAAGTCCCGGTTCGGGATGGCGGCCGCGTCCTTCAGGCGGACGACGGCGCCCGCGGCCCCTCTGGGCTCGACCTCGACCTCGTGCGTGGCCGAAGCGACGCCCTCCAAAGGCACGCCCGCGTCAATCGAGACTTCGATTGAGATGTCGTGGCCCGCGCGCATCCCCTTCGGCACGCGCGGCGGGTCGATGCGCGCCGCGTCCGGCACGGGCGCCGGGTCGGGCCGCGCGGCGGACGAGTCCTGCTCTTGAGCGTCAGGCGTCCCCTGCGCCTGTGCGTTGGCCGCGGCGGTCGGTTGCGGGGCGGGGCTTTGCGTCTGAGAGTTCCCTTGAAGTTGGATAACCTTCGGCCCGTCCCCGCCCGTCCGCTTCGCGGGGACGTAGCGCTTGCCGACGACCATCGGGAAAGACCACTCGTAGGTGCCGCCCTCGTACCTGAGCGTCTCGACGTAGCTGATCGTGACCTTGACCCCCTGGCCGGGGAGGATGTTCGCCACCGACTGCGTGAAGATGTTCGGGCGCTCCTGGTCTAAGAGCGAGGCGACGTGGCCGCGGGCGCGCGCCTCCCTGTAGGCGGCCTGCGCCTCCTCGCGCCGCAGGATGCGCCCCTTGATGGTGCGCCCGCCGACGTACATCGTCATGTCGTCCACGGCCGCCCCCTGCGGCAGTGGGAAGACGTAGACGGCCTCGATCTTGTCGGCGAAGGGGTTCTCGAACTCCTGCGTGACCGTGACGCGCGAGATGAAGCCGCTCACCTCCGCGCGCACGTCCGTGTGTTTGAGCGGGCACTCGGCGGCGGGATTGCCCGAGGGGTCTACGGCGCGGAGCGAGCCCTGCGTGACTTGACCCGCGGACTGTCCCGCGGCGCGGGCGGCGGCGCCGCCGCCGAAGGCGTAGAAGGTGAAGGCGAGCAGCGCGGAGGCCAGCGCGGCGAGCGCCGGCCTGAGGAGAAGACTGCGTTTCATATTCCCTCCGTTCGGACACACCACGGCCGGGACGGCCTCGTCTGGGTGCGGCCGCGGGTCGGGTCAGTTTGTTGGGTAGAAAGGTTCCACGGCCCTGAACCCGCTTCGGTGGACTCCTTGCGGGCCGGGTCAGAGAGCAAGAACTACGCTCTTGTTTTCGTATGGATGCGGTCTCGACGCGGAAGGGTGGTCTGGGGGTCGGGCGCGCGGGTACATTTTTTTAGACGGCGGGGCCCCGAAGAATTTGAAATTTCAAATTCGGACTTTCAAATTAACTTTAGTGCTTCATCCTGCCCGGGCGCAGGCGGAAGAAGAGCTTCCAGGAGACGGGGCTCCGGCCGTAGAGCGCGTCGAGCGCCGCGGGCTTCGAGTAGAAGGTCAGGTCGCTCCCCAACGCCAGCGAGAGCTTCTCCGTGTTCCAGAGCTCGCGCGCCCCGCCGAACGTGTAGGCGCCGACGCGGAAGGAGGCGTGGTGCCCGTCGACGCCCAAGCCCTTCAGCTCGTCCTCGTTCAACAGCTCGTCCCTGTCCACCAGCTCCAGCCGCGTGTAGGCGTAGTTCCGTTCGAGGAAGTTGAGCGTGGACTCGAGCGTGTAGGCGTTCAGGTTGCGCGGCCCGCCGTGCCCCGAGACGTGGTTGCGCCCCCAGACGAATCCGCTGGCCCAGTAGCCGCGCGCGTGCTCGCGGTTGTACTGCACCGAGGCGGTCGTGCGGATTCGTC
>DASVQJ010000172.1:0-3533 GCA_036389235.1 Pyrinomonadaceae bacterium | reverse complement strand
TTCTCCTGCTTGTCGTCGCTCTCCCAGACCCAGTTGGTCTGGCCCGTCTTCGGGTCTTTGCCCTGCGTGACGTGGCAGAAGTCGCAGCGCACGCCGAGCGAGGCCGAGATGAAGTTCATCTCGGAGAAGAGCTGCGACTCGGGCAGCCCCTTGAGCACCTGTATGTTCTTGCGCGTCTGCTCGACCGGCTTGTCCCCCGGCGGCGGCCCCTGCGCCGAGGTGCGCGCGGCGCGCCCCCACAGCACGAACGACGCGGCGAGGGTGAGAGCCGCGCACACGACTCCTCGCATCAAACTCTCTTTCGACATCGAGTCTTCAAGTCCTTTCAAGTGTGGATGGGTGTTCGGCTGCGCCGCTCGAACGGGCGGCCGGCGCGGGCATTGTACGTGCGCCGCCGCGGCGCGTCCAACCCTTTTCGCCCCGGGTAATTCTTCTGCAACCTTTCCCGCCCGCCCGCGTGTAAGGCAGGCGAGCGTCGGTCGTTCAGGCCAGCCCCAGAAGAAGGAGAGACTATGCGCCAACCCGGAAAGAGAACGTTCCTCGCCCTCGCACTCCTGCTCCTCGCCGCGCCCGCGGCGCTCGCGCAGTCGGAGGCGCCGCGGCAGGAGGAGAGCTACGTCACGCAGAAGATGTTTCAGAGCCGCGTCTTCGACGTGAAGAACCGCGACCCGCAGAGCCTCGTGCGCGTGCTCGCGCCGCTCACGAGCGGGTTCCGCGGCGCCGTCGTCTCGGCCAACCCGGAGTTCCGCACCATCTCTGTGCGCGACTTCGCCGAGAACATCGCCGTCATCGAGGAGGCCATCCGCCGCCTCGACACGCCGGAGGCCGCGCGCCCCTCGGTCGAGTTCCGCGTCCACATGCTCGTCGCCTCGAACGACGAGGCCGTGGTCAACCGCTACCCGGCGGAGCTGTCGGACGTGGTCAAGCAGCTCCAGACCTCGCTCGGCTACAAGAACTTCAGCCTGATGGGCTCGCAGATCGTGCGCGGCAAGGAGGGGCGCGGCGACAACTACAACCGCGGCGTCGCCGACCTGCGGATGGCGAACGACACGCCGGCCAACAAGAGCCCGGTCTACTACAGCTACAACCTGAGCAACGTCTCGCTCGACGGCGCGCGCGTGCAGGTCGATCAGTTCAGCATGGAGATGCGGGTGCCGCTCTGGCTCGGCGAAGGCAAGATCGTCTACGAGACGGTCGGCTTCAAGAACCCCGTCGCGCTCCGCGAGGGCGAGCGCGTCGTCGCCGGCACCACCAGCATCGCCGACAAGAACGTCGTCGTCATCCTCACCGCTAAAACGCAGTAGACAGTAGACAGTAGTCAGTAGCCAGTAGGGAAAACAACGACGGCGGGCGTCGGGTATTTAACCCGCAACGCCCGCCGTCGTTTTTCTACTGACTACTGACTACTGTCTACTGAAGTATCGGGTGGCCGCCGCCGCGGCTGTGGTCGTATGTCTGCTGAAAGAGGCGGCGGTCGTTGTGGTAGAGGACGATGTGCTCGCCCTCGTAGCGGGCGACGTTGGCGATGCGCTGGAAGTCGCGGTCGTGCTCGGCGATGAGGAACGCGCCCGGCGCCATCGAGAGCACCATCCCGGCCGCGAAGACGTACCCGCCCTTGTCGTAGACGCTCCCGGCGTACTGCGCCGCGCCTATCGCGATGTCGGGCGAGTAGGCGCCCCCCGAGTCGCGGTTGCGGTCGGCGCGGCCGATGAAGACCGTGTAGTCCGCGTAGCTCAGCCCCTGACGGTAGCCGCGGCGGGCGGCGATGGCGAACAGCTCCCCGAGCCCGCTGTCGATGGCGCGCAGCGCCTCGACACGCGGCCGGCTCACCGAGTAGACGCGCACGCCGCGCGGCGTCTGCGACTCGAACTCGAAGCGGTCGCCCGAATACTGCTGGGCCATCGCCATCAGACGCGGGTCGGCACCCCTCTGAGGCGCCGGCTGGGGCGCGGGCTCATAGACCCTGCGCTGAGGCGCGGGCGTATAGACCCGGCGCCTCCACTGCGCCCTGGCCTCGCCCCCGAGCGGCGAGAAGAGCACGCCCCAGACGGTCAGAGCAAAGATTCCGGCCCTGAAGATTTTGAACTTCACTGCTTCATTCCCCCCTCGAAAAAAGATTCAGGCGCGCCGTGAGGGGGATTCTTCAACGCCTCCTCCGGCGCGCCTGCTGTCCGTGGCCCCACGCCCGGCGTGGGCGGCCCGCGTGTCCCCGAGTCGCGTCACCCTTAAAGGGGAAGGGGCGACGCTCCCCTTTTAGAGCTTCAGGGCTTCCCCCCGCGCTTGCCGTCGTTGTTGCCCTTGTTCCCGCCGTTGTTGTTGTCGCGGGGCGGCGGGTCCTGCTTCGGCGGCCGGGGCACGTCCTGCTTCTCCTTCGGCGGCGGCGGCTTCTCGTTACCCTTCTGTGGCTCGACCGCCGTCGCGCCGACGGCGAGTACGCATGAGGCGATGACCGCGATGGTGAACTGCTTTAACAACTTCATGGTTCCTGCCTTTTGCCTCCTCACGTTCTCCGTTCGCGCACGGGAGGGAGAAGGAGAGACGCGCGAGTCTCACCGACTCAAGTTTGCAAGGCCAGTGCCACGGCCGCCGCCCCCATCTGCAAAGCCTTTTCGGCCCGAGTTTCGCCCGACTCGCACCGTATGGTCGGGGCTCGCACCGTATCGTGTACGTCTCAGTGCGGGTCAGGTCGGCGTCCGGTTTCGTGCACCGGGTGCACAACTCTCAACGTCTTACGACGATTCTGGCGCTGCTCACGTTGCCACTGCCGTCGATGGCGCGCAGGGAGATGGTGTGCTCGCCCGCGCCCTCCAGGGGCAGTTCGAGCGCGTAAGTCTCGCGCGGCCCGTCGGCGATGCCGTCTTCGGGGAAGACCGCGCGCCACTCGCCGCTGTCGACCGAAACGTCCGCGCGGCGCACCCGCCCCGAGGCGTCCTCGACGGTGAAGCGGACGCGCGCGCGCCCGTCGGCCCCGGCCTGCGGCTGCCCTTCGGCGCGCACGGACGGCGGCGTGCTGTCCACGTCAACCGGCTCGCTGACGCGGTCGCCCGTCAGCGCCTGGCCCAGAGAGTTCTCGGGCGCGTCCGTGGCGACGACCTTGAAGACGTAGCTGCCGTCGCCGAGCGCGGCGCCGTCCACGGAGAAGAAGTTGTCGCGCAGGTTCTCCTTCAGCAGGTGGAAGGTCGTCTCGCCGACCGAGCGGTAGTAGACGGTGTAGAGCAGTTGGTCGCCGTTGCGGTCTTCGGCCTGCCACTGCAAGGAGACCGCGCCGCGCTGGAAGGTGCGGCGCGGCGGTATCTGCACCTGCGGCCCGATGAGCGAGGGGTCGAGCCCGGAGGCTTCCAGGTTCGGGTCGACCTGCACCTGCACGGCCGACTGGAGCGCGATGCCGACGGGGAGGACTTGAATCTGTAACACCTCGGGCGCGACGTTGCGCGGCAGGTAGGAGAGGCTGACGATCTCGACGCGCGGGTCAGTCCCGCCCGCCGGGCGGAGCACCGCCCGCCACTGTATGAAGCGCGCGCGCGGGCTCGACA
>DASVQJ010000171.1:0-35314 GCA_036389235.1 Pyrinomonadaceae bacterium | reverse complement strand
CGAGCGCCATGAACTTTTCCTTAGCGCTACGCCGGGCCGCGCCCTCCCGCACACCGTCTAGTTCGCACATTAAGCTGCCCACTACATTCAACCGCTTCCGCGGTACTCCTTTCAACGTTTCGGCCGCCGTCTAAATTTCTGCCGCGCGCCGCCGCCTCAGTCCCCGCCCGCGAGCGTGTCGGTCGTCGTCGTGCCGTCCGAGGCGAGGATGCCGTCGCTTGCCAGAATCCCGTCGCCCCCGAGGATGCCGTCGGAGGCGAGGATGCCGTCGCTGGCCAGTATCCCCGTGCCGAGGAAGAAGTCGCCGCCGCCGAGCGGCTGGCCGTCGCTCGTCCGCAGCGAGTCGGAGGCGAGGATGCCGTCGGTGTACATGGTCGCGTCGCTGGCGAGGATGCCGTCGGAAGCGAGGATGCCGTCGCTCAAGAGCGCCCCGAGGTCGTAGACCTTCTGGTACTCGGTTATCAACTCCGTGCCGCTCACGTACGTGTGCCCGGCGACGGCACCGCCGGCCCACGGGAACTGGAAGCCGGCGATGGTAGTGGAGTGAGTCGGGAGCGAGCCTGTGAGCAGCGCGTCGCCGAGCGCCAGCCCGCTCGAACAGTCGGCGCGCGTGAGCGTCGCGACGCGCACCGCGCCCTCGACGTTGAGCCCGCCGGCGCCCTGCTCCAGAGTGTTGAAGCCCGAGAGCGGCTGCGCCGTGTACATCAGAATCATCTTCACCATGTTCGGCGTGAGCGAGGGGTTGGCCTGCAAGAGCAGCGCCGCGGCGCCCGCGACGAGCGGCGTCGCCATGGAGGTGCCGCTCAGACGCATCATGGCGTGGTCGGCGTCGCCGTCGGCGTAGGCTTCGAGGTCGGGGTGCGCGGTGACGAGGGCGTTGCCCGCCGACTCGGCCGAGACGAGCCTGTTGCCGGGGGCGACGAGGTCGGGCTTGACGAGGTTGTCGTGGTGGACGACGTTCGACGAGTCCGTCCAGTAGGAGCGGGTCGGCCCGCGCGAGCTGTAGGTCGTCACCCCGTCGTCGCCCCGCGCGTCGGTGCCGAAGGTGTTCGCGGCGCCGACCGTGATGGCCGACGGCTCGATGCCCGGCGAGTGTATGAGGCCGTAGACCTTCTGCCCGTCGGCGTTCTTCCCCTCGTTGCCCGCGGCGGCCACGACCACGACGCCCGCGTCCACGAGGCCGCGCACGGCGAGGCACAGGGGGTCGTACAGGTAGGAGTCAACGGCCGCCGTGCCCAGACTGATGTTGACGACGCGTATGTTGTACGTCGCGCGGTTGTCCGACACCCATTCGAGCGCGTCGAGGAGCCCGGCCGTCGTGCCCGCGCCGTCCTCGTCGAGCGCGCGCAGGTTGATGACGTTCGCGTTCGGGGCGATGCCGGTGTAAGCGCCGGACGCGACCGAGCCGTTCCCGGCGGCGAGCCCTGCGACGTGCGTTCCGTGCCCGAAGGGGTCGGTCGCGGGCGAGGCCGCGCCGGTGAAGTCTACGTCTGCGACGACGCGGCTGTTGCCGTTCGAGTCGTCGAAAGAGTCGTGCGAGTGGGAGACGCCGGAGTCGATGACGGCGATGCCGATGCCCGTGCCGTCGAGCGTGTAGCTGCCGCCGCCGGCGGCGGGCTGCGTGCGCACCGCGTCGGCGCCCGTCGTCAGCGAGACGTGACCCAGCATGCGCGTCGGCCTGTCCTTCGAGACGTACCTGACCTCGGGCAGCTCTGCGAGGACGGCCAACGCGTCGGGGGGCAGCTCCACGGACAACGCCTTCAGGCTGCCGTAGTGGCGCAGCACACGCCCGCCGCGCGTGTTGATGAACTGTTCGAGCGGGGCACCGAACTCACCCTCGGTCTGGACGATGGCGCGCACGGGCTCGGCGGCGGACGGCGTGTGTCTCAGCGGGCCCTCGGCCGCGGGGAGCAGGTCGGGAGATATTTTGACGGCGGAGGCGACAGTACCGCCCGCGGTTGAGGCGGGGTCGGGTTCTTCGGCGTGCCCTGCGCGCGGCAGCCCCGCGCAGAGGGCCGACAGCAGCGTGAGGCAGAGCAGAGTGCTCGTTAAGGGGGAGTGTCTGGGGTTCATCGGTTGTCCTCTCATGCACGTTTTAAGAGTGAGTGCCACAGACCCGTGAGGGCGTGGTACGTGTCGGACGTGCAAACGCAAACGGCGTGCAACGTCTGCGGGGCGTGAGGAGGGAGGCTCAGAGCGGGCGTTGAAGGGAAGTTAAAGCTTCCGTCCGTGGGGCTTTTCAGGCCCGGCCGGTTGTCCGACCTGAGCCCGGGCGGTGTCAGTAAACTGACGCGGGACGGCGGGCGGCGTCAAAACTTTGACACCACGCGAGGCTCTCTACTTCTGTTCCGGGTCGGCCGCATCTTTCTCCCATTCGATCCCGAGGCGCTTTAGCTTCTCGACGAAGGTCGTGCGCTTCATGCCGAGCAGTTGTGCGGCGCGCATCTTGTTGCCGCCCGCCCTGGCAAGCGACTGCAACAGCAAGTCGCGCTCCACCTTCGAGACGACGGCGTCGAAGTTGACCCCGCCTTCGGAGACGTCCGGCGGCTGTCGCCCGGGCTCCTGCCCGTCGATCCCCGCGGCGCCGTGCCCGCCTTCGGCCGCGACCGCTTCGCGCACCTCCTCCGGCAGGTCTTGGAGCTGGATTTCGGTCGCCGCCGCCGTCAGCACCGCGGCGCGCTCGACCGCGTTCTGGAGCTGCCGCACGTTACCCGGCCAACGGTATGCGGCGAGCACCCCCCAGGCTTCGTCGGAGAAGGACTTGGGGGGCAGTCCCGCGCCCGCGCAGAACTTCGACAGCAGGTGCTCTGCGAGCGGGCGTATGTCCTCGCGCCGCTCGCGCAGAGGCGGCAGGCGCAGGTGGACGACGTTCAGGCGGTAGTACAGGTCGGGGCGGAATGCGCCCTCGTCGATGCGCCTCTGGAGGTCTGCGCTGGTCGCGGCCACGACGCGCACGTCCACCTTGACGGTGCGCGACGACCCGAGCCTCTCGAACTCGCGCTCCTGCAAGACGCGCAGCAGTTTGGACTGGAGGGTCAGACTCATGTCCCCGATCTCGTCGAGGAAGAGCGTGCCGCCGTCCGCCTGCTCGAAGCGCCCCGCGCGCGCGCCCTGCGCGCCGGTGAAGGCGCCCTTCACGTGGCCGAACAGCTCGTCCTCAAGCAACTGCTCGGGGACGGCGGCGCAGTTGAGCGCGACGAGCGCCTTCCGGCCGCGCGGGCTCAGGTTGTGTATGGCGCGCGCGACCACCTCTTTACCCGTCCCCGTTTCGCCGGTCACCAGCACCGTCGTCTGGAACGGCGCGATGGCACGCACCTGTTCGAGCAGCCTCTGCATCACCGGCGCGGCCGCGATGAGGTTCTCCGTCCCGAGACCCGCGCCGCCCTGCCTGACGCCGCGCGTCCGCCCCGCGCGCTCGGCGGCGACGCGAATCGTGCCCAGCAGCCCGTCCAGCTCGAAAGGCTTGGTGATAAAGTCTGTCGCGCCCCGCTTCATCGCTTCGACGGCGATGTCTACCGTGCCGTAGGCGGTGATGACGATGGGCAGGATGCCCGGCCGCAGGCGCTGACAATGGCGCAGCAGGTCGAGCCCGGACATCCCCGGCAGGGTCACGTCGGTGACCATGACGTCGAAGGACTCCGCCCGCAACAACTCGACGGCCGCCTCGGCGGAAGACGCACCCTGCGCGTCATACTCCTCCATCGCCGCCGCCTCCATCAGCACATCACGCAGGCGCTCGTCGTCTTCCACGAATAAGATTTTGACATTCATAAAGGTGTTGAGGCTCGGATTCGCCCGCGGTGAGGACGGGGCCTACAGATAGAGTACGCGCTACGTAGAGCCTTTGTAAATAGCTTCGCCCCGTTCGTGCGTTCTGTCCGGTACGGGGAAGTAAGCTACCAACCGGGCCGGCACACCCAAATGGCCCTCGGCTACGTATTAGATTGCCGGAGTCCGATAAGGTTAATTACGAGACGTAAAACTGTTATAGGACGCAGGGGATGCAATCCAACTGCTCAAGGCCGCCATCAGGGGTGCGAAGGTCACCCCCGTTTCTGGTCACGCTTCAATCGTCCGGGGGCGTGCTCGAAACCTCCGGCCCCATCAGTTCTATCTTCACGACGGAAGACAACCAGACGCTCTACACGGTAAACGGATTTTCCGGCGAAGTGGCGGCCTACGGCAGTAAAGAAAATGGGGCCTTCCGTTCCCTCGGCACGTCCGAGGGCTTAGTAAGCAGAAACTCGCGGGGCAACCTCGTGCGGGTCGGCGACGGAAAGGTCGCCATCCTCAATTCGCAGGGGAAACAACTCTCCGCATTTGCGACCCCCCCGCCGTCTCACACGCCTTACTCAGCGACGGGAGTATCGTCATCGCCTCGCCGGGTAACAGACATTTCCTTCACCTGTTCAACCCGAACGGCCAACTGGTAAGAAGTTTCGGGCTGGTGCAGGCGCGCGACAGGCGCAACGCGGCCGAGAACCGTTATTTGCACCGGGGTCGCGTGGTGGTTGACGCGGCCGACAACATCTACTACGTGTCGAACTACGTGCCGCTCGTCCAGAAGTTTTCCGCCGAAGGCAAGCTGCTCTACGAGACTAAAGTCGAGGGCGAGGCCGTCGAGGGGCAGCAGGAAGTGGCGCGGCGCTTCCTGGGCGGCAAAGAGGCACAACAGGTCGGAGGGGTCGAAATTCTCACGGGCGCGGCGGTTGACCGGCAGACCGGACATCTTTGGATTTCGATGAACGGCTCTTCGAATGCCGGAGTCGTCTACGAGTATGACGCGGGGGGGGTGAAGCTGCGCGAGTACGCGCTCCAGGTCAATTTCCCGGGCGCGCCGCCGGCCGGCATCACGGGCGTCAGAGACATCGCCGTGACCGATTCGAGGCTTTTCGTTCTCACCCCGCAGAATCAGGTTCATAGTTTCGACAGGGAGACCGCCTCGATAGCCTCTCGAGGCTCCCGGAAGTTTGGAAGGCAGGCGGCGCTGTTCGACTTCATCCCCGCGGCCTGGACGGGCGGAAGTTATGCGCCGCCGATACAATCGTGCGGCACGAACCAGCCCTGGCCCGGTTGCTCTTTTATCTGCCCCGGCCCGTCGTGCGTCAACGGCACTCCCACTACGACGAGCAGCAACGGCTCGACCCAGGACTGCAAAGCCGCGCTCTTCTCCTCACTCTCTCCTGGATACACGGTGGTAGCCGCCCCCTGCACACCTTACCCGGCCGGCACCGCCATGCATTTGAGGGGCGGCTGTAAGGGGGATGTCACCATCTGCCGCGAAGGCGTCAACACGTCGCACACTGTCACCCTCGATTGTCCCGCGCCCTCCTGCGAAACCTCCGGCGGCGGCGGCGGTGGCGGCGGCGGCGAGGGCCGCCTCGGCAGCGATTGCTGCGGCGGCCAGTTGCTTGAGTGTTGCGCCCAGGACGAGTTCGGCTGTTGCAATTGCAGCCCCGTCTTAATAGACGTTAAGGGCGACGGCTTCGCCCTCACGAGCCCGGCCGACGGCGTCAACTTCGACCTCAACAGTGACGGCTACGCCGCGGGCGTGGCCTGGACGTCGGCCGACACGGATGACGCCTGGCTCGCCCTCGACCGCAACGGCAACGGGAAGGTGGATAACTCTTCGGAGTTGTTTGGCAACGTTACGCCGCAACCGTACTCGGCCAGGCCCAACGGGTTCGCCGCCCTCGCCGAGTTCGACAAGCCTCTCTACGGCGGTAACGGCGACGGCGTAATAAACAGCAAGGACGCCGTCTTCAACTCGCTCCGCCTGTGGCAGGACATCAACCACGACGGCAGCTCGGAGCCGGGGGAGTTGCACCCGTTGCCCTCGTTAGGAGTCGTCATGCTGGAGCTCAATTATCATGAGTCGAAGCGGATAGACGAGTACGGCAACAAGTTCCGGTATCGCGCGCGGGTTAAAGACGCGAAGGACGCCGACGTCGGCCGCAAGGCGTGGGACGTCTTCCTCGTCCACGCGCGGTAGGTCGTAAGACAACGTTCAGGTTAAGCCGCCCAAAGGCCGTCACAGGCCGATGGGCGGCTTATTCAATTTTACTTGATGGCACATAAACGCTTCCTGTCCGGGTCGTGCCTCCGGTTACAAGTCGAACACATTACTCGTGAGGGCGGCACCAGGAAGGAGAACCCCCGCGCCGCCTACGCTAACAAACCGTTGACACCCCGCCCCTCCGGTAATATCTTTCCCGCGCATGTCCGCCGGCGATCCGCCGGCCTCACGCAAGCCACCGCATTGCACGTACCATCTGCCCCGTTTCTTGAAAAGCAACGCCCGCGGGCCTCTGAAACCTGACGTGTGGGAGGTTGGAATGGATAAATTTAAGGTGCGCTTTGAAATCAAATACGTCGCCTTAATCTTCGGGTTAATCATTACCACGGCGGTGGTGGCCGTCTATCTGCGTTGGGCCGATTCCATACCACAAATCAAGGAGGTCATGGCGATCTCTGCCGGCGGGCTCGCTCTAACGGGGCTGTTATACAACGCCATGAGTCTGCACTCTAACCTCAAAATAAGCGGGCAGAAGTTGATTAACGACCAGAGGGCGTTCTCCGCGTCGCTAATAGCCGAATGGCATACCCCTCAGATGTCGAAACTGACGATCAGAGGGGCGAAGCTGCGAATGGGAATTAAGAATCTTAAAGGTCAGGAGGTTCTTGAGATTCTGCGGAACGATGAAGACGCACACAGCGCGATGGTTGCGATCCTCAACTACTTTGAGAAGTTGGCTATATGTATAGAAAACGGCGTGGCTGACGAGCAGCTTCTCCGCGACTTTTTTGGCGGGATCATACGCGGGTATCACAACGCAAGTATGATTCTTATAGAGTATAAGAGGGTGGAGCTTGAAGACCAGAAAATTTGCATCTTCTTCCAGAATTTAGCCGAGCGCTGGGCAAAAAATTAAGTGGCCCATCTATGATGTTATACAGCGGCGTGCGTACGGATGCGACCGGCGCATGGCGAAGCGGGTCGGCGACCTGGCCGCCGGCTCGCCGCTCGTCTCTGCCAGTTAGTTGGCCGTGTTGCGGACGCGCCGGAACGCGTCCCGCCGGGCGGGCTCGATTCCCTGCTGCCCTTAAACCACACGCCCTGTGAAAACTTCCGGAGGGTTCTGACCTCTGAAGACGGTGTGCCTACGGCGACAGCCGCTCGACGAGCTTTTCGACCGCGCTCGTGAGCCTGTCGACCTTCGATTCGGTCTTCGCCTGCGCCTCGGCGAGCACGGTGACGGCCGTCGTCAGCGTCTGGTTGAGCTGGCCCTGAGAGCCGGCCTGCATCTGCACGACGCGGGTCAGTTCGGCGAGTTGCGCCTGCGTCTGCTCTACCCGCTGCTCAAGCGTGGCCTGGTTCTGGAGCAGGAACTCTATGGCCCGCTCCATCTCTTCACCGGTCATCTATGCTCACCCTTCTTCACGCTCACGGGGTCGAGGAGCGTCGTCGTGTGTTCCGTCACGCTGGGCGGGCGTACCATGTCTCTGGTGTCGGCCGCGTTCAGCGCGGACTGCGCCCTCGCTTTGGGCTCCTGAAGGGTCGGGCCGCCTTCAAATTCCTCCCGGTCCCGCCTCCCCTGAATGCTGCGCCCCATGAAGAACGCGACCATCTGCCACCCGACGATGACGAAGCACAGAACCATGGGGACGATCAGAAGCTCAAAGTCGGCGCCGGAGAGTACGGCAAAGGTGATGACTCCGGCGAGGGCGGCGGCCGCCGCGCTGAGGAGTTCGAGGACGCGCATCCGCCGCTGCTTCCGCTCCGGCGAGAGGCGACGCAGTCTGCCGCGCGGAGTCAACGCGGCCGCCGGGTCGGGGAGCCACTCGCCGCAGCTCCGGCAGTAGGACTCCACGCTCTGCCCCGGCGCGCCGCACCTGGAGCAGAAAACAGGGGCCGCGCCGCTCATCCCGTCTCGCCTTCGCCTTCGACGTCGGCGGTCGTGTCTTGGCCGACGGGCCGGGTGTCCGCCGGGGTTGGGACTAAATCCGCGGCGGTGGTCTCCCCCGCCTCCTCGACGGGATCGGGTCCGGCCCTCCCTGTGTCTTGCTCAGTCATCCTGGTCCCCGTACTCCACTCCTACGTCTGTGCGCCGGCGCTCTGGACGGGCTGCTGCGGGCGCAGGCTTTCGAGGTGCGAGAGGGCCGACCGCAGCCGCCCCTTCGCGGAGTCGTGGGCGGCCTCGTCGAACGACCCCGCGCCGAGGCTCCCCGCCAGCCGCCTTAGGTCTTCGAGTGCGCGCCCGACCTCCGACATCGCCTCCTCGACCCTCCGCCTGACGACGTCTTCACTCACTGATGCCCGCCTTTCAACGCTGTGTGACTAAGCCCCGGCCCTTCTTACTGTCTGCGACTTGCGATGCCGGAGGAGGAGGTGGGAATGGCCCGGGCTATCCGCTCCATCTCGTCTATCCAGGGTCCCCGCGTCTCAAAGAAATCAGTTATCTCCCCCTTCGGGTCGTGTCGAAAGACCAGCGACCCCCGGAAGAAGATGTCGATGACGTCGCGCTTGCTGCTGATACTCACGTCCCCGTGTGCATAGCTGACGCGGGACGGGTCCGACGTTTCATCGCTGCCGTAGACATCGAGGACGCGCCGGGCCAGAGACAGGATAGACCGGAACTCCGCCTCTTCGATCACGACTTCCCGCCTTTCTCGCCCGCCCCAGATGAGCCGCCGTCAGCGGGCGGGGGCAGCTTCTCCAGATTGCTCATGTAGCAGGAATTGATGCGGCCGTTCGCGAGCTTGACCATCACCAGGCTGTTTTCCGCCGGGTAGTTCTCATCCGGGTGCACGCTCACGACAGTAGCCTTTGAATCGGCGTAGGGGCCGGAACGCAGACGGACGGCGTCGCCCGGCCTGGCGAGGTATTCTTCCGCGCTCACTTCTTACCGCCTTTCGTCCGGTGCGGGTAGATTATCGCGCAGGAGCCTTGCGAGGGCCTCCCCGCCGTCCGTGAACTTCACCCCGAGGAGGACGCCGGAGCCGAGCCCCAACTCGCCGAGCGGCCCCCAGTGGACGGCCTCGGCCTCCACCTCGACGCCCCCCGTCGGGAGCCCCACCTTGACGCGGGCGGGCAGATGCTCCCCGCTGTGGCGCGGCCCGACGTCGACGGCCGGGATGACCACGCCCAGCCCCGAAGGGCTGAGGTCGTGTGTGTGCCCGTAGAGTGTGAGCGGCCCGAGGCTCCCCGTCCCCAGCTCACGGTTGAGGAGCGCCGTGCTCACCTCGACGCGGGCCTCGTAGCGCGCCGTGACCCGCGGCTCGCGCCGCCTGTCCCCCTTGTCGTATTCGCTCACTTCTCCCCACCCTTCCTTGTCGTCTTCGGCGGTCGCCCCATCGGCCGCTCTTCGATGTGATTCAAGTCTTCACGGCGAATCATATACACGTTAGCAAACTTCTCGGCCTTGATCCGCCCATCCTGTATGAGTTGCAGGACGCGTTGCCGCGTGACACCGAGCACGTCCGACGCCTCTTTCGTGGTGATGTAGTTCTCCCGGCTCATGGGCCGCCATTTAAGCACGCAACTCCTTGTAGGGAAAGAAATATTTTCTTTCTGCAAGTACTTTTCCGTCGACAAGCTGCCCGGCTCGGAGCGCGACGAGGCCATCTCGGACGACGCGCTGCGCCAGTGTGTGACGGACGTTGAAATGCTCTGCCGCACGCTGGAGCGAGGTTTGTGCCCTCAAGGTCTGCGCCGCCGAAGTCTGCACCAATGATGTGGGAGGAGTAGATAAAGCGCGGGTAGGAGATGCGGGGTGAGGCTGGGTGTCAATGCCTATGCCACGCGCGCTACGCCGGCGCAGGCTGCACGATTCGCCCACGAGGCGGGCGCTGATACGTCCAAATTTAATCCGGGCGATTCTGCGCGAAGTTCCCCTTACCGCCCGGGCCTGGGCATCGCCGCCTTATCTGGTTCCGGGGGCGTCGAGCCGAGAGTCCGGCGCCTCCACGCCGAAGCGGCTGAACTGGCCGTACTCGAAGACGACTCGCCCCCCGAGCGACAGTTCCGCCCCGCCGCCCGGCAGGTCGCGCCCCCGGTCGTAGGTGCTGAAGATGATGCGCGTCGGCGTGAGAATGTCGAAGCGGCTGTCCGCGTAACTGAACTCGAACTTCATCAGCGTCAGCGGGGCCGGCAGGGAGGCGTGCCTGATCGTCAGCTCCCGCTCCTCGCGCCGGAGCCGGGCCGTCTCCCGGTCGAGCCAGAGCCGCCCGCGGTAGAGCGGCTCGGCTCCCTTCAACCTCCCGGGCAGCGACGAGAACTTCGTACCCAGGTCAGGGGTCTGAGAGACCTGCTCGTACCGGACCACGATTACGTCGTGCCCGTCGATGCGCTCGCCCCCGGTGACGGTGAACCGGAAGGACGGCCTCAGTTTCTCGTGGAGCGGAATCCCCTGGTTGAGGGTATGGTTGTAGGCGCTGTAGTTGAGGTCGTACCTCTTGCTCTCGCGCGAGATGCGCTCCAACTCCTTCTTGATGGAGTCGGCCTTGGCCAGGCGGCCGAAGAGCTGCTCCATCCGGCGGTCGCGCCCGGCCACCTCCTTGCCGTCCACCACGCGCACGTTGCGGTACTCGGCCGCGGCGGAGCCGTCGAGCTGTGACTGGTAGATGATTAAATCCGAGACGACCTCACGCCGCCGCTTCAGCCCCTCGGGCCCGTACTCCTCGATTCGCTGCGTCTCCTCGGCGATGAGGTCTTTAAACCTCTCCATGTATTGGAGTCGTCGGGCGCCGGCCCTGCTGATAAGCTCCGCGGTCGCGGCGGCGTCCGACGCCTGCGGGGCGGATTCCTGGCCGAAGGAAAGACCGGGACTCAGTAAAGAGAGTGCGAAGAGTAGGCGGAGAATGTTTTTCAGCATGGGACGCTTTAGCGGGCTCGTGAAGGGAAGTTGCGGGGGAGGCTCCGGACGGGAGGAGTTTATATTCGCAGGCCGGCGCTTGGCAAAGGCGCTTATCGCACAGGCCGGTCGGTCTCCTGCCGGGCGCCTCCACGCTCGGACGTGCTCCCGAAGCAGTCGCCTTTCGAGAAGCGCCCGCCCCCCGTCAGAGGGGCGGGCGCGCCCGGGTTAGTAGCTGACCTTAAGCTGATAGGTCGTGCGCGCCGTCGAGGCGCTGTGGAAGACGAGGACGTAGACGTTGGTCGCAGAGGCCCCCGTGTTCGTCCATGACGCCTGCTCGGGAGTGGTGCCGCCGTTATACGAGGAGCCCACCCAGTTTCCTGCCGCGTCGTAAATTTCAAGGTCGTAGTCCACCGTGAGGCCGTTGAGCAGCGCCGTCACGGTCTTCCCGGCCGGCAGGCTCAGGCGGAAGTAGTCGTACTGCTCTACCTGCGCGTTCGCGTCGTTGAGGAACGTCCCCGAGACCTGGTTGCAGGCCCCGGAGATAACCTGCGGAGCGGACATGCTGTTGTTCGGCTCCACGTCCGAGATGGAGTTGCAGGTCGGGGTCGAGCTCGCCGGGTAGCTGACCTTAAGCTGATAGGTCGTGCGCGTCGAAGAGTAGCGCCAGACGAGGACGTAGACGTTGACGGCCGTGGCGCCCGTGTTGGTCCACGACGCCTGGTCCGCGGTCGTGCCGCCGGCCTCCGAACTCGCCACCTCGAGCCCCGCCGAGTCGTAGATGTAGAGGTCGTAGTCCACCGTCAGGCCGTTGAGCAGCGCCGTCACCGTCTGGCCCGCCGGCAGGCTCAGGCGGAAGAAGTCGTTCTGCTGCGTGCTTGAGTCGTTGAGGAACGTCCCCGAAATCTGGTTGCAGGCCCCGGAGATTACCTGCGGAGCGGACATGCTGTCGTTCGGCTCAACGTCCGAGATGGAGTTGCAGGTCGAGCCCCCGCCGCCCGTGGACGCCTCCGGCTTGATCGCCAGCGCGGGCGTCCACCCCGGGTTCACGCCGTCGCCCGAGTAGGCGCCCCGGTAGGTCGCGACCCGCGGCCGGCTGTTGAAATCACGGTCCCACTCCAGCAGTCCGGAGAAGGGCGAGTAGTCGATGGCGGTGCCCTGGAGCTGGCCCGTCTTCGGGTAGAGGTCGAGGCCCGAGCCCAAAGCGGCCATGGGGTTGTTGAGGTAGGTCGAGGCCGCGGCGTAGGTGCCCGTCACGTTGTTGCTCTGCTGGCCGCCGGTCAGGGGCGTGCCGGCGAAGACGGCGTTGCCGACGACGCGCTGCGGGTAGGCGGGGTCGGCGTCGGTGATGTAGATGCCGTAGCCGGTGGCGACCACGGTGTTGTTGAAGATTTCGATGCGCCTCGGCACGTCGTTGTGCGCCCGGATGCGCACCGACAAAGTGCCCACGCGATTCACCAGCAGGTTGTCGTGGAAGGCGACGTTGCCCTCTCCCTGGAACAGGGCGTCGTAGGGGTTCTGGTAGAAGACGTTCCCGTAAATCTGGTAGATGTCCGTGGAGCCCGGCCCCGAGAGCGGCCAGTGGCCCACGAGGAGATTCGGCCGCGCGTTCTGACCGGAGAGCGAGCCCGACTCCTTGCCGAAGACGTTGTGGCGGATGATCGTCGTGCCCGACGCCGGGACGCCGACCGAGGTGGTGCGGCTGATCTGGTGCTTGACCTGGATGTTGTAGCCCAGGGTGTTGTACACGAGGTTGTACTCGATCAGCCCGTTGACGAACTCGAACTCGCCGGTGGAGTTGCCCAGGTACATGCCCGTGCCCGTGCTGGTGATCGTGTTGCGGCGGATGACCCAGTTCCAGGCGGGGCACTTGGTGCTGATGCCGACCCGCTCCAGATTCGGGTTGAAGTTCTTGAAGCTCAACCCCTCGATCAGGATGTGGTGGACGTACGAGGAGCCAGCCTCGGCCTTGACGCCGTCGCCCGCCTTGTTCTGGCCGTCGAGCGACAGGTTGCGCACGGCGATGTAGCTGGAGTCCGCGAAGCTCACGATGTTCCAGCTGTCGCTCCCCGTGAACAGGGCGGGCGTGCCGCTCGCCGGCCCTTCGATGACGATGCACTTGCCGGGCTCGCCGTTCTTGTACCAGAGGTTGAGCCCCTCGGTGTAGGTGCCGGCGGCGAGTTGGAGCCGGTCGCCCGGGAGCAGCCCCGAGATCAGCGACCGGTAGTTGGAGGGGGTTGCCTGGATGGTTCTGAGGGGGGCCGCGCCGTTGCAGCCGCTCAGGGTCTGGTCGAGAGTCTGCGCCCGGGTCGCCGTTCCCCCGGAGAGGAACAGCACGGACAGAATGAACGCGAGCAGTAAACTTCTGATTCTCATGTGAGCCCTCCTGGACTGTGTGGGTCTCCGCGAAACAGAGAGGCAGCCGGAATGCTGCGGGACGTCGGGGGGGTGATTGGGGGATACCTTATATCAAATTGGGGTAATTATATAGGTGACTCACCCGGTTTGCCGGAAATAGAATCCAGGTCGGGATGTCCATCCTACTTCGTGTGCGCCGGTAGATAATTTGTCCGCAAGGGCCTTGCCTGACAACTCCGTTCGGCCCGACGATTCAGAACCTTGACCAACAATTCAGAGGGGCAAGGCTGAAGCCCCTCACCCCGTCCAACATGTGAGGGCGCGGCTACGGTACCGCCCGCCCACGCTGGAAAAGGTGTCTGCTGGAAAAGTCGGGGCGCGGCAATTAGCTGTACCGGGGCCGACGGCGACGCGGGGCCTGCGGTCTTTAGGCGCGGCTCACGGCAGCTCGCCGCAGCTAAAACCACAGTTTGAGCACAGGCATTCGTTGTAATCTCGCTGGCAAGCCTTGATGCATGCACGGTTGCCGTTACACGACGCCTCGCACGAGTTGTACAGGGTCACGCACCGGTCGTACGCGCAGCGGCGGGCCTTGGCGGGGCCTCCCGTGAAAAGCGCGCAGAGGAGCATCAGCGTCAGGGCTGAGCCGATGAGAAATCTTCTTTTCATTCGTGGCCTCCTGAGTTGGATATGTTTTAACTTTCATCCCGCGACGCGGAGTGTAGTTATAAAGCCGGCCGAAAATCTTGAAAATCGACATCAAATTTTCTTGAAAGGTTTTATTAAAGGATTTATTAAAGTAGGGTGGCGTCGCTCAACCGCGCCGCACTCCGGCTTCACGAGGGGTATTGACCCGGCCCTCGACCGGAGGGGGCGCCGCTCCCCCGGACTCCACCTTTCCTATTCGGCGACCCCGCGGCAAGCTGACGGGGAATTAGGGATCGAGCTGTGAACACCGAAAGCAAAGCGCGTTGCTACCGTTTTAAGAACTTCACCCTGGATTTGGAGAAACGGGTTCTACTGCGCGACGGCGAGCCCGTGCCTTTGACCCCGAAGGCTTTCGACACCCTCGCGTTGCTGGTGCGGCGGAGCGGTCATGTCGTCGGCAAAGATGAGTTACTGGAAGAGATTTGGGCCGATGCTTTCGTCGAGGAGTCAACGATTGCGCAAAATGTTTTCACGCTGCGGAGAGCTTTAGGTCAGAATCACGCCGAAAATCAGTTCATTGAAACCGTGCCGAAGCACGGCTACCGTTTTATCGCCGACGTTGAAGCGGTGGAGGGCGCGACGAATGGCAAGCCGGACATCGGACGCAAAAGGGCCGAACGCGACGTCACCGTCGGCGAGAAAATTAGCTACGCGGAGATTACCGGTGCGGAAAACGGCAAGGGGGACGTAGAAAAGGTTGACGCCGCAAGCGGAGACGCGCGAGCAGACGAGAATGAGGGACGCGATTTCGCGGCCGTAAACGTCGCGGCGGATGCGGCGGCAAACCTGCCGACCCCGGAACGTCGTGACCTACGTCCGGCGAAACGGCACGAGCGTTTTAATGTTCAGACCAAATTGCTTGCGCCGGTGGCGCTTCTGCTCGCCGTCGCGGTCGCGGTAGGGCTTTTCCTTTTTACGCAGAGAGACGAAGCCGCATCCGATTTTGCGGCGCCGTCGGCGCGCACGTCGCAGCTCACTAATACCGGACAAGTTCTGCGCGCCGCCGTCTCCCCCGACGGAAAATATGTTGCTTACATTCAGAGCGCGCGCGGACAGGAAAGTTTGTGGTTGAGGCAGGTCGAGGTCGCGGGCGGAATCGAAATCGTCCCGCCGAGCCTCAGTCATTTTGCGGGGATCACTTTCTCCCCTGACAACAGCTCGATCTTCTACGTCAAATACAGTAAGGACGCGTCCGCGTGTGGTCTGTATCAGGTCCCGGTGCTGGGCGGCGCGGCGCGCAGGCTTCTGACGGACATTGACAGCCACATCACTTTCGCGCCGGACAAGAGACACTTCGCGTTTATGCTGAATGATCTGAGCCGCAAGGAGGCGCATTTGATAATCGCCAACCTTGACGACGCGGGGCAACAACATCTTGCCGTCCATCCGGGCGTTCACTGGACGACCGACGCCGCGCCCGCCTGGTCGCCGGACGGTAAGGTCATTATCTTTACGGCGAGAATCCAAACCTCACGAGCGGCGAGCACGACGGCTTCCCTGGTCGAAGTGCGGGTGGCGGACGGCAAGCAATCAATCCTTAACACTCGTCAGTGGGACGCGATTCAAGCGATTGAGTGGCTGGCGGACGGGACGGGTTTGATCGTCGCCGCGCGCGATAACGCTTCGCTGCTCGCCCACCAGTTGTGGCAGATAGATTACCCGGGCGGCGGAGCGCGCGCGATCACCAAAGATTTGAATAGTTATTCGAGTGCCGGCGTCACCGCCGACATGAAGTCGCTCGTGACGGTCCTCCACCGCCGCATCACGAACCTGTGGATCGCGCCGGGCGACAGGGCAAGTGAAGCCGTCCAGATTCATTCCGGTAACAGTAAAGATTTGGGCTGGACGTTAGGCGTCGAATGGCTGCGGGACGGCAAGATTATTTACGGCTCGACGGCGAGCGGCAAAGAAGACGTGTGGTTGATGAACGCGGACGGGAGCAATCAGAGACAACTAACGACCAACGCCGGCGCGAACTTCGAGCCGACGGTTTCGGACGACGGGCGCACCGTGGTTTATGTATCGAAAGCCGCCGACGCCGCACAGAACTTGTGGAAAATGAATCTCGCTGACGGCGAGCGCGCGCAATTAACCAACGGCGGTTTCGACCTGCGCCCTGACATTTCGCCCGACGGGCGCTGGGTCGTGTACATGTCAGTTATTAAAGACTCGCCGACGTTGTGGAAGACTTCGATTGACGGCGGCGAAGCGGCGGTTCAACTTTCGGATAAAATAGCATCAGTCCCGCGCGTCTCGCCGGACGGGCGCTTCATCGCCTGCTTCTATCGCGCGCAGGTGGATACGTATTCCAAAATAGCCGTCCTCCCGTTCGACGGCGGCGAGCCCGTTAAAGTGTTCGACAGGTCTCCGACGACGTTCGTCGAAGCGGGCATCCGGTGGACGCCGGACGGACGCGCCTTGAGCTTTATTGATAACCGCGACGGCGTCTCGAACGTCTGGCTGCAACCTCTGGACGGGAGCCCTGCGAAGCAGTTGACGAATTTTACCTCCGAGACGATTTTTCGTTTCGCCTGGTCGCCCGACGGCAAGATGATCGTCGCCGAACGCGGGACCGAGACCGGCGACATCGTGCTGATTAACAAATAGAGGCGAGAAGGCAAAAATGAGATTTACGTGCGCGACACCGCCATCACGCTCCCGCGGCGGGGGCGCCGGGGTGGCATGACTGCCTGCTCGGGCGGCTCAACCGCCGGAGCACCCCTGCGCTCCGGGCCGCGCTCGGCCTGAACTTCCTCCGGTTCGGCGCGCTCAAACTGCTCGGCGCCGGCCCGGTCACGGAAATCCTCAAGCACGCCTGCTCGTCCGTCCCCGTCCGGCCTTTCGCCTTCGCGCTCGGCGTGCGCGAGGTGCTGGCCGGCGTCGGGCTGCTCGTCCCGAAGAAAAGGCTTGACTATCTCGGCCGCCGGGCATAAATTCTGCTTCCCACCCTGGCCCGTCTGAGGGCCGCCCCGCGACACTTATCAGCAAATTTCGGAAAACTGAGGAGTCCACCATGAGTAACCTCTCGCGTCCGCGCCATCGCGCTCTAATCGCCCTGCTAGTCGCGCTCTGCTTCTCGGCAATGAGCGTCCCCACCTCCTCCGCACAGACGACCACGGCGACCGTGAACGGGACCGTGAAGGACGCGCAGGGCGCGGTCGTCGTGGGCGCGACGGTGACGCTGATCGACATGGCGACCGGCCGCGAGGTGACGGCCGGCACCAACAGCGAAGGCGCGTTCGTCTTCACGGACGTGCGCTCCGGCGACTACGTCCTCACGGCCGAGGCCGCGGGCTTCAAGAAGACCGAGACGCGCGGCGTGAAGGTGAACGTCGGGATGCCCGCGACGGTCAACCTGGAGTTGCAGCCGGGCGGGGTGGCCGAGGTCGTGACCACGACGGCGGCCGACGCCCAGACGCTCGTCAACACGGAGAACGCCGAGCTGGGGACGACCGTCTACACCGAGCAGATAAACGACCTGCCGCTTAACGGCCGGAACCCCGTGCAGCTCGCGCGGCTCCAGGCCGGCGTGGCGACGGTCGGCGGCACGCGCAGCGCGACGATCAACGGCATGCGCGGCAGCTACAACAACATCACCTGGGACGGCATCAACGTGCAGGAGACGTACCTGCGCGGGAATTCGAACAGCGGCCTCTTCGCGCAGGCCGGGCCGAGCGTGTCGGGCGTCGGCGAGTTCACCATCACCACGCAGAACGCGGGCGCCAGCGACGGCACCGGCGCCGCGCAGGTCAAGCTCGTCACCCCGCGCGGCTCCAGCCGGCTGCACGGGAGCGTCTTCGAGTACCACCGCAACGACCTGTTCGACGCCAACTCGTTCTTCAACAACCGGGCCGGGCTGCCGAAAGAGAAGCTCATCCAGAACCAGTTCGGCGTGACCCTGGGCGGCCCCTTCGCGCTGCCGCGCCCCGGCGAGGGCGGCCCCCGCCTCGCGCTCAAGAAGAAGCTCTTCTTCTACACCTACTACGAGGAGACGCGGGCCGCCGAGCAGGCCGCGCTGACGCGCACCACGCTGACGGCCGCCGCCCGGCAGGGCAGCTTCACCTACCGCCGCTCGGACAACGGCCAGCTCCAGACCGTCAACCTGCTCGCGCTCACGGGCCGCGCCGTAGACCCGCGCATCCAGTCCCTGCTCAACCTGACGCCCGTGCCGAACGACCTCACGGCGGCCGGCGACCGCGTCAACACCGGCGGCTTCCGCTTCAACAGCCCGGCCGGCAGCACCGATAAATTGTTCGGCTTCCGCATCGACTACGAAGCCTCGGCGCGCAACCGCTTCGAGGCCGTCTTCAGCCGCGACAACGTGATGGTGCCGAACGACGCCGTCACCAACAACACCGGCGAGCCCTTCCCCGGCCTGCCCGGCAAGGGGCAGAACCCCAAGCGGCAGCGCGGCGCGGTGGCCTGGTTCTCCAACTGGGGCGCCAACGTCTCGAACGAGCTGCGCGCGGGCTACTACCGCCAGAGCTCCATCTTCTTCACCAACGTGCAGTTCCCCGAGGGTAACCTGCTGGTGTTCCCGAGCGTCGGGACGACCGTGACGAACCCCGTGCAGAACTCGCAGGTCAGCGGGCGCGGCGGCCACGTCTACGAGTTGATGGACAACGCCTCGTGGGTGAAGGGCGGGCACCTCGTCCGCTTCGGCGGGAACTACCGCTTGACCGGGGTCGAGCCGTTCAGCTTCGGGGGCGTCCTCCCGTCCTACACCCTCGGCTTCGGCTCCGGCAACATCAACCCGCTCAGCTCGACCAACCGCACGCAGTTCCCCGGCGGCGTCGGCACCACCGACTTCACCAACGCGTCGAACCTGCTCGCGCTGCTGACCGGCGCCGTCACGAGCGCCAGCCAGACCTTCAACGTCACCAGCAGCACGTCCGGCTTCGTCAAGGGGGCCGAGCAGCGGCGCAACCTCAGCTTCTCCGCCCTCGGCTTCTACGCCAGCGACACGTGGCGCATGCGCGACAACCTGACGGTCAACCTCGGCCTGCGCTACGACTACTACGCCCCGGTGCGGGAGGAGAACGGCATCGGCCTGCTGCCCGTCGGCGGCCTGGAGGCGCTCCGCAACCCGGACGTCGTGCTCGACCTCGCCGGGGGCGGCAACGGCACGCGCCCGTTCTACAACCCCGACAAGAACAACTTCGCGCCCAACATCAGCTTCTCTTGGGACCCGTTCGGCGGCGGCCGGACGGCCGTCCGCGGCGGCTACTCCATCAACTTCGTCATCGACAGCCTGATCCAGGCGACCGAGAACTCCGCCATCGACGGCAACGACGGGCTGACCGCCGTCCAGCAGCTCACCGGCCTCAACGGCACCGTCAGCGGCGGCGGCATCGTCCCCATCAACACGCCGGCCTTCCGAGTCCCGCGCACGCTCGCCGACCAGCAGTTGCTCAACCAGAACCCGACCATCTTCACCATCGACCCGAACCTGCGCACGCCTTACGTCCAGCAGTGGAACCTCGGCGTCGAGCGGGAGGTCTTCCGCAACACCGTCGCCGAGGTCCGCTACGTCGGCAACCGCGGCGTCAAGCAGCTGCGCGGCATCGACATCAACCAGGTCAGGATATTCGAGAACGGCTTCCTCCAGGACTTCCTCCGCGCGCAGCGGAACCTCGAACTCTCGACGGCCCTGAACGCGACCAACCCGGCCGTCCCCGCGAGCCCCGCGTACAACTCGGCCGTCCCCGGCAGCCAGCCCCTGACGATCATCCCGCTGGTCGGCCGGCGCGGGCTCTTCACGACCGCGACGGGCACGACGCTCGACTCGACCATCGTCAACCTGATCCGCACGGGGCAGGTGGGCGAGCTGGCGAACCGCTACGTCTCCCTGCGCAACACCTACCTGGCGCAGGGCGTCAACGGCGCCCAACTCACCCCGGCCTTCTTCCTGCCCGCCAACCCCGCGGCCGGCAACGTCGATTACCTCGGCAACGGGTCGTCGTCCAACTACCACGCGCTACAGGCGGAGCTGCGCCTGCGCTTCACGAGCAGCCTGCACTTCCAGACCAACTACACCTGGGGTAAGAGCCTGACCGACTTCGACGGCAGCGACTCGAATTTCGCGGCGCTGCTCGACATCACCCGCGGCGAGCTTGAGAAGCGGCGCAGCGCCAACGACATCCGGCACGTCTTCAAGGCCAACGGCATCTACACGCTCCCGCTCGGCCCCGGGAAGAGGTTCCTCGGTTCGACGGACGGCGTCGCCGGCAAGCTCCTCGGCGGCTGGGAGATCACCGGCATTTTTGAGGCGCGCACGGGGCGCCCGCTCACCCTCGTCTCCGCGCGCGGGACGGTCAACCGCGCCGGCCGCTCCGGCCGGAACACGGTCAACACCACGCTCACGCTCGACGAGTTGCGGGGCATGACGGGCCTCTTCATCCACCCGACCACGGGGCGCCCGCTCTTCCTCGACCCGCGGCTCATCGGCCCCGACGGGCGCGCCAACCCGGAGTTCTTCCAGAACCCCCCCGCGGGCACCTACGGCAACCTCCAGCAGACGCCCATCGACGGCCCCGGCTTCTGGAACCTCGACCTCGGCTTCATCAAGCGGACCCGCATCAGCGAGCGGATGAACGTCGAGTTCCGGGCCGAGCTGTTCAACGCCCTCAACCACACGAACTTCTTCATCGGCTCCGAGACGCAGGACATCAACAGCGAGAGCTTCGGCCAGATCGGCAGCACCTTCGACCCCCGCATCATGCAGTTCGCCGTGAAGTTTAACTTCTAGCGGCCCGGCCGCCTTCAGACGGCGCGCGCCGCCGCGGCCAAGTTGGCCGCGGCGGCGCGTTCTCGTTCCCGCCCCCGCCCCGGGGCCGAGGCTAAGGGGCGCGCTTCATGTCTGGAGGCGCAGCTCAGAACAGTCGTACATACAGCGGCGTGCGTTCGGGTGGGGGTTTGCCGGGGTTCCGGCCGCTACACGGTAAGGGATCGCTCATTGCCGCTCGTACCTCCGCACGGCGGCTTGTAGCTCTTCGAGGAGTTTGCGGTCGTATTCTGAGATGCCGCCCCGCACCTGTAGGTGCGAGAGAATATCTATGGCCGTCTGGTAATTATTCTTTGCCAGCCGCCGCGTCGCGTGCCCCGCCTTTCCGCGTTCGGCCGCGGCGATCTTCCCGTAAGTCTCGGCGATGAGCTTGTGGGAGTTGGCGAGGTTGCGGGAAGTGCGTTGGTCGCCGGCCGAGTTTGCGGCGACCTCCCGGTACATCTCCGCGCCCTTTTCCAGGTCGGCCAGTGCCGTTTGCGGAGAGCCGTGGCCGGCTCTGGCCTGCCCGAGCCTGGTCAACGACGCGGCCAGTTCCGTCTTCAGTTTGTTGTTCTTCGACTCCGCCCCGATGACGCCGCGCAGAATCTCGCACGACTTTTCCAGGTGCCCGATGGCTTCGGCCGGCCGGCCCGTGTTGATCGCGGTCTGGCCCAACTGGGAGAAGCTTTTCGCCAGTTGCTGTCTGGCCCTCACGTCCGACGGGTCTTTATCGACCGTCGTCTGCACGGTCTTCAAAGCCTTCAGCGCGTAGTCGTGTGAGACCGCGTTGTTCTGCTCCTCGTAGACCGCGCTCGCGAGCCAGTAGGTCATCCAGAGTCCTTTGCGCACGGTAACGTCGTTCGGGTTCCCGGCGAGTAGCGGCTCATAAATCCCCGCGGCCCGCTCCACCTGCGCCTCACCCTCCTTCTGCCTCCCGTCCCACGAGAGCGACCAGCCTTGCTGCGCGCGGCAGTCGCCGAGCAGCCTCAGAACCTCTACGTTGTTCGGGCGTTCCGCCCCCAGCTCTTCGAGCAGGGCGACCGCCTTCTCAAAGTACGAGATGCCCTCCGCCCACCTGCCGTAGTTCTCGGAGAGTTTGCCGAGGTCGTGGTAACTCCGGGCCACCGCCAGCCGCAACTGACCGGAGCGCGGGTCGCCGGCCAGTAGCTTCTCGTAGAGCACCGACGCGGCCTGGAGGTCTCGCGCGCAGCGTTCGAGGTCGTTCGCCTGCTCGTGGATGTTGCCGGAGACGCGGTAGTTCTCCGCGAGCTTGAGGAGTTGCCCCGTGTCGCCGGGCACCCTTTCGAGCAACGCCAGGCGTATCTGCCGCGCCTTCTCGTAGCTTTTGAGCGCCTCGTCCAACTCGATCAGGCCCGGGTTGGTCGGGTTGCCTTGCAGGTCCCCGACCTTCTCGTAGGCCGACGCGAGGTCGCCCTGCAACTGCAAATCATCGGCCGCCTCGACGGCGAGGCTGTCCAGGTATTCGAGCGCGCGCCTGACGAGGAGGGTGCGCGCCTCGGTCGCGCCCTGGAGCGGCTCGATCTTGGGGCTCAGTTCGAAGAGGAGGGAGGTGGAGAGCTTGCGCACGTCCTCGAAGCGCCTCTGCGCGCGGTCGCGCTGCTCGGTGGCGCGCTTGGCCTGCCATGCGGTGGCGACGACGCCGGAGACCAGCGTCAGCAGCACGACCGCCGCGGCGGCGGCGCCGGCCTTGTGCCTCCTCACGAACTTGGCGGCGCGGTACGAGATGGTGTCGGCGTGGGCGAGCACGGGCCGGCCTTCGAGGTGGCGGCGGATGTCGTCGGCGAGCTGCGCGACGGAGGCGTAGCGGCGCTGCGGCTCTTTGCGCACGGCCATCAGCACGATGGCGTCGAGGTCGCCTTTCAGCCTCCGGCGTAGCTCTTCCGGCCTCTCGCCCCGCGCGCGGCCGACGGATTCGGGCGTCAACTTGCCCGCCGCGCCGCCCTCCCCGTGGCGCTCCGCGGGGCGCGTGACGACGGCGCTCGGCTTCTCGGGGGCGGTCTCGCAGATGACCCTCTCCACCTCGGTCGGCAGCAGGGTCTTGAAGCTGTAAGGGTGGCGCCCGGTCAGAAGCTCGTAGAGCAGCACGCCGAGGCTGTAGATGTCGCTCGCGGTCGTGATGCTTTCGCCGCGCACCTGCTCGGGGCTGGCGTACTGCGGCGTCAGCGCGCGCGCGGCCGTCGCCGTGCGCGTGTGCGCCCCCACGGGGTCGAGCAGCTTGGCGATGCCGAAGTCCAGGAGCTTCGGAGTGCCGTCCGGGGTGACGAGGATGTTCGAGGGCTTGATGTCGCGGTGGACGACCAGGTTGCGGTGCGCGTGCTGCACGGCCCCGCAGACTTCGCAGAAGAGCCGCAGCCGCGCCTCGGTCGAGAGCCCGCGGGAGTCGCAGAACACGTCGAGCGGCAGGCCCTCTATGTAATCCAGCACGAGGTAGGGCGTGCCGTCCTCGGTCGCGCCGCCGTCCACGAGCCGCGCGATGTTCGGGTGGTCGAGGTCGGCGAGAATCTGCCGCTCGCCGAGGAAGCGTTGCGTGACGAGCCGGTCGCCGAGGCCCCCGTGGATGAGCTTGACGGCGACCTGCTTCTCGTACTCGTCGTCGGCCCTGCGCGCGAGGAAGACGGCGCCCATGCCGCCGCGCCCGAGCGCGCGCTCGATGCGGTAGGGGCCGACGTGCCGGCCGGCGAGCGTCGTCGAGGCGCCGCCCCTCGGCGGGGCCGCGGGCAGCTCCGGCGCGAAGGCCGCGGCCGGGGCCTCGATGAACTCGGCCGCGCGCTCGTGCGAGGCGAGAAGGGATTCGACCTCGGCGCGGAGCGGCTCGTCGCCGCCGCACGCCGCGTCGAGGTGCGCGCCGCGCGCGTCCGGCTCCTGCCGCAGCGCCGCGAGGAATACTTCTTCGACCCTCTCCCAGGATGCGCCCATCTTTATCCCCTCTCCATCTCGCGATACAGCCAGGCCTTCGCCACCACCCAGTCGCGTTCGACCGTCGCCGCGTGCACGCCGAGCACCTCGGCCGCCTCGCCGACGCTCAGGCCCCCGAAGAAGCGCAGCTCGACGACGCGCCCCTTGCGCTCGTCCTTCTCGGTCAGGAGCCGGAGCGCTTCGTCGAGCGCGAGCAGGTCGGCCGCGCGCTCTTCGGGCAGGAGCGCCGCCTCGTCCAGAGACAGGCGCCGCGCCCCGCCCGCGCGCTTCCCCGAGGCGTGTGCGCGCGCGTGGTCGATGAGGATGCGGCGCATCATCTGCGCCGCGATGCCGTAGAAGTGCGCCCTGTCCTGCCACTCGACGCGGCTCTGGTCTACGAGGCGCAGGTAAACCTCGTGGACGAGTGCCGTCGGCTGCAAAGTGTGGTCGGGGCGCTCGCGGCGCAGGTACGCCTTCGCCAGCCGCCGCAGCTCGCCGTAGACGAGCGGCATCAGGCGCGCGTGCGCGTCGCCGCCGCTGTTCCACTCCTTGAGAATTTTCGTGACTTCGTGAGGGTCTGAAACGGTCATAAGCTGGGGCAACCTCCGCGAAGTCGGCGATTGTATTCCCGCCGGAAAATTTTGCAAAGAATTTTCTGCGGCCCTGCGGGTTTTCACGCCCCCGCTGCGCGTGTGTAGGTAGAGACACCAATCCACGCACGCCCGGGCCGCCTTTCGCCCGGGGCGAGCGCCCGAGGCGCAAGCCCCGCCCGCCGTCCGCGCCGCGCGGCCGCCTCCGGGCCTTTTAACCTGACACGCACCGCCCTTCCCACGAGCGGCCTCGGTTCTTTTCACGTCCGCGGTAAACGACCGACGGTAACAGCCGCCACGGGGCGGCGCTTCAGCTCGTCAACAGAACGTCACGGCCCACCCGCGCGCCGCGTAGCCGGCCGCATCCCGCCAGAGGGGTGCGGAGCCAGCCCCATACTCAGAGAGGAGCCCCAGCATGTCTGCCACACCTAAGAAGAGGAACGCGTTTCACTTTCATCTGTTCGGCCCCGCGTCGATGCCGGCGCGGAGGGCGCTCGCACTTCTACTAGGATTTCTGCTCTTCGCGCAGGCGGTTGTTCCTCCCGCCTACGCCTCTTCGCACGCCCCCGCGCGGGGCGGTAAGGCGGCGGGCGGGCGGCCCGCCCCGCGCGACGCGGCCGGCGGCACGGCGCGGCCGGCCGCGTTCACGACCGCGGCGGAAACTTTCGGCGTCGTCCTCACGGCGCTGAGCACCGCCTTCAACGGCCACGCCGGGATTGATTACCACCAGCAGTCGCGCAGCGTCGTCGTCTCCGCCAACCGCCCGACGGGGCAGCCGAACAGCTTCGAGCTGGTCGCGGCCGACGGCACGCACTCGCCCTTCTCGAACGTCGCGGGCTTCGGCGGCGAGCTGAAGATCGCGACCGCGCGCGACGACGGGCGCGGCGCGAGCCTCGGCGGGTTCAGGACGGGCGAGTTGTTCGCCGGCACGGGACTTCCCGGCCAGGTGGCGCGCGTCGCGCCCGACGGCGCGTCGGTGCGGAACCCGTGGGTCACGTTGCAGGGCGAGGCGGGGCTGCCCGGCGGGCTCCACGTTGACCGCGCGGGCGTCTTCGGCGGCGACCTCGTCGTCGTCACGGACGCGGGCGGCGTCTGGCGAATCAACTCGTCGGGCGCGGCCTCGCGCGTGGCCTCACTGAATACTCCGCTCCACGGCGTGACGACCGTCCCCGAAGACGCCGCGAAGTACGGCCCCTGGGCCGGAAAGATTCTGGCCGGCGCCAAAGAGCAGGGCGCAGTCGTCGCCGTGGACGCGCAGGGCGGCGCCGTCTCTTACCCGCTCGGCGTCAACCCCGAAGACATCCAACTCGTCCCCGCGCACGAGAACTTTTTCGGCCTCGACACGGCGGAAGGCAAACTGTGGGGCGCCCCCGCCGACGCCTTCGCCGCGCTGATAGGCGACATCCTCATCGCGCAGGAGTCGCCGGGCACGCTCACGCGCGTGCGCTGGAACGGGACGGCGTTCGAGACCGGGCAGATCGCGCAGGTCGCAAGCTGGGGCCAGACCACTTTCGCGCCCGCGGGGGTGGCCGAGGTTCGCGGGGTCAAACAGGTCTACGACAAGATCGCGGTCGTGCGCCACGCGCCCGTACTGAACAGCGGGCGGGTCGAGGGCGCGCTCTGGCAGTTGAGCGCGGAGAACGTCACGCTCGGCGGCACGGACGTTATCACCTCCGACCTGCTCGTGCCTGGCAGGCCGACCGTCGTCGTCGGCGACACTCACCCTAACTTCGGGG
Organism: Pyrinomonadaceae bacterium; assembly: GCA_036389235.1. Lineage (GTDB taxonomy): Bacteria > Acidobacteriota > Blastocatellia > Pyrinomonadales > Pyrinomonadaceae > QHXN01. The sequence continues at coordinate 9,390 of DASVQJ010000171.1, read as the reverse complement.
GCACCATCGAAGGCGTCGAAGACTCTCAGCCGACCGGCTACACGGTCGGCATCGGCGGCAACGCCACCCTGCGCCATCTCATCAACCGCACGAACCCCATCAAGCTCTCAGCGGTGCCGGCGCCGCCCGCCCCCGCGGGCGCGCGCGACGTGTCCCTGACCTCGGAAGGGCAAAGCCCCGGCGACTTCTCGACGCTGCGCAACCTGAGCCTGTCGGGGAAGGCGGGCGCCGTCTCCGTCCCGCCGGGCACGTACGGCAGTTTCTCACTGAGCGGCCGCACGGCCCTCGTTCTCGGCGTGGAGAACGCGACGGAGCCGGCCGCCTACAACCTGCAAAGTCTGACCCTCACGGGCGGCAGCGAGTTGCGCCTGAAGGGTCCCGTCGTGCTCACGGTCGGGGGCGACGTGTCTTTGACGGGCTCGACGGCGGGCGCGGCCGACGGCCCCGGTCGCCTGCTGCTCAGGTCGGCGGAGGGCTCAGTCAAGGTCGGCGGCGGCGGCGTGCTCTACGGCGTGGTGCGCGCGCCGCGCGGCGCCGTGGAGATTGCGGGCCAGGGGCGCGTCCGCGGGACGGTCATGTGTGACCGCCTGACGGTCGTCGGCGGCGGCGTCTTGCAGGTGACGGAAACGGACGTTCCGCCGCCCCCCGTCAACCGCCCGCCCGCGGTAGACGCGGGCGCCGACCAGGTCGTCACGCTACCCTCCGACACCGTGAGCCTGAACGGAGCCGTCAGCGACGACGGCCGGCCGGAGGGCTCTGCGCTGAGCGTTAACTGGAGCGTGGCGAGCGGGCCGGGGGCGGTCAGCTTCGGCAACGCCGCGGGCGCCGCGACGACGGCCGCGTTCTCCGCGCCGGGCGTCTACGTGCTGAAGCTGACGGCCTCCGACGGGATGCTGACCGCGGCCGACATGATGCAGGTCGAGGTCATCCCGCGCAACCTACCCCCGGCCGTCAACGCCGGTCCGGACGCGACGGTCAAGCTGCCGAACCCCGTCAACCTCGTCGGCACGGTCAGCGACGACGCGCTGCCGCGCGGCTCCACCGTCACCGTCAACTGGAGCGCGACGGGCGGCCCCGCCGCCGTCGGCTTCGCGGACGCCAACGCCGCCGCGACGACGGCCACGTTCGGCGCCCCCGGCACCTACACGCTGAGGCTGGCGGCGAGCGACACCGAGTTCACGGTCTTCGACGAGATGGTCGTGACCGTCCTGCACTCGAACCAGCCGCCGACTGCGGACGCCGGCCCCGACCAGACGGTCTCGCTCGACGAGTCTCTACCCGCGCCGCAGGAGTTCAAGCTGCGCGCCATCTCGACCGGCTTCAACAGCCCCATCGGCATCGACTACCACCCGCCGACCGGCAAGGTCATCATGTCGGTCAACTACAGCTACGGCGGCCTGCCCTACAACTTCGAGACGGTCGCCGCCGACGGGACACACGCCCCCTTCTCGAACATCCGCGGCCTGACGGACGAGCTCAAGCTCGCCACCGTGCGCGACGACGCGGGCGGCGGCGTGAGCCCCGGCGGCTTCCGTGTCGGCGAGCTGTTCACGGGCTCGGGCGCGCCGGGCGTCATCGTGCGCGTCTCGCCCGACGGCTCGCAGGTGCAAAACCCCTGGGTGACGCTGCCCGGCGAGACGGGGCTGATGCGCGGCTCGCTCCACGTAGACCGCACGGGCGTCTTCGGCGGCGACCTCGTCGTCGTCACCACGGCGGGCGGCGTCTGGCGCGTCAACTCCGCGGGACGGCCCACCAGGCTCGCCCAAATCCCCACGCACCTCGAAGGCTTGTCCACCATCCCCGACCTGCCCGCGAAGTACGGGCCGTGGGCCGGCAAGATTCTCGTCGGCGCGGAAAACGAGTGGCGCTTCTACGCCGTGGACGCGCAGGGGCGCGTCAGCTCTTACGAACTCGGCATCTCGCCCGAAGACATCGACATCATCCCCGCCAGGGAGAACTTCTTCGGCGTCGCCTTCGCCAACAACACCTTGATGGGCGCGCCCGCCGCGGCCTTCAGCGGCATGGTCGGCGACCTGCTGGTGACGCAGGAGTCCGGCCCGCTCTTCCGCGTCCACTGGAACGGGACGGCGTTCGAGAAGACGCAACTCGCGAGCGTGGCGCAGTGGGAGCACGTCACCTTCGCGCCGGCCGGCATCGTCGAGGTGCCGCCCGTCGGCACGGCCGTCACGCTCGACGGCGCGGTCACAGACGACGCCGCGCCCGGCTTCCCCCTGAGCGTCTCATGGCGGAAGGTCAGCGGCCCCGGCGCCGTCACCTTCGCCAGCCCCGGCCGGCCCGTCACGCAGGCCGTCTTCGACCGGCCCGGCACCTACGTCCTGCGCCTGACGGCCGACGACACCCAGTTCGCCGCCGGCGACGAGGTCACGGTCGTCGTCAGGCCCGCCACGCTCGGCCGCGTCTACACGCTGAACGCGGACTTCGACGAGGGCAGCTACATCAACGTCACGCACTCCTTCCCCGACCAGCTACAGCTCGACGACAGGGCGCGTAACTTCAACTTCATCTGGGTCGCCGTCTCCTCGAAGGGCACCGTCGTCAAAATCGACACCGAGACGGGCGCCGTCCTCGGCGAGTACCTGACCTCGCCGGAGGGCCAGCCGCGTAACCCCTCGCGCACGACCGTGGACCACAACGGCAACGTCTGGGCGACGAACCGCGACGGCAACAGCGTGCTGCGCGTCGGGCTCTCGGAGAACGGCCAGTGCGTCGACCGCAACCACAACGGCGTGATCGACACTTCGCAGGGCTACGGCGACGTGCGCCCGTGGACGAACGCGGGCGGGGCCGACACGAACGGCGGCGTCGGCACGGCCGCGGACGAGTGCGTCATCAACTACACGCGGGTCAACTCCTCGGGCACGCGCCACGTCTCCGTCACGACGGACAACGACGTGTGGGTGAGCGGCACGGGCGGCCAGCGCTTTGACCTCATCGACGGCAGGACGGGCCAGATCAAGCGCTCGGAGCCCTCCGTCGGCTACGGCGGCTACGGCGGCCTGATTGATAAGAGCGGCGTCATCTGGTCGGCGCGGCCGCTGCTGCGCTGGGACACGTCGAAGCCGCTGGCGGGGCCGGGCGGCGTCAACTGGCAGGGCTACGGCCACGACAGCTACGGCCTGTGCATCGACGGCAAAGGCAACGTCTGGAACACGTCGCTCGGCGGCAACCTGATTTACAAGTTCGCGCCCGACGGCACGCACCTCGGCACGTTCGGCCACGGCTCCTACTGGGCGCAGGGCTGCGTCGTCGATAAGAACGACGACGTGTGGGTCGCGCACTCGCTCAACGACAGTTCCGTCGGCCACCTGAAGAGCAACGGCGCCTTCGTCGGGAACGTCCCCGTCGGCAGCGGCCCGACCGGGGTCGCCGTGGACGCGAGGGGAAAGATTTGGGCGACTAATCACAACAGCTGGAACGTCTCGCGCATCGACCCGAGCCGCGGCCCCGTCGGCGCCGACGGCGCGACGCTCGTCGGCGAGGTCGACTTCACGACCCGCAACCTCGGCGGCATCCCGTACAACTACAGCGACATGACGGGGAGCACGCTGTCGGGCGCGCCCGGCCAGGGCACCTGGTCGGCGGTCTTCGACAGCCGGGTCGCGGGCGCGGAGTGGGGACGCGTCGGCTGGACGGCGCGGGTCTGCGGCGACGGGCTCATCACAGTCTCGGTCGCCACGGGTGAGGACGGCGCCAACTTCGGCCAGCCCGTGACGGTCTCGAACGGCGACGACCCCGACGTGCCGAACGGGCGCTACGCGAAGGTGAGCGTCAGGTTCGAGCGCGCCGCGAGCGGCGAGAGCCCGGTCCTCTACGACCTCTCCATCGGCACGGCCGGCTTCGACCTGGAGACGCCGGCCAACCTCGCGCCGGACGTAAACGCCGGCCCCGACCAGACGCTCGAAGGCGTGTCGAAGGCCACGCTGCGCGGCGCCGCCTGCGACGACGCGCTGCCGAGCAACCGGCGGCTCGCCGTCTCCTGGAGCAAGGTGAGCGGCCCCGGCGCGGTCACGTTCGCGCGCGCGGACTCCCCGACCACCGATGTCACCTTCGGCGCCGTCGGCACGTACGAACTGAAGCTGACGGCCTCCGACTCCGAGTTCACGCGCGGCGACACCGTCGTCGTCGAAGTCCTGCCGGGCAACGAGCCGCCCACGGTCAACGCGGGGCCTGACCTGTCGGTCACACACCCCGAGGCGGCGACCCTCGGCGGCGCCGTCAACGACGACGGCCTGCCGCGCGGCAGCACGCTCCTCGTCACATGGAGCAAGGTGAGCGGCCCCGGCGGCGTCACCTTCGCCGACCCGAACGCCGCCGCCACCACGGCCCGCTTCGGAGCGCCCGGCACCTACGTGCTCAGGCTGACGGCCAGCGACACGGAGTTCGCCGCACACGACGAGGTGTCTGTCACCGTCGGCGGCGAGAACCGGGCGCCCGCCGTCAGCGCAGGCCCCGACCGCACCGTCACGCTGCCCAACAACGCCGCCCTCGAAGGCACCGCCGACGACGACGGCTGGCCCGAGGGCGGCACGCTCGCCGTCTCTTGGAGCGTCGTGAGCGGCCCCGGCGCGGTCACCTTCGACGACCCGAACCGGGCCGCCACCACGGCCTCCTTCGCCGAGCCGGGCGACTACGTCCTCCGTCTCACGGCCAGCGACTCCCTGCTCTCCGCCGCCGACGAGGTCGCCGTCACCGTCAACCCGGCTGTGCCGCCGCCCGTCGTCTCCATCAACGGCCTGCCCGACGGGGCCGAGGTGACGACCCGCGTCAACGTCACGGGCACGGTCAGCGCGGGTAGCAACTGGAAGCTCGAATACGCCCCCGGCGACGGCACCGGCGCGGCCTGGACGACGCTGGCCTCGGGCAACACGCCCGCCGCGGGCGGCCTGCTCGGCGTCTTCGACCCGACCCTCCTGCTCAACGGGACCTACACGCTGCGCCTCGTCGCCACCGACGCGGCGGCGCAGAGCACGTCGGCCGCCGTCTCTCTGATCGTGAGCGGCGAGCAGAAGATCGGCAACTTCTCCCTCTCTTTCAGAGACCTCGGCGTCCCGGTCGCCGGGCTGCCGATAGAGGTCACGCGCGCCTACGACAGCCGTGACAAGCGCGTGGGGGATTTCGGCGTCGGCTGGACGCTCGGCATCAGGGACGTGCGCGTCGAGAAGAGTGGCGTCCTCGGCGCCGACTGGGAACAGACGCGCGGCGGGAGCATCCTGCCTTCATACTGCCTTCAGCCGCGCAGGCCGCGCTTCGTCACGGTCACCTTCCCCTCCGGCAAAGTTTATAAATTCCAGGCCGTCACCTCCCCGCGGTGCTCCGTACTCGTTCCGATTCAGACCGCCGCGGTGGGGTTCGCGCCGCTGCCGGGCACCCACGGCTCGCTGGAGGCCCTGGGCGGCAACGAGGTGCTCGTCGTCGGCGACGCGCCGGGCGCCGCCGAGCTGGTGGACTTCGACAACGCCGGCCCCTACAACCCGACGCGGTTCCGTTTCGTCGCGGAGGACGGCACGGCCTTCATCCTCGATCAGGCTCTCGGCGTCGTCAGCCTGACGGAGCGGAACGGGAACACCCTGACCATCGACGCCGACGGCATCAAGCACTCCGGCGGCAGGAGTGTCCTCTTCGCGCGCGACGCCCGGGGCCGGATCACACGCATCACCGACCCGTCGGGCAACGTGATGACCTACGCCTACGACGCCGCCGGCGACCTGGTCGGCTTCACCGACCGCGAGAACAACACGACCACCTTCACCTACGACGGCGCGCACGGCCTGCTCGCGGTTAAAGACCCGCGCGGCATCCGGCCGGTGCGCAACGAATTCGACGGGGCCGGGCGTTTGACCAAACACATCGACGCCGCCGGCAAAGAGGTCACCTACCTGCACGACCTCGACGCGCGGCAGGAGGTGGTGACGGACCGGTTCGGCAACCTGACCGTCTTCGAATACAACGCGCGGGGCGACGTGGTGCGCACGACCGACGCGCAGGGGGGCACGGTCACGCGCACGTACGACGGCAGGGGCAACGTGCTGAGCGAGACGGACGCGCTGGGGAAGACCACCGCCTACACCTACGACGCCCAGGACAACCGCCTCAGCGAAACCGACCCCCTCGGCCACGTCACGCGCTACACCTACAACGACAGGCGGCAGGTGCTCACGCTCACCGACCCGAAAGGGCGCGTGACCTCCCACGCTTACGACGCCAACGGGAACCTGACTTCTCTCACCGACCCGGCGGGGAAGTCCGTGACCGTCGGCTACGACGCGAAGGGGCAGCAGACCGCGGTCACAGACCCGCTCGGCGGGACGACCCTCTTCGAGTACGACGCGGCCGGCAACAACACCCGCAAGACCGACCCGGCCGGCGCCGTCACGACCTACGCCTACGACCCCAACGGCAACCGCCTGAGCGAGTCGCTGACCCGCTCGGCGGGGGGCGTCACCGAGACGCTCACGACCGCCTACGAATACGACCGCCTGGGCCGGCAGGTCAAAGTCATCGCGCCCGACGGCTCGACGACCCACACCGTCTACAACAGCATCGGCAGGCCGGCCGCCGGCGTTGACGAGCTGGGGCGGCGCACGGAATCGGAGTACGACGAGGCGGGGCGGCTCATCCGCACCACCTTTCCGGACGGGAGGAAGGAGGAGTCGGAGTATGACGCGGAAGGCAGGCGCACGAAGTTCGTAGACCGCGCCGGGCGCGCGACACTCTACAGGTACGACTCGCTCGGGCGGCTGGAGAGAACCACCCACCCGGACGGGACTTTCAACGCCACGACGCACGACGCGCTCGGCAGGCCCGCGACGGTCACGGACGAGCGGGGTAACGTCACGCGCTACGAGTACGACGCGGCGGGCCGGCAGGTCAAAGTCACCGACGCGCTCGGCAACGTGTCCGCGTTCACCTACGACGCGTTCGGCAACCAGGAGACGGCGACCGACGCCAAGGGCCACACCACCCGCTTCGAGTACGACGCCATGAACCGCCGTACGCGCACCCTCCTGGCCGACGGCACCTCCCTCGCGTTCGGCTACGACGACTCGGGGCGGGTCAGCTCCAGGACGGATCAGGCGGGCCGCGTCACCCGCTTCGAGTACGACGCGCGGGGCAGGCTGACGAAGGTCATCGACGCGCCCGGCCACGCGACGGCCTACACGTACGACGAGGCGGGCAACCGGCTCACGCAGACCGACGCCAACGACCGCACCACGAGCTTCGGGTATGACCGCATGGGGAGGCGCACCAGGCGGACGCTGCCGCTCGGCATGTCCGAGACTTACGCCTACGACGCGGCCGGCTCCCTGACGAGCCGCACCGACTTCCTCGGCAGGAAGACGACCTACGCCTACGACGAGTTGGGCCGCCTGCTGAGCAGGACGCCCGACGCGACGACGGGCGAGCCGGCCGTGACCTTCACCTACACGCCCACGGGCCGGCGCGCCACCATGACCGACGCCACCGGCACGACCGTCTACGCCTACGACGCGCGCGACCGCCTGCTCTCGAAGCAGACCCCGCAGGGCACGCTCACCTACACGTACGACCCGGCGGGCAACCTGCTGACCGCGCGCTCTTCGAACGCCAACGGCGTCAGCATCAACTACGCCCACGATAACCTCAACCGCCTCTCGGCCGTCGCCGACCAGCGGCTGGCGGGCGGCACGACCGCCTACGCCTACGACGCCGACGGCAACCTCGAAAGCGTTTCCTACCCGAACCAGTCGCGGGCCGTCTACACCTACGACTCGCTCAACCGCCTGACGAACCTGAGCGCGACCCGCGGCGGGGCGACGCTCGCCGGCTACGCCTACACGCTCGGCCCGACCGGCAACCGCGTCGCCGTCGCCGAGCACGGCGGCCGCACCGTGGACTACACCTACGACGAACTGTACCGCCTGACCGGAGAGCGAATCGGCGGCGACGCCCCGACCGCGGGGCAGATAGCCTACACCTACGACCCCGTGGGCAACCGCCTGGGCCGCACTTCGACGCTGGCCGCCCTGCCGTCAACCGCCTACGCTTACGACGCCAACGACCGGCTCACGAGTGACTCGCACGACGCCAACGGCAACACGACCGGGTCGAACGGCCTCGCCTACGCTTACGATTCCGAGAACCGCTTGACCGCGGTCGGCGGCGGCGCGATCAGCTTCGCCTACGACGGCGACGGCAACCGCGTGGCGAAGACCGCGGGGGGCGTGACCACGCGCTACCTCGTGGACACGAACAACCACACGGGGCACGCGCAGGTGGTCGAAGAGCTGGTCGGCGGCAGCGTCACGCGCCAGTACACCTACGGCCACCACCTCATCAGCCAGCGGCAGCTCGTCGGCGGCGAGTGGCGGGTGAGCTTCTACGGCTACGACGGGCACGGCTCCGTATGTTACCTGACCGGCCCCGACGGGGCCGTCACCGACACCTACACCTACGACGCGTTCGGCATCCTCATCGCCGGCACGGGCACGACGCCGAACGACTACCTCTACGCCGGCGAGCAGTTCGACGCCGTCGCCGGGCTCTACTACCTCCGCGCGCGCTACATGGACCCCGCCTCGGGGCGGTTCCGGACGATGGACACTTACGAGGGGGCCGAGGCCGACCCGGCCTCCCTGCACAAGTACCTTTACGCGAACGCCGACCCGGTCAACAACCTCGACCCGAGCGGCAACATGACGCTGCACGACACGATGAAGACGTTAGCCGTCGTGAGCATCGCCATGAGCGCCACGAACATCATGCACAGCTTCACCAGGCTCGTTCAGTCCGAACCGGGTTCGCCCGACAGGGCCTTCTACATGACGGACATAGCCATCAGCGGCTTCAGCATCCCTCTGGCGATGCTGGGGGGCGGGATGGTGCAGGGGGGCGGGGTGCTGGTGATGGTCGGGCAGGAGGTCAGGATGTTAGGGGCCGCGGTGGCCCTGCCCGTCGCCTCCAAGACTTTCGGCCTGCTGTGGGTGGCGGCTTCCAAAGTCGGTCAAGGGGGGTTCGACTGGGAACTCCTCGACCTGGACGGCCGATACATCACCGGGGCGAAGACGTTCCCCGGCGGGACGGGGGTCAGTCGGCCGACCTTCCCACAGCAAGAGTTGGTTCACGCCGAGCGGAAGATCTTCGACTGGCTGAGGTGGTCGGGCTCCCTGAAACCGGGCCGGACGGTCGTCATCAACGGGCCGCTCCCGCCGTGTAAGATCGGCGGCCGCGGCTGCCACCGGTTCATGGAACTCATCGCCGAAGAGTTCAACATCAACATCATCTACACACACAACACCACCGGCCAGCAGTGGTTCTACAAGGGGAGGTGACGCCGATACAAGGGCCGGGCTTCCCCGCGGGCGCGGGGGCACCTCCGTATGGTGCCCCCGC
>DASVQJ010000170.1:0-15504 GCA_036389235.1 Pyrinomonadaceae bacterium | reverse complement strand
CCGCGCCCCCCGCGCCTCTGCGTTGAAAAGCCCCTCACGCGACCCGCAAGTCTGATTCAACCCGCGCGCCGCCCCTTCCCCTCAAGCAGCGCGGCGAGCGCCTGCGCCAGCGTGCGGTAGGTGCGCAGGCCGCGCATGTCGAGCCCCAGGCCCACGAGCGTCTGCGCCACCTGCGCGCCGACGCCGGTGACGTACGCCTCCGCGCCGACGAGTTTCAAAGCCCGCACCAGATTCGTCAGGTTCGCGACCGCGTGCGAGTCGACGAGCCGCGCGCCCGTGATGTCGAGGATGCAGACGCGCGCGCCCTGCCGCGTGACCTCCGTGAGCGCCGCGCGCGTCGCCCGCGAAGTCCGCTCCGTGTCGAGCGAGCCGATGAGCGGCACGACGAGCACGCCCTCCAGGACGGGCACGACCGGCGTCGAGACCTCCTCGATGGTCTGCTCGCGCTCGCGCAACAGTTCGGCCAGCGCCTCCTCGGCGCGCCTGCGCTCGATGCCCTGCGCGATGACGTTCGCCACCGACGAGAGCGCTTCGAGCGTGTCGTCGGGCAGCGCCCGGCGCGAGAACATCGCCAGCACGCCGACCAGCCTGTCCCCGACCAACAGGGGGTAGCCGGCGAACGCGACCATGCCCTCGCGCCGCGCCCACACCTGGTCGCCGACGCGCGGGTCGCCGACGACCGAGTTCGTCAGGTGCGGCCGGCGCTCGGCCGCGATGAGCCCGATCTTGAACTTGCCGACGGGCACGCGCCCGTGCGCCCCGTCGAGGTGCGTGTACATCCCCGCGCTCGCCTGAAGCTCCAGCACGTCCGAGCCGCGCCCTATCGTCCACACGCGCGCGAAGGCCGCGTCGAGGTGCGTGACGACGGCCTCGGCGCAGCGTTGCAGGACGCGGGGCAGGGGCACTTCGCCCCTGGCCAGCGCGGCGCCCACCTCCGCGCCCAGCGCGGCCTGGTGGACGCGGCGCGAGAGTTCCGCGTCGCGTCGGCGGCGGGCGGTGATGTCGCGCGCGATGTTGGCGGCGCCGACGGTGCGACCCGCCGAGTCGCGGACGGGCGAGACGCTGACGGCGACCTCGACGCGCGTGCCGTCCTTGCGCAGGCGCACGGTTTCGAGCTGGCTCACCTTCTCGCCGCGCCGGAGGCTGGCCTCGATCTCTTCGAGCTGCGGGTGCAGCTCTTCGGGGACGATGGTCGAGATGTGCTTGCCCAGAACCTCCTCGGCCTTGTAGCCGTAGAGCCGCTCGGCCGCCGCGTTGAAGCTCGTGATGACGCCTTCGAGCGTCTTCGAGACGATGGCGTCCTCCGACGAGTCGACGATGGCGGCGAGCCACGCGCGCTCCACGTCGGCCGACGGCGCGGCGCCGTTCTCCTGCGCGGCCTGTCCGTCGACGCGCGCGTCCGCGGCGGCGGCCTTCTTCGTCGGGGTCTCTTTGCGGCTCATGTGTTCGCTGTGAAGTTCCCGCCCGCGTCGCGGCGGACGAGCCCGTCCTCTTCGAGCTTCAGGAGGTGAGCCGAGACGGCGCGCTCGGCCAGCGCGTGCATCTTCGGGGGCACGTCCGTGTAGGCGCGCGCGACGACCTCGGCCGGCGTCCGCGCCCCCGCGCGCACGGCCGCGAGGATGTCGCGCTCGCGCCTGTGTCGGTGCGCGACGTACTCTTCGACCTTCGCGCGCGGGCTGCCGACCGCGGGGCCGTGGCCGCCGAAGAGCGCCACGAGTCGCGGCAGGCCGCGGTAGCGTTCGAGCGACGCGAGGTAGTCGCGCACGCTCCCCTCTTCGGGGTCGATGAGGACGGAGCCGACGCCGACGACGTTGTCGCCCGTGAGCAGCGCGCCCGCGCGCACGTCGTAGAAGGAGAGGTGCCCGCGCGTGTGGCCCGGCGTGTGCATCGCGCGCAGGGAGATGGAAGGGTCGCCTTCGAGCTCTATCAGGTCGCCGTCTTCGACGAGACGGTCGACGCGGACTCTACCCTCCAACTCTTCGGCGGTCAGGCGGTGCGCGGCGACCGTCAGGCCGAACCGTTCGCGCAGACTTTCGACGCCGCCGACGTGGTCGGGGTGGTGGTGCGTCAGGACTATCTCCCGCGGCCGCCGGCCTTGCGCTTGAAGCTCCCCGACGAACTCGCCCAGAACCTCCTGCTCGTCCTCGTAGGGCGAGCCCGGGTCGAAGATGACGAAGTCGCGCGCGCCGACGACGTAGCAGTTGGTCGTCGTCGCGGGCGGCTTGGTCGGCGTGCGCAAGGGCAGGCAGACGAAGCCGGGCAGGAACTCTATCCGGCGCACGGGCTCGCGCCGCGCCTGCGGCACGGAGAGGAAACGCTCCGTCAAGTCTTCGGTCAAGCCGCCGGCCACCGTGCGCACGGCGTGGATGACGGGGGGCGCGGCCATCAGCTCGAAGCGCCGCCAGCGCTCGTGGGCTTCTGCCGCGCGTTCCCAGCCGCCCTCGTCGAACTCTTCGGTGAGCAGGCGCGGCTGCTGCTTCGGCGGGCAGCGCACGACGAAGAAGTGCGTGTCGAAGCGGCGCGGGCTGAATGGCGGCGTCACCCAGCGGCCGGCGTGCGTGAAGTCGCGCGCGTCGAGCTTGAGGCCGTAGTGGCGGAGCAGTTCGCCGAACGACATGCGGCCCGAGGTCAGGTCGTCGAGCACGGAGGCGAGCTGCCCCTTCGTCAGGTGCTCGGCCCCGCGCGCGGCCAGCACGCCCAGCTCCTCGAACAGCTCGCGCGCCGCGCACGCGATCATCGACGCCGCCTCCCGGTCGTCGGCGTTCTCGACTTCGACTCCGGCGTCCGCCTCGTCGCGCTGCCCGCCGGGGAAGGCGTAGAAGCCCGGCTGGAACGCCAGGCGCTCGCCGCGCCGCGCCCAGAAGACCTCCGGGTCCCGCTCGTCGCCGCGCACGAGCACGACGGCCGCCGCGTCCTTCGGCACGGCCGGCCGCTCTTTCTCTTGAAGTGTGGCTGCTTCGCTCACGTCTTAAGGAAGTGATAAGTGATGAGTGATGAGTGATGAGAAAGAAGAGGACGGGCCTTGTTCTTTCTTATCACCTATCACTCATCACTTATCACTGATCTACTCTTCCTCGCCCTGGTAGCGGAAGCGCTCGCCGTCGCCGCCGGCCCAGGGGTCGCCGCGCATGTGGTAGCCGCCCTCCTCCCAGAAGCCGGCCTCGTCCTCGGCGAGGAAGCGGACGCCCTTGACCCACTTGGCCGACTTCCACGCGTAGAGCCGCGGGACGACGAGGCGGACGGGGCCGCCGTGCTCGGGCGGGATGGGCCGGCCGTCGTTCGTCCACGCGAAGAGCGAGTCTTCGGCGAGGAAGTATTCGACGGGGAGGTTCGTCGTCCAGCCGTAGTCGTGCGCCTCGGCGACGACGAACTTCGCCTCCGGCCTCACGCCTGCCAGCTCCGCGACCGTCCGCGTCGAGACGCCGCCCCAGAGGTTGTCGAGACGCGACCAGCGCGTCACGCAGTGGAAGTCTGCGTAGACCTTCGCCGCGGGCAGTTGCAGGAACTCGTCCAGCGACCACTTCAAACGTCTTTCGACCAGCCCGCCGACCTCGAACTGCCAGGTCTCAAGGTCAACCCGCGGCGTGCCGTGCGCGTCGAGCACGGGCCACTTGCGCGTGCGCGTCTGGCCGGGCGGGATGCGCTGCTCGCGGCGCGTGTCGGGGCTGACGATGACGCCGCCGCCCTCGAACTCCTCCGCCCGCCGCGGCTCGCCCTCCTGCCGGAAGGGGTCTTTGAAAAGCGTGTCGAGGAAACTCATAAAGCAGTAGACAGTAGTCAGTAGAAAGGCAGTCAGTAACAAGTCGTCGGGGTTTCAGCGTCAACGTCCGTGGGGCGGAGCCCTACCGTCTACCGACTACTGTCTACTGACTACTTTTCTTCCCCGCCCTCTCCGCCAGACGCATCAGCTCTTCCGGCATCCACTTGGAGACGCCCTTGTGCAACGCGCCTTCGATGCCGACGGTGCGGTCGTGCCAGTCGTCGGCCTGCCCCGGCGCGCCGCGCTCGCGCTCGTAGCGGAGCGTCTGGTCGAGGCTCATGGAGATGCCGTTGACGATCTCGCGCCAGTCCTCCGTCTGTATGCCGCGGCGGACGATTGAAAGGCCGGCCGTCCAGTCCTCCTCGGGCGCGCGCGCGTCCTGCTCGGGGATGGTCACGGTTTCGAGCGGCGGCATCGGGCTGTCCTTGAACTCGTCGTAGAGCCTGCGCCGCAGGTCTTTCAGCGACAGCCGCTCGTCGGCGCGCGCCAGCTCCTGCGCGCGGCGGAAGATGTCGGGCACGCTGGACTGCTCTTTCGCCATCGGTCGCCCCTTCGTCTGAACTTTTAAGGTTTACGCCTGCGTGTAATTTATAACATTTGGCGGCGCGTGGCGAATCCGCCCCTTGCGCCGCCGCGCGCGCGCCTGCATGATAGGGGAAAAATCAAGGGGTGGCTGCAAGTGTCTGAGACGGTGGAAGGGTCTGTGCATGTGTCGGAGACGCCGGCGGGGAGGCCCGCGTGCCCGGTCTGCTGGCGCGAGGCGGGCGAGGGGCTCACGCCGTTCGAACACCTGCCGGGCGAGCTGAAGGAGCTGATCTCGGCCAACGCGCCAGAGGGCGTGCGGGCCGTCTGCCCGCGCTGCCTGGAGCTGTTCGGCCGCGCGCGCGCGCAGTTGGAGAAGTACGCCGCCGTCTTCGAGCAGGGGCGCCAAGTGCTGCCGACGTGGCTCCGGCTCGGCGCGCACGAGCACTTCACCGGCCGGGGCGTCACCATCGCCTTCCTCGACTCGGGCTTCTACCCGCACCCGGATTTGACGACGCCGCACAGCCGCATCCTCGAATTCCACAACCTCTCGCCGCGCGGCACCGGCACGCTCGAATCCGTGGACGTGGCGAGCTGGCACGGCATGATGACCTCGGTCGTCGCGGCCGGCAACGGCGCCCTCTCGGGCGGCTTCTTCCGCTCCATCGCGCCCGACTGCAACGTCGTCCTCGTCAAGGTCAGCCAGTCCGGCCACATCTCCGAGAAGAACATCGAGCGCGGCCTGAGCTGGGTCATCGAGAACCGCGAGCGCTACGGCGTCCGCGTCGTCAACATCTCGGCCGGGGGCGACAAGGAGGTCTCCTACCTCAACAACACGCTCTGCCAGACGGTCGAGCGCGCCGTCCAGGAGGGGCTGGTCGTCGTCTGCGCGGTGGGGAACGCCGGCTGGGAGCCGGGACACCCGGTCATCCCGCCCGCCTCCTCGCCGTCGGCCGTCGCGGTCGGGGGCCTGAACGACCAGAACTCGCTCGACCGCGCGCGCCACAGCCTCTACCGCTCTTCCTACGGCCCGACCGCGGACGGCTTGCAGAAGCCGGAGGTCATCGCGCCCGGCATCTGGGTGCCCGCGCCGATCCTCCCGCACACGCCGACCGCGGCCGAGGCGGAGTTGTACGCGCGCCTCGACCGCGCGTCCGACGAGGAGCTGCTGCCGCTCATCGAGGAGCATAGGGAGGTCGACCGCGACATCTACGAGGCGCGCGGGCTGCCGACCTACCTCATCCGCCAGCTCGTCTCGGTCAAGCTCCACGAGGCCGACGTGATCTCCGAGCACTACAAGTTCGTGGACGGCACCTCGTTCGCCGCGCCCATCGTCTCCTCGACCGTGGCCTGCATGCTCGAAGCCAACCCGCACCTCTCGCCGCAGCAGGTCAAGCGCGTCCTCATCGACACGGCCGAGCGCCTGCCCGGCGTCGAGATCGACCGCCAGGGCTGGGGCGTCATCGCCCCCCGCCGCGCCGTCGAAGTCGCCCTCTCGCTCAGACAGTAGCGAGTGGGGGCCGTCTTAAGAAATTCCGTCGCCACAAATTCCCGGTTAGGGTCTGCCAGCACAGAGAGCGCACGCATTTTCCGCGCGGCATCCTGGCCGACGATGGCGTTAATTAAAACTGAAGCTCTACAAAGGTCGGTTGTTTAGGCGGCATTCTGTTGGAGGTGGCCTCCGCGCCGGCGCATTAACTCGTTCTCTATCTCGTCCTCGGTGAGTAGCTCTCCGCCGGAGCTTTCATAATCACGGCTGAGGTCGAACAGTTCACGCCCTAACTCAGACATCTCCTCGTACCTCAAATCGGGAGTGTGCGCCCGGCGGACGTTAGCCTCGCTCTGATTTTCGCGGTTCGCATCATGCGCCTGAGACATAAAACCTCCGTGTTGATTTTATCACCTGTCGCCTGTGGCGTTGCACCAAAGTTCTCTAGCGGCCTTCGCGAAGGGCAGCCCGCCAACTGCAACCTTTTTCCTGCGCCCCTTTAAATAGAGACGACGGCAAACGGCGGGGCTTTCGTCCGCGGGGGCGTGGCGCGCGCCTTGCTCTGGTGTCGTTGCTCTCCCGAGTCTTCGGGACGGAGTTTTGAGTTATGCAGAGAGAACAGTTCGCGCTGGCGACGAAGTCGAGTTCGTCGCTGTTGTCCCCCCTCGAACGTCGCCTGGCGGCGCGGGTCGTGCCGCGCATACCTTTGTGGCTGGGGACGCACCACCTGACGATGCTGACGCTCGCGTGGTGCGCGGGGCTCGTCGGGTTCGGACACCTGGCGGCCGGCGACCTGCGTTGGCTGTGGGGCTCGTCCGTGATGATCGCGCTCCAGTGGGCGACCGACTTCTTCGACGGGAAGGTCGGGAAGCACCGCGGGACGGGGCTCGTCCGCTGGGGCTTCTACATGGATCACCTGCTGGACTTCGCGTTCCTGTGCGCGGTGCTCGGCGGCTACGCGCTGGTGCTGCCGGCGGCGGCGCACCTGAGCCTGCTTTTAGTCCTCGCCGTCTTCGGCGGCTTCATGGTCAACTCCTTCCTGGCCTTCGCGGCGACGGGGCGCTTCCACATCAGCCACGGCAAGCTCGGGCCGACGGAGTTCCGCCTCGCGCTCGTCCTCATCAACTCGCTGCTCGTCTTCTACGGCACGCGGAGGATGGCGAAGGTGCTGCCCTACGTCGCCGCCTGCGGCTTCGTCGCGCTCTGCGTCCTCGCCTACCGCACGCAGCGCGAGCTGTGGCAGACCGACATGGAGCAGCGCCGCCGCGCCGAACCCGCCCGCCCCGTCCGTATCGCGCAACGCGAAGCGGCGTGAGGGAAGCAGGAGTCAGGAGTCAGGAGTCAGAAGGTTCAGCTCTGCGGGCGTTGACGACGACATCTGAACGGTTCGCAATAACGAATGTATTTCTCCTGACTTCTGACTCCTGACTCCTGACTCCTGCCTTTTGCCTTTTCCCTCCCGCCTTATTACAATTCCCCGCACAAACCGAAGCACGAAAATTCCAGAGGACGGTCCGGAGAGGAAAGCATAATGGCAGAGAACGAGAACGCGGTCGCGCCCGCGGCGGAGGCGACCGGCGGCGCGGGCGAGGAGGCGGCGGCGCCGGCGCCGCAGGCGGAGGCCGCGCCCCCCGAGGAGATCACCTACCACGCCGTCGAGAAGGACGGGCAGGTCACGGCCATCTGGGAGATGCAGGGCCGCAGGCACCTCCGCACCATCGACCCGCGCTCCCGCCAGGGGCAGGAGATTCTCCGCCTCTACACGGCCGAGCACGGGGAGTGAAAAGAAGTGAATAGTAAATAGTGAATGGTAAATGGTGATTAGGAAGAACCGCCTTCAACTAATCACCATTTACCATTCACTATTTACTATTCACCATTAAAAAAGTCCTCGATGTTGTCTATGAGGCGGTCGGCGAGTTCCTGCTGGGCGCGGTGGCCGGCCCAGGCGACGTGGGGCGTGACGATGATGTTGGGCAGGTCGTGGTCGAGCAGCGGGTTGCCCAGTCCCGGCGGCTCGGTCGAGAGCACGTCGACGCCCGCGCCGCCGATCCGGCCTTTGCGCAGGGCGCCGGCCAGCGCCCACTCGTCCACCACGCCGCCGCGCGCGCAGTTGATCAGTATCGCCGAGCGCTTCATCAGTTTCAGTTCCTCACGCCCGATCAGGTAACGCGTCTCTTCGTTCAGCGGCACGTGCAGCGTCAACACGTCCGAGCGGCGCAGGACTTCGTCGAAGGGCGTGCGCCCTTCCCTCACTTCGTCCGCCCCCTTGCGCTCCGAGATTAAGACCTCCATCCCGAAGGCGCGCGCCAGACGTTCGACCGCGCGCCCGAGCGTGCCGTATCCCACGACCCCGAGCGTCCCGCCGTGCAGGTCGGTTATCCAGCGCGAGTTGAGGCAGAACTGGTCGGAGCGGTGCCAGAGCCCCGCGCGCACGTCCTCGCGGTAGCCGAGGAGGTTGCGGCTGAGCGCGAGCACCATCATGAAGACGTGCTCCGGCAGCGTCTCGCGCGCGTAGCCGCGGACGTTCCTGACCTCTATCCCGCGCGCGCGGCAGAACTCCAGGTCGATGTTGTCCGTGCCCGTCGCGATGACCGCGATGAGCTTGAGTCGCGGCAGGCGTTCGAGTACGTCCGCGCGCAGCGGCATCTTGTTGACGATGACGACGGTCGCGTCCTTCAGCAGCTCCATGAGATCCCCGTGGTTCGGCTCGAAGTAATAGTGCATCGTGTGCTCGAACGAGGGACTGCGCAAGGGCGCCCGCAGCGTCTCGTGTTCGACAAAGACGATCTTCTCCATAATCTTTCGGAACCGCCGGGCGCTTGCGCGCGTCAAAGGTTGGGAGCGCCGTCGTGTGCCTCGCCCGCGGCGCCGGGAGGCCAATCCTAACACCGTTCGCGGGGAGGTCCCACGTGAGTCGCACGCTTCCGCGGAAGTTCTGGTTCGACCTGTCGCTGGCGGCCTGCGGACTGCTCGTGGCGCTGGCGGGGTGCCTGGGCGGCGGGGCGGGGCGCGGCGGCGGGGGCGGCGCGGCCGCCGTCATGCCGGAGGCGCGCGCGGCCGAGGCGAAGACCGACCCGTACGCGGGCAGGGTGGCCTACGTCATCGTCGCGCTGTGCGACAACGTGAACCAGGGGATCGTGCCCGTCCCGGCGGCGCTGGGGAACGGCGACGACCCGGCGCGCAACCTCTACTGGGGCGCTCGCTTCGGCGTCAAGACGCACTTCAACGCTTCCCGCGAGTGGCGGGCCGTCGCGGCGGTCGGGAACCCCGCGCCCAAAGTCCTCGAACGCGTCGTCTACAAGCACCGGACTCTGGACGCGTACCTCGTCGCCGACGCCTACCGCGGCGCGGAGATCAGGCAGGCCACCGCGGACTTCTTCAACGTCGCGTCGGGGAACCTCAACCCGACCTTCGAGGACGCGGGCAAGACCTACGGGCTCGGGCGCGGCGCGGCGGCGCACCTCGTCGCCTACGTCGGCCACGACGGGCTGATGGACTTCCAGCTCCCCGCGCTGCCCGTGCGCCGCGACGAGGTGCGCCGCGACGCCGTCATCCTCGCCTGCGTCAGCAGGAGGTATTTCGCCGCCGGTCTCATAGAGACGGGCGCCCACCCGCTCGTCTGGACGACGAACCTGATGGCGCCCGAGGCTTACGTCCTGAAGGCCGCGCTCGACGGCTGGCTCGCGGGCGAGGGCGGCGAGCAGGTCAGGCTCCGCGCCGCCAAAGCCTACGACAAGTACCAGAACTGCGGGCTGAAGGCCGCGCAGGGACTCTTCGCGACCGGATGGTGAAAGCAGTAGACAGTAGTCAGTAGAAAAGACGGACAGCGCGTTTCTCATCATCGACCGATGAGAGTCGCGCTGCCTTTATCTTCCCTACTGTCTACTGACTACTGACTACTGTCTACTTACCTCAAAAAGGGCACGAGCAGTTTGACGAGGGCGACGATGACGAAGACGCCGACGATGTCTAAGAGAACCCCGTAGCGGATCATGCGCGCGAGCGGGACGTAGCCGGAGCCGTAGACGATGGCGTTGCAGGGCGTCGAGACCGGCAGCATGAACCCGAGGCTCGCGCCCATCGTCGCGCCGAGGGCCGGCTCTAAGGGGTCTGCGCCCTGCGCGCGCGCGATGGCGATGACGACCGGCACGACCATGTTGGCCGAAGCCGTGTTCGAGGTCGCCTCCGACACGACGACCGCCACCACGACCGACGCGAACAACAACCCCGTCCCGCCGCTCACCGGCAAGAGTCCCGTCAGGCCGCGCCCGACCGCCTCGGCCAGACCCGTCTGGAACGACAGCACGCCCAGGGCGAACCCGCCGCCGTAGAGCAGCACGACGCCCCAGTCGATCTTCACCGCCTCGTCCCAGGTGATGGCGCGCGCGCCGCCGTCGCCCGGGAGCAGGAAGAGGAGCGAGGCGCCGACGACCGCGGCGACGGCCTCGGGCACGCTGCCGTTGACGCTCTTGTAGACGCCGCTCTGGTCGCCCGCGAAGAGCGCGATGAGGCCGGGCACGACCCAGAGCAGGACGGTCACGACGAACGCGGCGAGCGTCGATTTCTGCCCCGTCGTCCAAGCGCCCAGGCGGTCGCGCTCGCGCTTGAGCATCTCGCGGCTGCCCTCTATCTCGCGCACCCCCGCGGGCGAGAGCCAGTTGAGGTAGAAGAAGAGCCAGAGGAAGAGGACGACGACGACCGGCGTGCCGATGACCGCCCACTTGAAGAAGGGGAACTCGACGCCCGTGAGCTGGCGTATGAAGCCGAGCCCGATGACGTTGGGCGGCGTCCCGATGGGGGTCGCCAGCCCCCCTATCGAAGCGGCGAACGAGGTCATCAGCATGAGCGCCGTCGCGTAGCGCCGGCTGATCTGCTGCCCCCCTTCCTTCTCCTGGTCGAAGAGGAAGGCGAGGATCGCCATGCCGATGGCGAACATCATCGCCGTCGTCGCCGTGTTCGAAATCCACGCCGAGATGAAGGCCGTCACCGCGCCGAAGGCGAAGAGGATGCGCGAGGGCCTCGCGCCCACCCACTTGATCGAGAGCACGCCGAAGGCGAGGCGGCGGTCGAGCCGGTGGAGAAAGATGGCCCGGGCTATCATGAACGAGCCGATGAAGAGGAACATCAGCGGGTCTGCGAAGGGCGCGAACACGTCCTTCGCGGGCGCCACCTTCAGCACCACGCACGCGGCCGCGCCGACGAGCGCCGTCACGGGCAGCGGCAGCGCCTCCGTAATCCACAGCAGCACGACGGCCGCCATCACCGCCGCCAGCCTGTGCGCCTCCGGCTTGAGCCCCGGCAGCGGCAGCCACAGCAACACGGCGAACGCCAGCGGCGTGACGACGAACCCCGCCGCCCGCCGCCAGCGCTCGAACCGCGCCTCGGCGGGGCTTACCTGTTCGACCGCCTCGACTGCTCTCTCCATAGGGATTCGTCCGGGGCTGTTACGTGTACGCAGCTTGAGGGCGGCGCGACATTCTTTAACCACAGAGGCACAGAGGGCTCAGAGGTCGCACGGAGGGTTGTCTTAACTCTGTGCCCCCTCCGTGCCCTCCGTGCCTCTGTGGTTGACCGCCCTGCTCACGGGAGACAAGTAACTCCTCAACCGGCTCACCCACCCGGCAAGACCTTCACCCGCGCCCTCAGCGGCTTCGAGCCGTGCGCGCCGAACCACGCGACGCCCTCCTGCGTCATGTCGAATTCGAGGATGTAGTCGCCGGGCGTTTCGGGCGCGGTGACGTGCGGCGTCAGGCTGATACTATCGCCGGGCTCGACATCGTAATAAACGTGTTCCCGCCACTCTTCGACGGCAAAGGGCGAGCCGTCCGCCGTCAGCCAGCGGTTACGCAGCGACACGGCGTACCGCCCTCCCTTTTCGCCGACGGCGGGCCAGCTCACGCCGCCGAGGTTTCTCACGGACACTTTGAGAATCCGGCGCTCGCCGGGGCCGAGCGAGCGCGGCAGGTCGGGCGAAGTGATGTTAGCACGCAGGGCCTGGGGCGGGAGCCGCGCCCCCGTCACTTTCAAGTCCGTCGGCTCGACGGCGTAGAGGGTGTAGGCGACGTGTCGCGCCAGGAGGCTACAGTTGTCACACTTATCTTCGGTGCTGATGACCACCGCGCCGGGCGGCGGCGCCTCGCCCGGCCCGAGGCGGACGAACCGCGAGGGGTCAACGCCACCCAGCACTCCGTGCCAGAGCGGCTGTATGTAGCCGGAGTTGCCCGGGGGGTCGTAGAGGTAGATGCGCCCGCCGCGGGCAGCCTCCAGCGCGGGCGCCAGCACCTTGCGGGGGAAGCGCGCGTCGAAGACGTACCAGCGCTCCGGCGGCCGCGCGTGAAAACGCCACTGGAAGTAGGCCCCCTGCGCGACGAGCAGCACAAACAGGGCGTACAGCGCGACCCTCATTCTCCTCCCCCCGGCCAGCCGCGCGAAGGCGGGCGCGCAGAGCGCGAGGAGGAAGACCGGCAGCGCCGCCAGCCGCGCCGCGTGGAAGTAGTCTTTTGTCAGCGACGCGGGGATGACTGAGGCAATGAGCCCGTAGAAGAAGAGGCGCCACCAGGCGTTGCCCCGCGCCGCTTTGAGAGCGAGCCACGCGCCGAACAGCGCGAGCGCGAACGTCGCCAACAGTATCAGCCCCGCGCCGGGCACGCTCGCGATCTGGTGCTCGTTCACGTCGCCGGTGACGACCATCCGCCACGGGTTGAGGTTCCCGAGAAAGTGCTTGACGAACTCCCAGGCGTCCGCCGCGTAGCCGCTCTCCGGCGTGACGTAGGTCATGTAGCTGAAGCGCTTGGTGAGCGCCTCGGGGTGGCGCCGGTGGTAGACGTAGAGCGGGACGAGCGCGAGCCCGTACAACGCCCACGTCGTCAACAACGAACGTACGCGCGCACGCGCCGTCAAGAGCAGCGCGAGCCCGAGCGCGAGCAGCGGCCCGAACAGACGCCCCGTCGAGTACGTGTACGTGACGAGCGCGAGCGAGGCGGCGACGTACGCGGAATCCAGGACGCCCCACGCCTCTTTACCCGACGCACGGCGCGTTGAGAGCAGGAAGAGCGCGACCGCGAGCGGGTAGGCCGCGACCTCCACGACCACGCGGCTCAGCCCGAACAGCCAGGGCGTCAGCAGCGCGGTCAGAAAAGTGAGCAGCCCCGCCGCGCGGCTCCCCGTCAGCCGCGCGCCCAGCAGTCCCAACGCGAGCGCCGCCAGCACGCCGAGCGCCGCGCTCAAATAACGCGCGGCCGCGACACTCGGCCCCGCCGCGCGGAAGACGGCGGCGAGCAGGTAGATGTAGGCCGGGCTCTTGTAATCGCCGAGGGCGCGGAAGTGGAGCGGCCACTCCTCGCCGTACTCGTCGCGGCCCGACTGAGTGATGAGGTGCGCGTTGTAAGCGACCGAAGACTCGTCGATGTGGAAGCCGGGCGGGTTGTCGGGGACACCCGCCGCGTAGAGCGCGAAGGCCAGCACGCACAGGCCCGCGGCCGGGGCGAGGCGTCGTCGCACTCTTTCGGCGTGCCGTGTCATCGGGTGGCATTAGCCTATCAGGTCAGAATCACCCACGGCAGCACGACGGCCGCCATCACCGCCGCCAGCCTGTGCGCCTCCGGCTTGAGCCGTGGTTGACCGCCCTGCTCACGGGAGACAAGTAACTCCTCAAACGGCTCACCCACCGGGCAAGACCTTCACCCGCGCCCTCAACGGCTGCGCGCCACGCGCGGTCGAAGGCCCGACGCCCTCTTGTACCACAAACAGTTCGAGAACGTATTCGCCCGGCGCGTCGGGCGCGGAGACTTCCGGCCTTAAGCCCGCCGTGTCGCCGGGCTCCATGTCGAAGGGGATGCGCGCCGCCGCCTCTTGATAGTTGACGGGTGCGCCGTCGATTCCCGACCAGCGCGCACGGAGCGAGACGGCGTAGCGCCCCGCCGCGTCGCCGACGGCCGGCCACGTCTCGGCGCCGACGTTACGGACGATGACCTCGAAGCTCTGTCTGCCGCCGGCGGCGAGCGCGGCGGGGAGTTCGCGAGAGACGAGCATCGCGCGCAACGCCCCCGCCGGGAGCGGGGTCGGGCGTGCGCTCAAGGTCGTCGGCTCCGCGGCGTAGAGGACGTAGTTGGTCGAGCGCGCGAGCAGACGGCAGTTGGAGCAGTCCTCCTCCGTGCTGACGACGACCGCTCCCGGCGGCGGGGCTTCGTCCGTCGGTAGTCGTACGAAGCGCGCGGCCCCGACGCCCCGGAGCGCGCCGTGCCAGAGCGCCTGTATGTAGCCGGAGCGCCCCGGCGGGTCGTAGAGGTAGACGCGGCCACCCCGCGCGGCATCGAGCGCGGGCGCGAGTATCTTATGCGGGAACCGCGCGTCGAAGACGTACCAGCGCTCCGGCGGCCGCGCGTGGAAGCGCCACTGGAAGTAAGCCCCCTGCGCGACGAGCAGCGCCACGACGAGGTACAAACCGACTCTCAACACCCTCCCGTCAACCATCCGCGCGACGGCCGGCGCCGACAGCACGTGCAGGAAGACGGGGAAGGCGATCAGCCTCAACTGCGGGAACTCGTTCACGGTGAGCGCGGCCGGCACGACCGACGCGGCGAGCGCGTAGAGCTGAAACCGCCACCACGCCTCGCGCCTGTGTTCGCGCAGGACGAGGAACAGACCCGCCGCCGCGAGCGCGACGGTCGCCGCGAGCAGCGCGGGCGAGTCCGGCAGGTGGTCGCGTATGTTCTGCTCGCCCGCGACGAGCCAGCGCCACGGGTTCACGTCCGCGAGGTAGTGCAGCGCGAACTCGCGCGCGTCATCCGCGAAACTGCTTCCCGGCGTGACGTACGTGATGAGGCTGAACCGGCCCGCGAGCGCGCCCGGGCGTCGCAGCGAGTAGACGAGCAAGGGTGCGAGCGTGACGGCGTAAGCCGCCCACGTCAAGAGGACGCGCGCGAGGTTGCGCCGCGTGACGAAGAACGCGAGCCCGGCGGCCAGCAGCGGCGCGAGCAGCCTCCCCACCGAATACGTGTACGTCAGCAGCGCGAGCGCGCACGCCACGGCAAGCACGTCCGGCGCCGCCCACCTCTCCTTCTTCGACGCTCGACGCAGAGCCAGCAGAAACAGCACGCACGCCAGAGGGTACGCCGCCACTTCGAAGACCAGACGGCTCGACTCGTACAGCCACGGCGTCAGCAGCGCCGAGCAAGCGACGACCACGCCCGCCTCCGGGCTCCGCGTCAACCTCAGCGCCAGCAGCCCCAACAGCAGCGCCGCCGACGCTCCCAAGACCGCACTCAACATCCTCGCGGCCGTCATGCTCGGCCCCGTCACCCTGAACACCGCGGCCAGCAGGTAGACGTACGTCGGGTTCTTATAATCCCCGAACGCGCGGAAGTAGAGCGGCCACGCCTCCCCGTGCTCGTCCCTGCCGGACTGGCCGACGTTCAGCGCGTTGTAAGCGATGGACGACTCGTCGATGTAGAACCCGGGAGGGTTGTGCGGGACGTCCGCCGCGTAGAGCGCGAACGCGAGCACGCAGACGGCCGCTGCCGGTAGGAGGGTGTTGGGTGTTGGGTGTTGGGTTCTGGGGGAAGACATCCGATTTAAACCAACGCCTACAGCGGCGTTCTTTCGGGTGCGACCTCTGAGCCGGGAGCGCGGGCATCCTGCCCGCCATGAGCGCGCCAGCGCGAAAGCCGTCAGACTTTACACCTCAACGTCGAGGGAGAGCGCCTCACGGCGAAGCGTGCCGGCGCACGCT
>DASVQJ010000169.1:0-14181 GCA_036389235.1 Pyrinomonadaceae bacterium | reverse complement strand
ACAGACGCGGAGGCACAGCCAAGAGTTTTGGCTGTGCCTCCGCGTCCCCGCGGTTAACTTGTCTTCGGCCTACGCGCCGGCCGACTTCGCCTGCTCCTGGAGCTGCGTCTTAAGCTGCTCCATCTGCTCGCCGAGGCGGTTGATGTCGTCCTCGCTCAAGACCTGGCGGGCCTTCTGGAACATCTCCTCCTCTTCCTCCTCGACGTGGTGCTCGACGTTCTCTTTGAGCACCTTGAGCTTGGCCGTCCATTGCTCCGTGTCCACCGGCACGGCCTCGAGCTCCTTGAGAAGCATCTTGACGACGTGGTGCTCCTCGAAGCCTTCGAGCACTATCTCGCGCGTCTCGGCCGCCTGCTTGATGGCCGGGTAGAAGACCGACTCCTCGATCTTCGCGTGAATGTCCAACTCCTCGCTGAGCTTGGCGAAAAGCTCTGTGCGCGTCTTCTCGGCGCGCTCGGTCGTCGGCTCGATCTGCTGGAATAGGCCGGAAACCTTCTGGTGATCTTCCTTCAGCAATTGAAAAGCGTTCATGTGTCCTCCTCCTGTCCGCGGTTCTGCCCCACCCTTTGAACTATTACCGTACGTGAAAAGTGCTATCGCACACAGACACTCAATCCCGGTGCCAGTGAAGGCCGGCGGCGACCTTCTGTAGTAAACTTGGGCCTTCGGGGAGCAAGACCATGGGCGCGACGAAAGACATTCGAACGGACACGGAGGCCGCGCGCGGCGGGGCGGCGGAAGAGTCTTCCGCGGCGCAGGCGACGCACTACCACTCGCGCATGGAGGCCGAAGAGCCCGCGCGCTCTGACGCGCCTCCGCTTGAGGAAGGGCGCGCGCCAGCCCCTTCGCGCGTCAGCGCGCAGCCGCCCGAGGAGTTCACGGGCGGCCGTGTGGAGGGCGCGTCTGAAGTGTCGGGCGGGCTCGGGGCCGTGTGGTCCGCGACGAAGCACATCGTGCGCGAGGCGGGCCTGGTGCGCGGCACGCGGACGCTGCTGAGAGTCAACCAGAAGGACGGCTTCGACTGTCCGGGCTGCGCGTGGCCCGACCCCGACGGCGCCCGCGCGCACGCGGAGTTCTGCGAGAACGGCGCGAAGGCCGTCGCGGAGGAGGCGACGACGCGCCGCGTCACGCCCGAGTTTTTCAAAGAATGGAGCGTCGCAGACCTCTCGCAGAAGTCCGACTTCTGGCTCGGCAAGCAGGGGCGCCTGACGCACCCCGTCGTGCTCCGCCGCGGCGCGACGCACTACGAGCCGATTGGCTGGGGGGAGGCTTTCAAGCTCATCGCCGACGAGTTGAACGCTCTCGGCTCGCCGGACGAGGCGGCCTTCTACACCTCGGGGCGCACGTCGAACGAGGCCGCGTTCCTGTATCAACTCTTCGTCCGGCAGTTCGGCACCAACAACCTGCCCGACTGCTCGAACATGTGCCACGAGTCTTCGGGGCGCGCGCTCACCGAAACCATCGGCGTCGGCAAGGGCACCGTCACGCTTCAAGACTTCGGCCTCGCCGACCTCATCTTCGTCATCGGGCAGAACCCGGGCACGAACCACCCGCGCATGCTCTCGACGCTGCGCGAGGCCAAGCGCCGCGGGTGCCGGATAGTCCACGTCAACCCGATGCCCGAGGCCGGGCTCGGGCGGTTCAAACACCCGCAGCACCCTCTGGACCTGCTCGGCGGCGGGACGGAGTTGACAGACCTCTTCCTCCAGGTGCGCGTCAACGGCGACGTGGCGCTCCTGAAAGGGCTGATGAAGGAGGTGCTGGAGGAGGAGTCGCGCCGCCCCGGCGAGGTGTTAGACCGGCGCTTCGTCGAGGAGAAGACGCACGGCTTCGCGGAGTTCGCGCGCGCGCTCGAACAGGTGAGTTGGGACGAGTTAGTCGAGCAGAGCGGGGTCTCGCGCGAGTTGATGCGCGAGGCGGCGCGCATTTACGTCAACTCCGAGCGCACCATCGTCTGCTGGGCGATGGGGCTGACGCAGCACAGGAACGCGGTCGCCAACATCCAGGAGGTCGTCAACCTCCTCCTGCTGCGCGGGAACCTCGGGCGCCCCGGCGCGGGCGCGTGCCCCGTCCGCGGCCACTCGAACGTGCAGGGCGACCGCACGATGGGCATCTGGGAGCGCCCGGCCGACACCTTCCTCGACGCGCTCGCGCGCGAGTTCGACTTCGAGCCGCCGCGCCGCCACGGCCTCGACACCGTCGAGACGATCAGGGCGATGCACGAGCGCGGGGTGAAGGTCTTCTTCGCCCTCGGCGGCAACTTCCTGTCGGCCACGCCGGACACGGAGTTCACCGCCGAAGCCCTCCGGCGCTGCCGGCTGACCGCGCACGTCTCGACGAAGCTCAACCGCTCGCACCTCGTCACCGGCGAGCAGGCTTTAATCCTCCCCTGCCTCGGGCGCACCGAGCGCGACGCGCAGAGGTCGGGCGAGCAGTTCGTCAGCGTCGAGAATTCGATGGGCGTCGTCCACTCCTCGCGCGGGAGTCTGGAGCCGGCGTCGCCGGAGCTTTTAAGTGAACCCGTCATCGTCGCGCGGCTCGCGCGCGCGACGTTGGGGGAGAGAAGCGGGGTCGAATGGGAGTGGCTGGTCGAGGACTACGACCGCGTGCGGGACTTGATCGAGCGCGTCATCCCGGGGTTCGAAAATTATAACGAGAGGGTGCGCGAGCCGGGCGGCTTCTACCTGCCGAACCTCGCGCGCGAGGGCGTGTTCAAGACCTCGACCGGCCGCGCCAACTTCACCGTCCACGGGCTGCCGCGGCACGAGCTTGAGCCCGGGCAGCTCTTGATGATGACCGTGCGCAGCCACGACCAGTTCAACACGACCATCTACGGGCTCGACGACCGCTACCGCGGCGTCTACAACGAGCGGCGCGTCGTCTTCCTCAACCCGGAAGACATCGCCGAACGGGGCCTCTCGGCCGGGCAGGTCGTAGACCTCTTCAGCCACTTCGACGGCGAGGAGCGCGCCGCCCGCCGCTTCCTCGTCGTGCCCTACCCGCTCCCGCGCCGTTGCGCCGCCACCTACTTCCCAGAGGCCAACGTCCTCGTCCCCGTCGGCAGCGTCGCCGACAAGAGCAACACCCCCGCCTCCAAGTCCGTCGTCATCACCGTCCGCCCCTCAACCGCGCCGCTCAAGTTCGACTACGAGACAGTAGACAGTAGTCAGTAGACGGTAGTCAGTAGAAAACCCGTCAACGGCTAATCATTGCGTTCATCGCCGTCAACGGCCGCGGCGCGGAGCGCGACCGGCTACCGGCTACCGATACCACCTTGCGGGAAGAGATAAGGACGCGCCGCGCCGGGAGCGCGGGCATCCTGCCCGCCATGAGCGCCGCAGGCGCGAAGGCCGTCAGACTTTAAATCTCCACGTCGGGAGAGAGCGCTGCACGGTGAAGCGTGCTTCTCGCACGCTTCGGCGGGCAGGATGCCCGCGCTCCCGGCGCGCGGCCTGATGCTGATTGGCAAGCCGATATGACTACTGACTACTGCTCACGGTGCTTCGTAGACCGTCTCGTTCTTGTTGCCCTTGCCGGTCGCGGTGCCGATGCCGGCGCCTATCGCCAGGCCGAGGGCCGCCGAGGCGGGGACGGTCGTGTCCACCATGTCGTCCTTGAAGGGGAAGTAGAGGATGGAGCCGACGGCGAAGCCCGCGGCCCCGCCGACGAGCGCGCCGAAGAGCGCCCCCTTGCCGCGCGAGTTGCCGCGGTCGAGCTGCACGAGCCTGACGCTCTCGCGCGTCAGCGAAATCTTCTTCTTCCCGTCGGTGAAGTTGATGAGAAGGTCGTTCGCGGAGTCGAAGCGGCCCGAGAGCCGGTCGCCGTCCTTCGTGCGGACGATGATCTTCTGGCCGGGCGAGAGCGCCTGCACGGCCGACCAGTCGTCGAGCGCACGCGTGCGCCCCTGCGCCGACGCGGCCGGGACTTGCGCCAGCGCGAAGGCGAGCGCGAGACCGAGTGTCAGGAGTCTAGGTGTCACGTCTGACCTCCCTTCGTGTTTAGAGCGATTCGTAGACAGTCTCGAAGCTGGTGCCGAGGCCGACGGCCGTCCCCGTGGGGATGAGCGAAGGCTCGAAGTGGTCGCCGGCCCCGGCGAGTGCGAAGAATCTGTTTGTCATGGTAGCCTTTCCCGCTTAACGTCTTTGACGGCACGGGGCGAAATGAGTCCGGCGGGTTCATTGGTGCAACGCGCGTTCCACTTCCGAAGTCCTGAAAAGCGCGGTCTTCGTGTGAGACGTGGCGCAGCAAAGTTCCGACAAGTGTTGGGTAGATTAAGGAGAGCGGAGGGGGACGAAGGTGGCTCTGATTGGTGCGAACGAGTTGAAGCGGCGGATGATGATTAAGGTGGAGGGCGAGCCGTACGCCGTCGTGGACGTGACGTTCGCGTCGCCCTCGGCGCGCGGCGCCTCGACGATGGTGCGGACGCGGCTGCGACACCTCCTGACGGGCGCCGTCCTGGAGAAGAGTTTCAAGACGGGCGAGAAGTTCGAGGAGCCGGACGTGGCTTACGCCTCCGCGTCCTTCATGTACGCGGACTCGGACGGCTTCCACTTCATGGACGAGGAGACGTTCGAGCAGTTCCAACTCCCCGCCGAACAGGTCGGCGAAGACCGCGGCTACCTGACCGACGGCCTGGTCGTGCAGGTCTTGAAGTACAACGGCGAGGCGGTCGCGCTGGAGCTGCCGCAGTTCGTCGAGCTGACCGTCGCCGACACCGAGCCGGGCGTCAAGGGCAACACGGCCGCGGGCCGAGACCTCAAGCCCGCCACGCTCCAGACCGGCCTCCAGGTGCGCGTCCCCCTCTTCATCGAGGCGGGCGAGCGCGTCCGCGTCAACACGCAGACCGGCGAGGTCAGCGGGAGGGCTTGAACGGAAGAGGTCGGACGCCCGTTCGTCGTACGCGCCGCCCGACCCCGGAAAAACTGTTGACCCTTCGTCCCGCCGCGGCTAGCATGGCGCGCGTCCGTGTCAGCGAGTCGCGGGGGCCACGGCCCCCGGGCCGTCCCGCCTGACGGCAACTCACGACTCTTCAATCAGGCAAAGTCTTACCGACGCCGACCCGCGCGGCGCGCGCCGCGCGCCGCACACTTCGCGCCTTCGTCTCACGCCGAGCAGGGATTCGCATGGCCGTCGCCCCCGCCGAAAAGAGTTCCGCCCCCGCCGCGGCGCCCAGCCGCCGCCGCGGCGCGAGGCTTTCGCCCCAGGCCCGCCTCGTGCTGGCGCTGCTGGTGCTCGCCGTCTCGACCTACTTTGCGATGACGCAGCGCCCGCGCCCGGACGCCTACCGCCAGCCCTCCGTGCTCAGCCGCGAATGGTGGCTCTACCCCTTCGAATGGAACCCGCCCGCGCGGCTCCCCGCCGTCGGCCGCGACCTCAAAGACGTTCACGCCATCCCCGACACGGCCACCGTCTACGCCGTCGGCGAACTCGGCACCGTCCTCGTGAGCACCGACGGGGGCGAGACGTGGCAGACCACGGCGGCCCGCACCCCGCTGCCCACCCCGGGCCAGACCGCTACGCCCGCGGCCTCGCAGACGCCCGCCGGGAACACCGGCGCCAACGCGCCCCCGGCGCGAATCCCGTCCGGGCAGACCGGGCCGGCCTCGGTCGCGGGCAAGACGCTCGCCGGAGTCTACTTCTACAACGAGCGCGAGGGCTTCGTCGTAACCGACTCGGACGACTGCATCACGACGAGCGACGGCGGCGCCAGTTGGGCCTACTATGATGTGCAGGAGCTTCCGCCGACAGACCGCTACTATGAGCCCCTGAACGGCGCCGTAAGGTATGCCGGCCCGTCCGCATTACCCCGGGTTATATGGTTGACGGTTACTCAACCTCCTACGGTCTTCAGAGTTGACCCCGCCCCGGCCTCCTCTGACTCGGCGGCGGCCCGGAGGCCCGGTGCCGAAGATAGCCCGAACCGCGGGACGAGGTTAGGGGCCAACCCGGTGATTTTCATCGATACCCAGGAAGAGCTTTGGCTCGTGGCGGGTAACGGGCTATCCCACTCCACAGACGGCGGCCGGACTTGGGAGGTGTCGAAGTCGGGTATCCCCGAGGGCAGCGCCCTACGCAGCGTCTTCTTTGTTGAAAAGTCCCGCGGGTGGGCGGTCGGCGACAGGGGGGTAGTCGTTGCGACGAACGACGGCGGGAAGACCTGGGCACAGCAGGGGCGCGGGGCGACCGAGCAGGATTTGAAGGCGCTCAGCTTCCACCCCGACGGGCTGCGCGGGTGGGTCGTGGGGGACGCGGGCACGATTCTGTACACGGAGGACGGGGGCGCGACGTGGGTTCATCAGGCGCAGCCGCGGGGGCGCGGGTCGGACGGGCGGCCGGAGAACGCGGGGGGCGTCTCTTCCCTCTGGCTGCCGGCGCCGTGGTACTACGTGAGTTGGATGCTGGTGGCGCTGCTGCTGCTGCCGGTGCGGCGGACGGCCGTGGTGGACTTGGAGGAGGAGCCGGAGACTTCCGTGGCGGACGTGCTAGTGTCCGACCGGCCGCTGGAGGAGGGCGACGCCGACACCATCGAGTTCAAGCCCATCGCGCTCGGGCTCTCGCGCTTCCTGCGCAACGAGAACACGAAGCCGCCGCTGACCATCGCCGTCACGGGCGAGTGGGGGACGGGCAAGAGTTCCCTGATGAACCTGCTGCGCGCAGACCTGCGCCGCTACGGCTTCCGCCCGGTCTGGTTCAACGCGTGGCACCACCAGAAGGAGGAGCACCTGCTCGCCTCGCTCCTCCAGAACGTGCGGCTGCAAGCCGTCCCACCCCTCTGGCGCCCCGCGGGCCTGGTCTTCCGCGTGCGGCTCCTGTGCATACGCGGCGCGCGCCACTGGCTGCCGGTGCTGCTGCTCGCCGTCTTCGTCCTCGTCGCGCTCATCTACTGGCTGCTCAGCGGCGGCGGCGGCAACACGCTCCTCGCGCACAGTTTGAAAGAGGCGGCCGCGGACTTCAACGGGGGCGTCACGCCGCGGGTTGACGAGTCGGCGAAGCCGTACCTCGCGCTCCTGCCGCTGCTCGTCAGCCTCGTGACGGGCGGCGTCACACTCTGGCGCGGGGCCAAAGCCTTCGGCGTCAGCCCGGCCAGCCTGATGGCGAGCATGTCGCGCGGCGTCCGCGTGCGCGACCTCGACGCGCAGACCAGCTTCCGCCAGCGCTTCGCCTCCGAGTTCAACGACGCGACGAAGGCGCTCGGCGCGCGCAGCATGATCGTCTTCATCGACGACCTCGACCGCTGCCGCCCCGAGAACGTCGTCGAGACCCTTGAGGCCGTCAACTTCCTCGTCACGTCGGGCGAGTGCTTCGTCGTCATCGGCATGGCGCGCGCGCGCGTCGAGCCCTGCGTCGGGCTGAGCTTCAAGGACGTGGCCGCCGAGATGCTCGACGCGGGCGAGGCGGAGGAGGCGCCTCCCGCGGGCGCGGACAAGGAGGAGACGAAGCGGCTCCAGGAGTCGAGGGCGCGGCAGAAGCGTCTCGAATACGCGCGCCAGTACCTCGACAAGCTCATCAACATCGAGGTGCCCGTGCCCGTCCCGACCCCCGAACAGTCATGCGGCATCCTCGTCGCGAACGCGCGGCGCGCGGAGGAACAGGCGGACGCGCCGGAGCCACCGTGGCGGCGCCTGCTGCCCTCCGGCGCGGAGGCGCTGGCGCGCGACTACGGGCGGCTGCTGCTGTGGTGTGCGGGCCTCGTCCTGCTGCTGTCGGCCTCCTACGAGCTCGCCTCCTTCCTCGCGCACCCCATGGCCCTGACCGAGGCGACGCGCGTGCCTTCGCCCTCCTTCACGCCGACGCCCGCGCCGACCCTCACGCCGACGCCCGCGCCCACGCCGACGCCGACGGGCTCGGCGACGCCGACGCCTTTGCCGTCGCCGACGCCCGCGTCCCCGCCCGTCAACATGCCCGAGCTCATCCCCGGCAGGCGCTCCGCGCGGCTGGCCGCCGCGCCCGTGCTGCTCGTCGTCCTGGCCGTGCTGTGGGTCGGCTTCTGGGTTCTGACGCGCCGCCCCGGCCTCGTCGTAAAGGACTCGCCGAAGTTCGTCGAGGCGCTGACGGTCTGGCACCCGCTGGTCTTCGCGCGCAGCAGCACGCCGCGCTCGGTCAAGCGCTTCATGAACCGCGTCCGCTACCTCGCCATGCGCCAGCGCCGGCAGAAGGACGACCCGCCCGCGTGGAGGCGCCTGCTGCGCCGCTTCGCCGCCGCGGAGGAGACCGACGCCGCCGGGAGCGAGAAGGCGACCCTGAATAACAGCGCGGCCCCCATCCCGGACGAGCTGCTGGTCGCGCTCGCCGCCATCCAGCACTACAAGGCGAGCTGGCTTCTATCACCCGGGATACTGTTCTCGGCGCCGTCGCGGACGGCGGCGAGGGCAAAGCTTTCCGAGGCGGGCATCAGCACGGCCGACTGGGATCTGTTGCAGACGGTCAAGGGAGAGCACGCCCGGAAGTTCGGGGGCTGGGACATGGACGAGGTCGCCGCCGCGCGCGACGAGTTCCTTAAAATCTCCAAGGGCGTCCAGGTGAACTAATTCCGCGGACGCCGGGGTGTGTCCCGCGCGCGAATCCGAACGTCCCCGCCGACGTGCATCCTTCCGCCCGGCCGCTTCATCAATGTCTGGTTCTGGTGTAACCTAACGGGCACCGGCAAACAGTTCCGCGAGAGCAATCTTAAACGTAAGGAGCGAGGAGATGATGTTCAGAATTCTTTCGGCGCTGGCGCTCGCCTGCGCGCTCGCCTGCGCGGCGGCGGCGCAGGAGAAGGGGAAGCAGGACGGGCCGAAGGTCTCGGGCGGCGAGCGCGACGCCGCGCAGAAGATCGAGAAGGCGAGCGGGGCTGAGGCCAAGCTCCAGCTGGCCACCGCCTTCGTCAAGAAGTACCCGCAGAGCCCTCTGCGCGCCCAGGTCGCCGACGCCATAGCCCGCGAGATTACGGCCACGACCGACCAGCAGGCGAAGGGCTCGCTCGCGCAGACCTTCCTCGAAATCTTCAACCTGCCCGAGGAGGCGCCGCTCGTCACCCCGTCGCTCCTCATCTCGTACATCAACACGGGGCAGACGCAGGACGCGATGCGCGTGGGCGCCGAGTGGCTCGCCAAGCACCCGGACGACATCGAGACGATGCAGAACCTGACCATCGCCGCCTCGACCGCGGCCATCAAGGGCAACAACGCCTTCGTCCAGCAGGGGCGCGACTACGGCGCGAAGGCCATCGAGCTGCTGGAGGCCGACAAGATGCCGGCCGGGTGGGACGCCGCCAAGTGGCCCACCTTCAAACAGCAGTCGCTCGTCTCCCTCTACCGCGAGACGGGCGTGCTCGCGCACCTCTCGGGCAACAGGGAGGCCGCGCGGCCGCTGCTGGAGAAGGCCGCCTCGCTCCGCTCGAACGACCCCGGCGTCTACCTGCTCCTGGCCGACTACGTCGCCGCCGAGTACGACCTGCGCTCGAAGGCGTACAACGTCGCCCCCGCCGAGCAGAAGGCCGCCGCGCTCAAGACCGCCGAGGCCGCGCTCGACGAACTCATCGAGGCGTACGCCCGCGCCGTCGCCATGACCGACGGCGACGCCCGCTACAAGGCGGCCAACGACGGCCTCCGCACCGACCTGGAGCGCAACTACAAGTTCCGCCACAAGGGCTCCGCCGAAGGCATGCAGCAGCTCATCGACAAGTACAAGAAGACTAGTCAGTAGGCAGTAGACGGTAGACAGTAGGTGGAGAGGCGGCGCGCTCGGCTTGTGACCGGGACGCGCCGCCCCTGTTTTTCTACTGACTGCTGACTACTGTCTACCGTCTACTTTCTTTCTCCCACGCCCCGCGCTATACTCCGCCTCGCTTCACCAATCCGCCCCGAAGTTGTTACGCGAACGAACCTCGCCGCGCGGCGCCGCGTTGACGCGCCGCCCTTCTCGAACGGTACTCCAAGGAGGTAAGTCCCACCATGCTGCGCAGACTGCCCGGGGGGAAGGCCGTCGCCTTCTCCGTCGCCCTCGTCATGCTCCTCGCGCTCGCGCCCGCCGCCGCCGCGGGCGCCGACTTCAAGCGCGAGGTCGTCTACCAGATCATCACCGACCGCTTCTTCGACGGCTCGACCGCCAACAACAACCCGCCGCAGTCTGCGGGGCTCTACGACTCGACGCGCACGAACTGGCGCGCCTACTGGGGCGGCGACCTCGCCGGCATCCAGCAGAAGATGTCCTACCTCGCGGGGCTCGGCGTGACCGCCGTCTGGATTTCGCCGCCCGTCGATAACCTCAACGCCAACATCCCCGACGGCAACGGGAACCCGACCGCCTCCTACCACGGCTACCAGGGGCGCGACTTCAAGCGCGTCGAGGAGCACTCGGGCGACCCGAACAACACCTGGGCGGCCTTCGACAACCTCGTGACGGCCGCGCACCAGAACGGCATCAAGGTCATCATCGACTTCGCGCCCAACCACACGACGCAGGACAACGCGGGCGAGTTCGGCGCCTTCTACGACAACGGCACCCTCGTCGGCAACTACTCGAACGACACCAACGGCTACTTCCACCACAACGGCAACATCGTGAACTGGGACGACCGCTACCAGGTGCAGTTCTACACGCTCTTCAACCTCGCCGACCTCAACCAGACGCACCCCACGGTGGACGCCTACCTCAAGGCTTCGGCCAAGCTCTTCCAGGACCACGGCGTGGACGGCTTCCGCATCGACGCCATCAAGCACCTCGACTGGGGCTGGCAGTACTCGCTCGCCAACTCCATCTACACCTACAAGGACAGCTTCCTCTTCGGCGAGTGGTATCAGACGGGCACCTCCGACCCGCTCTACCACGACTCCTACAAGTACGCCAACAAGAGCGGCATCTCCATGCTCGACTTCCCGCTCAACACGGCCATCCGGAACGTCTTCGGGTCGAACGCGAACTTCTCGGAAATTGAGAACGTCATCGTGCAGGAGGCGACGAACTTCACCTGGGACGAAGACCTCGTCACCTTCATCGACAACCACGACATGACGCGCTTCCCCACCGTCAACAGCAGCCAGACGCGCCTGCACCAGGCGCTCGCCTTCATCCTCACGCAGCGCGGCATCCCGTGCATCTACTACGGGACGGAGCAGTACCTCGTCGACAACACGTCGGGCGGCGGCGACCCCTACAACCGCCCGATGATGAACTCCTTCAGCACCTCGACGACCGCCTACACCCTGACGAGCCGCCTCTCGACGCTCCGGCGCAACAACACGGCCGTGCCTTACGGCTCGCACCAGCAGCGCTGGATGAACAACGACGTGTACGTCTACGAGCGGAAGTTCTACGGCAACGTCGTCCTCGTCGCCATCAACAAGGGCGCCTCCGCGGCGAACATCACGGGGCTCAACACGTCCCTCCCCGTCGGCACGTACAACGACTACCTGACCGGCCTGCTCTCGGGCGTCAACATCAACGTCACCTCCGGGGCGGGCGGCAACAACCCCGTCGCGGCCTTCTCCCTGCCCGCCGGCAGCGTCGCCGTCTGGCAGGCGACGGAGTCGGGCGGCTTCCCGCAGGTCGGCTCAATCGGCCCGACCGCGGCGCAGCCCGGCGTCAAGGTCACCATCGGCGGCAAGAACTTCGGGGCGACGCAGGGGAGTGTGAAGTTCGGGACGACGACCGCGACCGTCAACTCCTGGTCTGCGACGCAGGTCGTCGCGACCGTGCCCGCCGTGACGAACGGCAGCTACCAGGTGACGGTCACGAACTCTTCCAGCCAGGTCTCGAACGGCATCCAGTTCACGGTGCTGAAGGCGAAGCTCATCCCGGTCACCTTCACCGTCTACAACGCCAGCCCGACGCAGGTGGGCGACCACATCTTCCTGACGGGCGACACGGTCGAGCTGGGCAACTGGGGGACGACGTGGGACGCCGCGGTGGGGCCGATGCTCGCGCCC
Source organism: Pyrinomonadaceae bacterium (assembly GCA_036389235.1). Classification (GTDB taxonomy): domain Bacteria; phylum Acidobacteriota; class Blastocatellia; order Pyrinomonadales; family Pyrinomonadaceae; genus QHXN01. The sequence goes on along the minus strand of DASVQJ010000169.1, from coordinate 2,272 downwards.
AACTACCCGAACTGGTTCCTGACCGCCAGCGTCCCGGCGGGGCAGACCCTCCAGTTCAAGTTCATCAAGATCGCCGCGGGCGGCGCCGTCACCTGGGAGGCCGGCGCGAACCACACCTACACCGTGCCCGCCAGCGGCACGGGCTTCGTCAACGTCAACTGGCAGTACTGAGTCAGACCGGAAGAGAATTCGCACGGACGGACGGGACGCACAGGGTAAGGCAATTTGAGATTTGAAATTTCAAATGCTCGATCTCTTACCCTGTCCGTCCCGTCCGTGTGAATACCTGCCGACATTAACCTCGACATGATGATGTTTACCCTTGTGTTAGCGCTACAGCTCGCCCTCGCGGGCGCGGCGCAGGCGCCGGCGAAGGCCGAAGCGAAGAGGGCGGAGGCGCTCAAGGATTACGCGGGGCGTTACGAGTTGGAGGTGGGGCTCATCCCCGTCTCGACGCTCGACGTGACGGCGGCGGGCGGGGAGCTGTGGCTGAAGCCCTCGAACGTGAAGCGGCGGCGCCTCGCGCGCGCGGGGCGGGACGCGTTCACGGACGAGTCGGCGGGCACGCCCGTCAGGTTCGGGCGCGACGACGAGGGGCGCGTCACGAGCCTCACCTTCGTCTACGAGGGCGAGCCCTACACGGCGCGGCGCGTGGGGCTGCCCCCGCCGAGCGTGAAGGGCAACACCACCTTCAGGCTCAAGGGCCGCGCGGACGCCTCTCTGGTCGTCCTCACCGGCACCTTCAACAACTGGAACCAGTCGCAACTGCTCTTCGCGCGCGAGGGCGACGAATGGGTCTGCCGCGTCGACCTCGACCCAGGCGTCTACCAGTACAAGTTCGTCGTGGACGGCGACTGGCTCCTCGACCCCTCCAACCCCGACACGGCCGAGGACGAGGCCGGGAACGTCAACAACGTCCTCGAAATTAAACCACCCGAGTAGCCCCCGCCCGGGTTCTATCCAAGCTTGAGGGTGATGAGAAGGGCGGTTAACCACAGAGGCACGGAGGACACGGAGGGGGCACAGAGGATTGGATTACTCTGTGCCATCTCCGTGCCCTCCGTGCCTCTGTGGTTAACCGCCCCCCGCTCCACGCGCAAGTTCGAAGGGAACCCGCCCGCCGCCGTTTGAGATTCGCCGACGCCTGTCGTACCTTGTACGTACTCAAACCCGTAACAAACCAAGAAGGATTACCCTCGGCGAAATGAGCACACAGCCCAACAAAATCATCTACTCGATGGTCGGCGTCAGCCGCCATTACGACAAGCGCGCGGTCTTGAAGGACATCTACCTGTCCTACTTCTACGGCGCGAAGATCGGCGTCATCGGCCTCAACGGCTCGGGCAAGTCGACGCTGCTGCGCGTCATCGCGGGCCGCGACAAGGGCTACACCGGCGAGACCGTGCTCTCGCCCGGCTACACCATCGGCTACCTCGAACAGGAGCCGCAGCTCGACGAGTCGAAGACCGTGCGCGAGACGATTGAGGAGGCCGTCGCGGAGACCGTCTCGCTCCTCAAAGAGTTCGACGAGATCAACGCGCGCTTCGGCGAGGAGATGTCCGACGACGACATGAACAAGCTCCTCGAACGTCAGGGCGAGGTGCAGGAGCGGCTCGACGCCCTGGACGCGTGGGACTTGGACTCGCGCCTTGAGATGGCGATGGACGCGCTCCGGTGCCCGCCGGGCGACACTTCGGTCAAGGTCCTCTCGGGCGGCGAGCGGCGCCGCGTCGCACTCTGCCGCCTGCTCCTGATGAAGCCCGACATCCTCCTTCTGGACGAGCCGACGAACCACCTCGACGCCGAGTCGGTCGCGTGGCTCGAACAGCACTTGCAGCAGTACGCGGGCACGGTCATCGCCGTCACGCACGACCGCTACTTCCTCGACAACGTGGCGGGGTGGATTCTCGAACTCGACCGCGGCGAGGGCATCCCGTGGAAGGGCAACTACTCTTCTTGGCTCGAACAGAAGCAGGAGCGCCTGCGCCGCGAGGAGAAGCAGGAGAGCGAGCGGCAGAAGACGTTGGAGCGCGAACTCGAATGGATACGCATGGCGCCGAAGGCCCGCCACGCCAAGTCCAGGGCGCGCAGGAGACCGTAGACCTGCTCAAGGAGTTTGACGAGATCAACGCTAAGTTCGGCGTGCCGATGACGGATGACGAAATGGCGCAGCTTCTCGAACGCCAGGGCGCGGTGCAGGAGAAGCTCGACGCGTCGGACGCGTGGGACCTGGACTCGCGGCTCGAAATGGCTATGGACGCGCTGCGCTGCC
>DASVQJ010000168.1:0-3968 GCA_036389235.1 Pyrinomonadaceae bacterium | reverse complement strand
TGCCCCCTCCGTGTCCTCTGTGCCTCCGTGGTTCACCGCCCCTTACGTTATCCGCCGGGATGTGTAAACGAGACCGCCCACAATCCGAAAACTTTCCCCGCCCGGCTCGCATCTAATTTGCGGCCCGCGGGAGCGCTTGCGAGTCGCCGTTTCAAGGCTTATATTTCGCGTTTCGTGCGGGCGGCTTTTGAGGCCGCCCGCGCCGGCAGTGGGGACGAAGAGGGTTAAAGATGACGACTGTGGTTGAGACTCTGGAGGTCGAGGCGAAGGCGCCGGCGCTCGAAGACTACTTCGGGCAGTCTGAAGGCGAGCTGTACGAACGCATCGAGGCGGCGCGCCGTACGCTCGGCGCGCGGCTCGTCATCCTCGGCCACCACTACCAGCGCGACGACGTGGTCTGCCACGCGGACTACACGGGCGACTCCTTCAAGCTCGCCAAGCTCGCGGCCGAGCGCCCCGAAGCCGACTACGTCGTCTTCTGCGGCGTCCACTTCATGGCCGAGTCGGCCGACATCCTCAAGCCCGGCGACCAGAAGGTCATCCTCCCCGACCTCGGGGCCGGCTGCTCGATGGCCGACATGGCGACGGCCGAGCAGGTCGAGGACGCGTGGGAGCAGTTGGGCGCGCTGGGGCTACTCGAAGAGTTCAAGGTCGCGCCCGTCACCTACATGAACTCCTCGGCGGCCATCAAAGCCTTCTGCGGCGAGCACGGCGGCGTGGTCTGCACCTCTTCGAACGCCGTCCCGCTCTTCGACAAGTACCTGAAGGAGGCCGACAAGCTCTTCTTCTTCCCCGACCAGCACCTCGGCCGCAACACCGGCGTCAAGTTCGGCATACCCTTAGACGAGATGGCGCTCTGGGACCCGAACAGGGAGTTGGGCGGCAACAGCCCCGAGCAGTTGCGCAGGGCGCGGCTCATCCTCTGGAAGGGCCACTGCTCCGTGCACGGGCGCTTCCGCCCCTGGCACGTCGAGACGATTCGCAATGAGGTGCCGGGCATCAAGGTGCTCGTCCACCCCGAGTGCGAGCGCGAGGTCGTCGAGAAGTCCGACCTCAACGGCTCGACCGAGTTCATCATCAAGGTCATCGGGGAGGCGCCCGCCGGCTCGGCCTGGGCCGTCGGCACCGAGGTCAACCTCGTCCAGAGGCTCGCGAAGCAGCACCCGGACAAGGACATCCGCCTGCTCGCGCCCGACCTCTGCATGTGCGCCACGATGTACCGCATCGCCCCGCAGAACCTCGCCTGGGCGCTCGACTCGCTCGTCCGGGGGCGCGTCGTCAACCAGATCACCGTCCCCGAAGAGACCGCGCGTTGGGCGCGCATCGCCCTCGACCGGATGCTCGCAATCAAGTAAATGGTAAATGGTGAATAGTGAATGGATGAAAGCAATCACCATTCACTATTCACCATTCACTATTCACCAAACTATGGCCGACCCGAACGACCGCGTGCCCGAGAACGTGCCGGGCACCTATTACGTGGACACGAACTGCATCGACTGCGACGTGTGCCGCGACACCTCACCCGACAACTTCACGCGCGCCGACGCGGGCGGCTACTCCTTCGTCTACAGACAGCCGCAGTCCGACGCCGAGCGCGCCCTCTGCGAAGAGGCGCTCCTCGCCTGCCCCGTCGAAGCCATCGGCAACGACGGCTGAGCCGTCCGTCTGTCCGTCCGTTGCAGTAATCCGCGAACCGGGGGAAGATGTGTGCTCGCCCGCCGCCGCGACTCCCCGCGAGAGACGGACGCCGGCCTCTTTCAGACCCCGACGCTCGCCACCGCGTTCTCCCCTGCGGGCGCGGGCGCTTAGACGCTGGGGCTGACGGGGCCGGCGCCGCCCGCCTCGACCCTCCAGTTCTCCGGCGCGAGTTTCGCCGCCGCCGAGGGCGCGCACGCCGTGACCATCGCAGACCACCTCGACGGTGACCGTCGCCGACAACGACGCGGCGAACGGCCCGAGCCCGGTCAAGAACGCTTCCATCGACAACGAGTTCTTCGCCCGCCAGCACTACGCGGACTTCCTCAACCGCGTCCCCGACGCGGGGGGCTCGCCTTCTGGGTTAACCAGACGACGAACTGCGGCAACGCCGACCCGCTCGTCTGCCGGGTCAACGTCTCGGCCGCCTTCTTCCTCTCCATCGAGTTCCGGGAGACCGGCTTCTTCGCCATACGCGTCTCTTAGCCTTTAGGCCGGACGCACTTTTTCTACCGGCTACTGACTACCGTCTACCGTCTACTCGTTCTTAAACTCTTATCTTGATCCACCCGTCTTCGACGACGACCTCGTAGGTCTCGACGGGTTCGGAGGGGCGGTTGAGGCAGGCGCCGGAGCGCACGTCGAAGCGCCAGCCGTGCCAGTCGCATTCGACCGCGTGCCCCGTGAGATTGCCGTCGGCGAGCGGCGCGCCCTTGTGCGGGCAGAAGTTCTCGATGGCGTGGAAGCGTCCGTCGATGTGGTAGAGCGCCAGTTCCTTGCCGCCGTGCAGCTCGACCGTGGCGCCGCGCCCCTCGGGCACATCTTCGACGCGCCCGACCGTGACGAGCTTGCCCTCGCGCGGGGGGGTTCTGGGGTTCTCGAATCTTCTTCCCGGCGGCTGCATAACTTTCCGGCATCGTAACAAAACGGCCCGGCGCGCACCAACGCCGCGTCAATCAGGTCAGAACCACCCGCGGTAGCGGGTGGCCCTTTGCAACCCGGCAGAGCCTTATATCAAAGGGCCACCCGTTACCGCGGGTGGTTCTGACCCGGCTATGGTTATAGAATCCTCTCCAAAGGCCAAATCTCTTAACTGTAGAAGGAGGCATAGCAATCATGCGTAGGAGTCTGTCGGTCGTGCGCGCGGCGTCGGCGGCGCTCGTGCTGTTGTTTGCGGCGCAAGCCGCGTCGGCGGCGCAGGCGACGAAGGAGTTGACGGTGGTGGGGAGGCTGGCGCCGACGGTCGAGGCGGGCGGTTGGCTCGTCGTCGCCGACTACGGGAAGTACCTCCTGACGAACGCGAACGAGTTCCGGCGCCAGTCCTGGTTCCGCGAGGGCACCGCGGTCGAGGCGACGGGGCGCGTGCGCGACGACGTGATGTCGATCCACATGGAGGGCGTCCCCTTCCAGGCGCGCACGATGCGCGCGCGGGGCGGAGGCTCGCAGAGCAACGCTTCGCAGAACGCGGGCGGGCAGGCCGTCGCCGGCACGGGCGGGCGCTCGCTCGTGCGCGTCGCCGTCACGGGCGAATCGTCCGTCGAGGCCCAGCCCGACACGGCCGTCCTGACGCTCGCCGTCGTCACGCAGAACGCGAGCGCCTCGGAGGCGCAGGCAGAGAACGCCTCGAAGACCGACGCGGTCGTGCGCGCCGTCCGCGCGGCCGCGGGGGCGGGCGCGGAGGTCAGGACGAGCGGCTACAGCCTCCAGCCGCAGTACGCGTACAGGGAGGGCTCGCCGCCTTCGATCACGAGCTACATCGCGCGCAACGGGGTCACCGTGACGACGGGCGAGCTGAACCGCGTCGGCGCCGTCATCGACGCCGCCTCGCGCGCGGGCGCCAACAGCGTGGACGGCCTCTCCTTCACGCTCCGCCGCGACGAGCAGGCGCGACAGCGCGCCCTCTCCGAGGCCACGCGCGAGGCGCTCTCGAAGGCGCGCGCCGTCGCCGCGACGCTCGGCGGCAGCGTCGTCCGCGTCGTCGAGGTGCAGGAGGCCGGCGCCTTCCGCCCGCCCGTCCCGGTCTACACGGCCGAGTTCGGCCGTTCGGCCGGCACCGCGCAGGCGGCCACGCCCACGCCCGTCGAACCCGGCTCCCTCGAAATCCGCGCACAGGTGCAGTTGGTCGCGGAGGTCGAAGTGAGGCAGTAGGCAGTTGTCGTTGTTAGCGGTCGGGCCGGTAGCGGGGGCGATTTCAACACGGAGACGCGGAGACACGGAGACACAGCTTCGGGCCTATAGCTCAAGAAGCTGTGTCTCCGTGTCTCCGCGTC
>DASVQJ010000167.1:0-20736 GCA_036389235.1 Pyrinomonadaceae bacterium | reverse complement strand
GCTGCTGGCAGACGCGCCAGCCCTACAATGAGGTCGAGTACCTGGAGAGCCTGCGACAGAAGGGATCGCCGCTGCTGAAGTACGCTTCTGAGAACCCGGCGTGAGAGGCAGAAAACTCTTGACCGAACGCCTCAGATGTATCGTGTCGGCGGTGGAGTCTACTGCGCGGTACAATTATTTCCACTCCTTGCCTACTTTGACGTACGTTTCATCCAAGCGATATGAGGTGCCGCTCATCATATATTCCGCATGTCTTTTGTTCTCCTCTTGTTGCCATTCATTTGAATATTGCCAGCTAGATGATCGCGGCGAACAAGCATCGCAGTTATCGCAAAACCTTTCCTTAAAATACCTGTAAGTATTATCGAGAGTTAACCCCTCAACTGCGTAGCCTTGTAAGTCACAGTGGAGAATCTTATAGCCTGCTGTGTGCATGGCCAATATTTCTGCGACAAGACCCAGAGTCAGACCTACTCGGTCGAGGGCACAAACGCCGACTTGGCGCGGCTCGCGAGGCGCTCGCGCTGCATCTCGCGCTGCATCCACGCTCTTACTAGAGCCGTTGACCTGTTCGTGCGCTGCTACAACGCACGTCAGCTACGCAAACGCAAGTACCCGCGTCGGCATCCGTTAAGTCCTTTACTCCCGACACGGGTAGTTAAAACCGGCGCGCAGAATTCCGTTGACAGGCCGGCGTGATTGGGCATAGATTGCCGCCTGTCCACCAGACGTGCCGTAACTCACGCGAGCTACCGATTAGGTCTGAACCGTCGATAGTCTCACGTCTTAGCCCCGTCATAGTTTAATCCGTAGTGCCTCCGCGGCACGCCCCCGTCGCCGCATTCCATGCCTCGCACTGCGCTAATTGAGGCGTCCTCGCGCCGCATTTAGATCATGTCACCCTAGACCCGCCGGCTCCCTGGCGGGCACGACCGCCCGCACACGACCCAGGAGAGTTGTATGAGACCGCCCGCCCGCCCGCGCCGCAAACTCGCCGCCGCCTGCCTCTTTGCCATGCTCTCTGTCCCGCTCGCCTTAACGGCCTGGGGCGCCCGCGCCCGGCTGTTGCCGGCGGGGGGAGATGCTTCGGCCTCGGCGCCTGGCCATGCGGCCGCGCCGCCGGCGCCTATACCGCCCGACCGGGAGGGGGCCGAGGTCGTGGTGCTCACGCTGAGCCCCGGAGGCTTCGAGCCGGCCGAGGTCACGCGCCCCGCAGGCCGCTTCATGCTGGCCGTCAGCAACCACGCCGGCGGCGAGGAGGTCTCGCTGCTGCTCTCGCGCGTGCGGGGCGAGCGGCTCCGCGAGGTGAAGATGGCGCGCGGCCGCATCCGCTCCGTCAACGAACTCCAACTCCCGCCAGGTGAATACGTCCTCACCGCCGAGGGGCACCCCGACTGGTCGTGCCGCATCACGCTCACGCCACGATGACGCCCGAGGGCTCGAAGCCGGGCCGCGCCGCCGCCCTCCGCCGAGTCTCACGGACACGCACGCACGACCGGAAGGTAAGCAGATGACTCACGAGAACACCGCCCCCCGCCGTAAGCAGCTCAAGGCAAGCACGCGCCACGCGCTCGCCCTCGCCGTCCTCCTCGCCTCCTGCGCGGCCGCCCGGGCACAGGGCACGACGAGCGCCACGGACGGCTCGACCCCCGAGGGCATGAAGCCGGGCGCGCCGGCCGGCTCCTACCAGCTCTCCGGCTTCGACAGCGTCAACTTCTTCAACGGCAACCTCAACTTCCGTCTCCCGCTCCTCCAAATCGGCGGGCGCGGCTCGGCCGCCTCGGCCGTCTCTCTCCCGATCGAGCGGAAGTGGAGCGTGGCGCGCACCGTCTCGAACCCCGCCACCTACTGGCCGGAGACGGGCGGCTGGTCGGGGCTGCAGGTCGGCTACGGGCCGGGCGTGCTGGTCGGCCGTCTCGCCGGCGCCTCCTCGCTCTCCTGCGGCGGACTGGCGGAGGTCGAGAGCCTGCTGCGGCTGACCTTCATCGCGTCGGACGGCACCGAGTACGAGCTGCACGACACGTCCAACAACGGCTACCGCGGGACGACCCAGTACACGAACTGCCAGGTGAGTGACACGACGTCGCGGGGCAGGGAGTTCGTCACGGCCGACGGCGCGTCGGCCACCTTCGTCTCCGACGAGGAGTTGCAGGACGGGTACGACGGCGCGCCGGAGCAGAAAAAGTTTTCGGGCTACCTGATGCTGCGCGACGGCACGCGCTACCGCATCAGGGAGGGGCTGGTCGATTGGGTGCGGGACCGCAACGGCAACAAGCTCAGCTACGAGTACGCGAGCGAGCGGGTGACGAAGATCACCGACTCACTCGGGCGCGAGGTCACGTTCAGTTACGGCCCGACGCTGAGCCCCCCTTACAGCGACACGATCACCTACACGGGGTTCGGCGGCGCAGCGCGCACGGTCCGCGTCTGGTACGGACGGATGGGCACGGCCCTGCGCGGCGACCAGGCCCTCAAGAGCGAGCACGACCTCTTCCCCTCGCTGAACGGGGCGGACAGCTCCGGCTACTTCGAGCGGGCCGTGGCGACCTCGGTCGAGCTGCCCGACGGCAGGAGCTACCGGTTCAAGTACAACTCTTACGGCGAGCTGGCGCGCGTGGAGCTGCCGACGGGCGGCGCCTTCGAGTACGACTGGGACGGCGGCTTCACGCCGAACAGCCCCGGCCTCTACTTCGTCGGTACGGCGGGTACGGGCAGCTACCAGGTCTACCGGCGCGTGGTCGAGCGGAGGGTCTACCCCGGCGGCGGGACGGGCTCGTCGTTCGCCTCGCGGATGACGATCGGCAAGCCCGAGGAGAACAACACGAACGTCGGCTACGCCGAGGTGAAGAACTACGACCAGGCGGGCGCGCTGCTGACGTGGGAGCGCCACCACTTCTACGGCAGCGCCAGGGTGAGGGGGGACTGGAAGCCGACCGACTACGAAGGGTGGAAGACGGGGAGGGAGAGGAAGACGGAGGTCTTCGACCCGGCGTTCAGCACGACCGCCGCCGCCCGGACGACCGTGCGGACGTGGGCGCAGGACGACGGGTCGCTCAACGTCCCGAAGGACGAGTCGCCCGTCGACCCGCCGCTGATACGCGTCCAGACTAGGCTTGAGGAGACGGGGCAGGAGTCGAAGCAGGAGTTCGCCTACGACGCTTACCTCAACCGGACGGACGTGCGGGAGTACGACTACTGGACGGGCGCCTCGCCGCCGGCGCACGCGACGCGCCACACGCACACCGACTACGTGACGGCGGCCGCCTACGTCAACGCCGACGTGAACCCGTCGCTGGGCGCGAGCCTGCGCTCGCTGCCCGCCGCGGAGCAGGTCTACGCGGTTGACCCCTCGACGGGGGCCGAGACGCCGGTGTCGCAGTCGGAGACGCGCTACGACGAGGCGGCCTACCCGCTCCTGGAGTGCGGCAGCGCCGAGATTCAGATCGCCTGCAGCTCCGCGCCGCAGTGGGAGGAGCTGGGGGTGGCCCCCCGCGGCAACGCGACGACGGCGAGGCGGTGGCTCGACACGACGAACTCCTGGGTGGAGACGCACGCACAGTACGACCGGCTCGGCAACGTCAGGAGCACGCTGGACGCGAACGGCAACCTCTCGCGGGTCGGCTACCTGGACTCCTTCTGCAACAACGGCGGCGGGTGCGGCGGCACCTACACACCGAACACCTTCGCCTTCCCGACCGCCGCCAGGTCGCCGAAGCCCGACCCGTCGGGCGCGCACGGGTCGGCATCCGAGTTAGCCACCTCGACCGTCTACGACTTCTACACGGGGCTCGTCTACTCCTCCACGGACGCCAACAGCCAGAGTACCCGCTTCGAGTATGAGGGCCAGCCGGGGAGGCTCGATCGCATCAAGGCCGTGGTGCGCCCCGACGGCGGCCGGACCGACTTTGATTACGGCGACACGGCGGGCGACCTCTACGTCCGGACGCTCGCGGACCTCGACGGCGCGCGCAGGACGGAGTCGAAGCAGTACTTCGACGGGCTGGGGCGGGCCTACCGCACGGCCACCTACGAGAACGCCGTCGCGGCGCAGCCCTGGCTCAACGCGGACACGGAGTATGACGCGCTGGGGCGGGCGTGGCGGGTCTCACTGCCTTACCGCTCCGCGGGCGGCGGGGCCCCGCTGACGGCCCAGGGGTGGTCCGGCGCCGGAAGGACGGAGACTGCCTACGACGCCCTCGGGAGGATCAGGACGGTAACGACGCGGCCGGACAACGCAGTCGTCCATACTGACTACAGCGGCGCCCGCGTGCTCGTCACCGACCAAGCTGGGAAGCAGCGGATCAGTAGGACGGACGCCCTCGGCCGCCTGCGCGAAGTGTGGGAGGTCACGCCGAACGACCCGGCCAAATACCCCGGCGTCGAGCCGATCCCGTCCGCGGTCACGGCGGGGTTGCCGGTGTCCGGCTACGGCTACCCGACCGGCTACGACTACGACGCGCTGGGGAACCTGCTGAAGGTGACGCAGGGGACGCAGCAGCCGCGCTCCTTCGCCTACGACTCCCTGAGCCGCCTGAAGTCGGCGACGAACCCCGAGAGTAGCACCGCCTCTTACACCTACGACGCGAACGGTAACCTGAAGACCAGAACCGACGCGCGGGGGACGACGGCCACCTACGGCTACGACGCCCTGAACCGCAACACGACCGTCACCTACGCGCTCGGGGGGCCGACAGCGACGACGCCCGGCGTCGCACGCCACTACGACAACCCGGCGGCGACGGCCAACGGGCTGGGGCGTCCGTGGAAGAGCGAGGCCGTCGGCGTCGCGCTGACGACCGTGGGGGCGTACGACGTGGCCGGCCGGCCGACGGCCCGGACGCAGCAGTTCCGGGTCGGTAACGCCTGGGGGCAGGCTTACACGACCGCGCTCTCGTACAACAGAGCCGGCGGGGTAACCGCCCTGACCTACCCCTCCGGGCACAGGGTCGAGTACCAGTACGACGCGATGGGGCGGCTCGGCGACAGCGGCTCTCAGCCGGCCTTCAAGGGGACGCTCGGCGACGGGGCGGAGCGCACCTACGCCTCGCAGGTCATCTACGGCGAGCTGGGCGGGATGAGTCAGGAGCGGTTCGGCACCGACACGCCTCTCTTCAACAAACGCTTCTACAACGCGCGCGGGCAGCTCGGCGAGATCCGCGTGAGCACCCACTCGATCACGAACACAGACCCGGGCCTGATAACGAACTGGAACCGCGGCGCCATCATCAACCACTATAGCGCTTCGGGGTGGGGCGCGTCGGGCGGCGGCCCCGACAACAACGGGAACCTGCGCCAGCAGGACGTGTTCATCCCGAAACTCGAAGGGGCGGGCTACGACCAGGCCGGGAATTATGACGTCCTCACTCAGAACTTCGACTACGACGCCCTGAACCGGCTGACGCGGGCCGCGGAGTCGTCGGGCGGGCAGACGCGCTGGGCGCAAGCCTACGACTACGACCGGTGGGGCAACCGCACGCTCGACGCGGCGGGGACGTGGCTGGGGGAGCCGTCCGCCCCGCCGAGCGACCTCCTCAACGAGAAACAGTTCGACAAGGCCGACTTCCAGAACACGAACCGCCTCTACGCGCCCGGGGACACCGCGCTCTTAATGGGCGACCGCCGGATGCAGTACGACGGCGCGGGCAACCTCACCGTCGATACTTACACCGGCCGGGGGACGCGTACCTACGACGCGGAGAACCGGATGACCTCGGCGCAGTTCGTCTCCGGTCAGGCGCAGACGGCCCTCTACGTCTACGACGCCGACGGGCTGCGCATCAAGCGGGCCGTCGGCACGGGCGAGGAGTCGTGGCAGGTCTACGGGGCGGGCGGCGAGTTGCTCGCGGAGTACGCCCCGAACGCCGCGCCGACCTCGCCGCGCAAGGAGTACGGCTACCGCGGGGGCGAGCTGCTCGTCACGGCCGAGCCAGGCGTCCCGGGCAGCGGAGCCTCAAACGGCGGCGCCCCGACTTCGGGGCTCCTCGGCTACTGGAAGTTCGACGAGGGCTCCGGCACGTCGGCCGCCGACGGCTCGGGCGGCGGCCACCCCGGCAGCCTTCAGGCGGGCGCCGGGTGGGCGGCGGGCTCGGCCGGCTCCTCGGTCACGCTCGACGGCGCGGACGACTACGTCCAGGTGGGCTCCGGCGGACTTTCGGTCGGCGCCGGCCTGACGGTCTCGGCGTGGCTCTACCCGACCGGCGCGGGCTCGGGCGGCGCGTCGGGCGGCGCCGTCGTCAACAAGGAGGGGGTGTACGAGGTCGCGCGCTTCGCCGACGGCACCATCCGTTGGGCGATAGCGAACTCTTCGAACACTTGGGACTGGGTCAACACCGGCTACGTCGCGCCCCTCAACCAGTGGACGCACGTCGCCGTCACCTGCGACGGCGCGGCGGTCAAGACATACGCCAACGGCCAACTCGTCCACACCTCCGGATGGTCGGGCGCCATCGGGGACGCACTGCCCGCGCAGGACGACTTCCGCATCGGCGGCCGGCAGGTCATGCCGCAGAACTTCCAGGGGCGCATCGACGAGGTGCGGGTCTACAATCGGGCGCTGACGGCGGGTGAGGTGGGCGCGCTGAACGGCCAGGCGTCCTCGGGGCTCGTCGGCCACTGGAAGTTCGACGAGGGGGCGGACGCGACCGTCGCCGACGCGTCGGGGAACGGCAACGCGGGGTCTTTGCAAAGCGGGGCCGGCTGGGGGGCCGGGCAGACGGGCGGGGCGGCCGTCGCCCTGGACGGGGCGGACGACTACGTGCGGGTGGGGGCGCAGTCGTCATTGGCGGTGTCGGGCGCGCTGACCCTCTCGGCGTGGGTCTACCCGACCGGGGGCGGGACGGGCGTGGTCGGCGGCGTCATCGCCAACCGTGAGGGGGAGTACGAGCTGGCGCGCTTCGCCGACGGGACGATCCAGTGGGCGCTAGCCAACCAGAGCCCGGGCTGGGGCTGGATCAACACGGGCTACGTCGCGCCGCTGAACCAGTGGACGCACATCACGTTCACCTACGACGGGGCGAGTGCGAGGACGTACGCCAACGGGCAGCTCGTCCACGCGGCGGCGGCGGCGGGCGCGATAGGCGACGCCATCCCGGCGCAGAACGAGTTCCACGTCGGGGGGCGGCAGGCGACGCCGCAGTTCTTCCAGGGGCGGATTGACGAGGTGCGGGTCTACAACCGGGCGCTCTCGGCGGGCGAGGTGTCGGGGCCGTGGTCGGGCGGGGCGCCGGAGCAATCGGGCGGCGCGGCGGCGTGGTCATTGAGGTGGGTGGTGGCGGACCAGCTGGGCACGCCGCGGATGGTCATCGACCAGACCGGGACGCTGGCTGGGGTGACGCGGCACGACTACCTGCCGTTCGGCGAGGAGCTGTTCGCCGGTACGGGCGGGAGGGCGTCGGCGCAGGGGTACGGCGGGGCCGATAACGTCAGGCAGAAGTTCACAGGGTATGAGCGCGACGATGAGACAAAACTTGATTACGCGCAGGCGCGCTACTTCGCGAGCGTACAGGGGAGATTTACCGGCGCTGACCCGGTCTTTATCGGAGAGTTGAGGTTGGCCGACCCGCAACGCCTCAACCTTTACGCATATGCCCGGAACAACCCGCAGAAGTACACCGACCCTACGGGGATGGACGTGGCGTTGGAGGGGAAGCTGACGGTTGATTATATTACTAGCATCAACAACCGGACTGACGCGAAGTTCCAGGTGGCGAACATCGGCAACATGGTCAGGATTACCGACAACAAGGGTAATGCGCTGGGCAAAGAGGCGCTCAAGGAGCTTGGGGGAACCCTATCTGGCGGCGAGAAAGAACTCTTCAATGCCATCATGGACGACAAGAACCACGCCGTGATCGATACCGGTAATGGCCTGCCCAACGACTCTGTAGACTTCGGGAGCAACGACAAGCAGGCGGGCGTGGGACCAGCGGGACGAAACACGCTCGACATGAACGAGATGAAGCTGCTCGATGCGCCGGAAAATAGAGGGGGAATGACCTCTGGAGATGCGGTAGCTCACGAAACTTTAGAGGCGTTTGCGAGCGCTCAAGGTCAGAGGTGGGAGGACGCACACGCATACGCCACACAATATTTCGGCGCGTTCGAGTTTGTTAATAGTCGGCTCACCGACGGCTCTATACACGTTTTTGGCAAGGCTTACTCGGGCGAAATGTATTACGACGTGGTAAAACCTAACGGGACGAGGGTGCCGACGAAGGCGACCGTGCAGTATCCTTATGGGGTTAGGCTCGGTCAGAAGACAGCTCTGCAACGCATTACAAAGGTTCAGGTGATACGATGACAAATTTGCTTCTGTCCTTAACATTGATGGTGCTGTCTCAAACGGCTGGACGGCTTGACGACAAAGAGATCGAACGGCTAACGGGGCGCTCTGAGGTAATCGTCATAGCAGAGGTCGAGAAGGTCGAACCCACGTCCGTGCTTCAGCCGTGGTCGGGACTCGTCTCCTCAAAGCAGTATGTCCAGTACAACGTTAGAGAAGTCCTCAAAGGCGAGATGTCGGACGGGAAGATAAGAGTCGGCTTTATGCTCATTGAACACAGCCTGACCACCGACGAGAGCCAGCCCCGATTATCACCGGAGCTGTTCAGGGAAAAGAATGTACACATCCTCTTCCTTAACCCGGACGGCCGGCGCCCGGTGACCGACAAGAAAGCGTCCGACAATAAGCAGCCGTCGTGGCTCTCGTGGCTGTCGTTCGAGAGTGTTGACTCTGACTATGGCGCGGTCATGTCTACACCCGCTGTGACGGAAAAAATTCGCGCCTTGCAAGCGGTATCACCAAGTACCAAAAAGAAGGTCGGCGGAGTTAAGGGTGCTCCGGAGCGGTAAGGAACCAGCTCTATCACATTTGACCAATATAGCTATGAGCGGTGAAGGCAGATGGAGTTCGATAAGACTAATTACGTATTTCAGACCCGCAAGATTACGCATCTCCCGCTAGGCCACAGTGCTAAAACTCTTAATAGAGTGGAAGCCAAGAACGCATAAATACAGGGCAGGGAAGCGCCATAGTCACAGTGCCCTGCTCCCGCTACTATTTTCTCTTAGGCTGAAACGTAAAGAGTAACGGCGCCCAAACTTGCTGACCTTCTGGGCGCCGCCGTTGATCATCTCGCACCTTCTGACTATTGCAGGCTGAGCAGCACCAGGATCTCGCCCTCCCTGCCGACGAGCGGCTCCAGCGCCTTGCCGATGATCGTGCCGGGGCGGTGCATCAGCACGCCCCCCGTCCTGACCGGCACCGACCTCATCGCTACGCCCGGCCTGCCGCTCGTGACGAGCAGGTCGCCGACCCGCACCGCCCGGCGCGTCGCGTCCACGCGGACTTTTACGCGCCCCGTCGTCGCCACCAGCACCTTGCCCTCGCCGCCCTGCCCGAGTATCAGGCCGGGCTGCGCCGAGACGACGCCTGCCACCCGCGTGTCGTAGGCGCGCGCGGCGGGCAGGACGGCGTTGGAGCGCGTCACGTCGAGGGCGACGACCGTGCCCGCGCGCAACTCCCCGCTGCCGGCCACCCACTCGGCGACGTCCTGGTACTTGGCGGCGATGTTACCGTCCACGACCGCGTTCCCCGTCACGTGCATGTTGCCCGCGACTTCGAGCTTCTGCGCCGCGGGCGTGAAGCCCGTCCCGATGCCGACGTTGCCCGTGGCGGCGTCGACGCTCATCCGCACCGTGTTGTTGGTGCCGAAGTAGAAGGGGATCTGCCCCATCGAGGTCAGGAAGATGTTCGGCTGGCCGCCGTTGAACTGGTAGCGGCCGCGCTCCTGCCCGCCGCCCCAGACGGAGAGGGACGAGAAGCCGGCGGGGTTGTCGTTGCGCACCCTCAGCTGCGTCATCGAGGCGTCGGTGCCGTTGAATGCCTGGTCCCTGCGCACCTCGAAGACGTTGCCCGGCGAGAGGGTGCCGACGCCGACGTTGCCGGTGTTGCCGTCCACGCTCATGCGCACCGTGTTGTTGGTGCCGAGGTGGAGGGGGATCTGTCCGACGGAGGTCAGCAGCATGTTGGGCGAGCCGGCGTTGAACTGGTAGCGGCCGCGCTCGGTGCCCGTGCCCCAGACGGAGAGGGATGTGAGGCCGGCCGGGTCGTCGTTACGCACCACCATCTGGGTCATTGAACTGAGCGGGCCCGAGAACGGCTGGTCTTTGCGCACCTCGAGCACGTTCGAAGGGGCGGAAGTGCCGACGCCCACGTTACCGCTCACGCCGTCGATGGCCAGGCGCACGGTGTTGTTGGCCCCGAGGAATAAGGGCACCTGGCCGACCGAGGTGAGGAACATGTTGGGGCTCGCAGCGTTGAACTGGTAGCGGCCCCGCTCCGACCCGTTGCCCCAGACGGAGAGCGCCGAGAAGCCGGTCGGGCTGTCGTTGCGCACGACCAGGTGCGTCATCGAGGCGTCGGTGCCGTTGAATGCCTGGTCCCTGCGCACCTCGAAGACGTTCCCGGGCGCGGAAGTGCCGACGCCCACGTTCCCCCCCGCGTTCTCCGTGACCTGTGAGCTGGTGAGCGTCCCGGTGCCACCCGTCTCGGCCCACTTCGCGAGGCGGTTGAGCGTGCCGGTGCCCGCGGCCGCGTCGGCCGGGGCGGAGAACTTGGAGCCGTCGGCCCCGGTGAGCGTGAGCCTGCCGCCGGAGCTATTAAGCGTGGTGCCGTCCGAGAAGCGGAAGCCGCCGCGCGCGCGCACCGTGCCGGCCACGTCGAGGGCGGCCTCGGGTTTGTCCGTGCCGACGCCGACGCGCCCTTCGGGGGTGATGCGCATCAGCCCCTTATCCGCGCCCGCGAAGAAGTCCCCGGCGCGGAACGAGAGCCCGCCGCGCGTGGAGACCAACTGCCCCTCCTGCCCGTCGTGCGCCGTCAGGGTGACGGCCTCGGCCGGCGCCTCGCCGCCCGCCGCCGCGAGGGCGTTCTCCGGCTCGGCCGCGCCCGCCTGCTCGACCTCGGCCATCTCCAGGGAGGGCCGCCCGCCCTGCATCACGAGCGTGCCCTGCTTCATGCCGAGCCGCCCCGAGAGGTCGCGGAAGGTGATCACGCAGAGGTAACGGCCGTCGGGCAGGCGCTGGCCCTGCCTGTCCTCGGGCCGCCAGTCGCGCACGTTGCCCGGCTGGAAGTCTGAGCTGTAGACGGAGTCGCCGCCCTCGGCAAAGACTTCGAGCCGGATCTGCTTGACAGCGCCGAGCGCCGCGAAGCGCACGCCCTTCGAGGAGACCGAGATGGTGACGGCTGGCGCCGCGGCGGCCGCGCGCGCATCGGGCCGATCCTGCGCGGGGGCCTGGGCGCCGGCCATCAGCACGAGCAGGAGTCCGAGAGTGAAGTTCTTAATCATAATCTCACCTGACGCCTCAGCGTCCGAAGGGGCCGGCCGGTGCGGCTCGCCCCGGGTTCGTTGTACCTGCGGCAGGGCGGCACGCCCCCTGCTCGCTAGCGGGCAATGGCTCTGATGCGTTGGCGGATCTCATTGATGTGCACCAGCCTGATGACGTATCCCGTGCCTAAATCCGGGTCTATGTAGTTCACGGACGGGTAGCCGAGGCGCGCGGCCGCTTCCTCAAGATACTTGCGCAACTCCTGAACGTGAACGGCCCTGATGATCGCGTTAGAAGGCGGCAGTTGCGGGTCTTGCCAGGGTGCGGGGCTGAGCCCCGCCACGGCGCGCAGCGCGTCCACGGCCTCGCGCAGCTCCGTGACGTGCCGGCCCTTGCCGGTCGTCACGCCCGCGACGAGCGTGTCGTCGGTGAAGACGGTGGGCAGGTAGGCGAACGCGTTCGCCTTCGTGTAAGAGTTGCCCGACGAGGGCACGAGTGTGACGGCGACCGCGCCGACCGCGTGCTGCGGCGTGGACACGGTCAACTGCGTCGCCGAGCTGCTGACGATGGTCGCCTGCACGCCGCCCCACTGCACGGACGGGAGGCCCGGGAAGGAGCCCGTCAAAGTCACCTGCTGCCCGCCCGAGGCCCGCCCGGCCGGCGGCGCGACGGAGTCGATGCGGAGAGCGGCGGTGACGTTGAAGCCGACGGCGTTGGACGTGCCGCCGCCGGAGGGGTTGACGACGGTGACGTTGAAGGAGCCGGGCGAGGCTATGTCGCCGGCGTTGATGCCGGCCGTCAGTTGCGAGCCGCTGACGAAAGTGGTGGGGCGGTCGGCGCCGCCCCACTGCACCACGGCCCCGCTCGCGAAGTTCTGCCCGTTGACCGTGAGGGTGAACGCCGGCCCGCCGGCCGCCGCGCTCGCCGGGCTCACGGAGTTGATGAACGGGAGCGCGCCCGTGATCCTGATCGTCTTCCGGTTGCCCGCCGCGTCGTACGTGTAGACGACGGCCCCGCCGTTCGAGTACGTCACGCCGGTCAGCCGGTTCAGGCTGTCGTACGTGTAGGTAATAGAGACTGACTGCTGCCCCAAGCCCTCCGCCGCACAGAACAGGAGCGCACACACGAGAAGGGCGAAGCAACTTGACCTTATGCCAATTCTCCTGCGCCCGGTTTTTTGTGCTTGAGATGCCGGCATGGTGATTTTAGCGTGCGTTGAATCGGTGGTACGTCCGTATAGCTTCAGTCGCGTCCCGCCTACTTGGATTTCCGGCTCCTGTTGGTCGAGCCGCCTCTGTTGGCGGGCAGGGTTGCGCCCTTGTTCCTTTGGCGCTCGGCGACGGCGGCGATCAGTTTTCTTGCGACCTCCTTAACCGTGCTGGACGGGAAGTATTTCGAGTCGAGTTGTTTCGACAGCAGGTCTATCGAGGCGTCGCTAAGGGCAGTAACCCCCTCCTCAAACGTCAGCTCCCCGCGATAGATCCTCATCGCCACGTAGGCCAAGTCCATCGCGTCTCGCACCGTGTCAATCCCTTCGAGGACATAACCGGCTCCTGGCCCGATGATGACCGTCGCGGAGTACTTGCTGGCGTCCTGAAGGACGCCGATACCTACATCGTCATAACCCGCCCTGTAACAGATCTGTTTGTCCACGCGCCCCCCCGTGCCGGCGCAGGCGACGAAGTAGGGCACGTCGCGGATGGCGCCCTCCAGCGCCTCGGAGAATCGGTAGAGCTTCCCCTTGTATTCGATGAGCCCGCTGGGGTCGATCTTGTTTACGGGGTCGCTGTTGACATAGGGGTAAAGGTTCAGGCTCTGCGTGTCGGACGGCGAGCCGAGAACGGGGTCCTGGTTGATGAACCGGCCGATCCCGGGCATGTAGTAGCGGGCGCGCATGAAGAGGAGGGTGTTGCCGTCGTCCATGACTCCGTACTGGCCGACGAACCTGAAGGGATTCGGGGTGGCCTCGACGCTCTCGGTGACCCGGCCGAAGGGGTCGTAGGCGTAGGCGTTGCGGACGGCGAGGTCGTCGCCCGTCATGGCGACGGTCGAGCCGGTCGGGTCGAAGTGGTAGTAGAAGTGCGTCCCGTCCGGCAAGACCTTGTAGGCGAGCCCCTGCCCGTAGACGTAGTAGCCGGTGACGGCGCCGCCGCCGTCCGTCTCGCACAGCACGCGCGGGAGGTCAACGGCGACGTCCACCACGTAGCGCGTCGTAGACCTGAGCCCTTGCGACTGCACCCGGACACCGCTCCCGTTGTAGTAGTACTGCGAGGCGCTGGCCTGGAACTCGACGAGCCGGTCGTCGAAGTCGTAGATGAGGCCCGCGGTCACGCCGCCGCGCGTCCGGCTCGACATGTTGCCGTTGGCGTCGAATGTGTAGGCGTCCGGGCCGGCGGTGAGGATGCGGTTGGCGGCGTCGTAGGTGTAGTCGGCGGCGGCGGCCACGGCCTTGTTCACCAGCGGCTGCTGCGTCTGCGCGCCGGTGCGGTTGCCATTCGCGTCGAGCGTCAGCACGTAGGAGCTGATGGAGGGCGCGTCGGCCTTGCCGGTCAGCATCCCCGCGTCGTCGTACGTGAGGGTGGAGGTCGTGCCGTTCGGGTAGCCGACCCTGGTCAGCAGGCCGGCGGCGTCGTAGGCGTACGCGGTCATCTTGCCGGCCCAGTCGGTGAGCGAGGTCATCCGGTTGGCGGCGTCGTACTGGTAGGTCACCTGCTTGCCGTCCGGGTACGTCAGCGCGGTGAGGTTGCCGTTCGGGTCGTACTGGTAGCCGAGCGTCTTGCCGTAAACGTCCGTGTATCCGGTCAGGCGGTTCAACTGGTCGTACGCGTACACGCTCGTGCCGAGGCGGTCGAACATCTGCGTGACGTTGCCGGCGGCGTCGTAGGCGAAGCGGACGGTCGAGGCGTCGGGGTAGGTGATCGACGAGAGGTGGTTGTTCGCGTCGTAGGCGTAACGGACGGTCTGCCCCTTGGCGTCGGTCCGCGAGGCGAGGTTGCCGACCTCGTCGTACGCGAAGCTGTGGGTGTGCCCGAGCGGGTTCCTGCGGGTGAGCGGTCGGCCGGCCTTGTCGTAGGTGAACGCCCAGGCGTTGTTGTTCGGGTCCGCCTGCGAGGTGCGGTTGCGGTTGTTGTCGTAAGAGTAACGGGCCGTCCCGCCGGACGAGTCCGTCACCGACTTGAGGTTCCCGACCGGGTCATAGCCGAGCCGCGTGACGTTGCCGCGCGGATCCGTCTCCTTGACGAGCCGGCCGGCCGCGTCGTACTCGCGGCGGACGGTCTTGAGGAGCGGGTCTTCTATCTTCGTCACGCGGTTCAGCGCGTCGTAGGCGAAGGTCGTCGTCTTGCCGCGCGGGTCACGCACCTCTGTGCGGTTGCCGTTCGCGTCGTAGGCGTAGCGCGTGACCTGTCCGAGCGGGTCGGTCACGGAGACGAGCCGCCCCTCGTCGTCGTAGCCGAAGGTCGTGATGTTGCCGCGCCGGTCGCGCGTGCTGACGCGGCGGTCGAGCCTGTCGTAGGTGTGTTGGACGAAGTTGCCCGCGGCGTCCGTCTCTTTGACGAGCAGGTTGTTCTGGTCGTACTCGTAGCGCGTCGTGTTGCCGCGCGTGTCGCGCACGCTCGTCCGGTTGTCGTTGGCGTCGTAGGTGTAGGTCGTGACGCCGCCGGCCGGGTCGGTGACGGAGAGGAGGTTGTCGTTGGCGTCGTAGGCGTAGGCCGTCGTCTTGCCGCGCGCGTCGGTGGCGGAGGTGCGACGGCCGACGGCGTCGTAGGCGTAGGTGGTCGTGTTGTTGAGCGCGTCCCTGACGCTCGCGAGGTTGCCGGCGGCGTCGTACGTCCGCGTGGTCGCGTTGCCGTTGGCGTCCGTGGTCGTGAGCGGCTGGCCGGCGGCGTTGTACGTCGCGCCGGCGGGGAGGCCGAGCGCGTCGGTGACGCCGGTCAGGTTCCCGGCGGCGTCGTAGCTCAGTTGCGTCCGCGCGCCCAACTCGTCGGTGAGCTGCGTCGGGTTGTTCTTCGCGTCGTAGACGGCCAGCCGCGTGTTCTGGAGCGGGTCGGTGTGGGCCGTGACGTTGCCCGCGGCGTCGTACTGGTAGGAGAAGTAGTTGCTCTGGAGGTCGGAGGTCTGCGAGCGGTTGTTGCGGTCGTCGTAGCGCACGTCGGCCGAGTTGCCGAGCCGGTCGGCCGTGCGCTGGATGTTGAAGTTCGTGTCCTGCGTATACCTGAAGGACTTGCTGGCCGGGTCGGACGCGGGGTTGTTCGGGTCGAAGACCGAGGTCGAGCTGTCGGCGTTGTAGGCGAAGGCCCAAGTGTAGCCGCGCCCGTTGGTCTGCGTCGCCACGCGGCCGGCCGCGTCGTAGGTGTTGACCAGCAGGTTGTTGCCGCGCCCGTCCACGGCCCGCGTCAGGCGGCCCGCCGCGTCGTAGAAGTACGAGTTGAGGTTGCTGTTCGCGTCGCGGAAGGAGGCCAGGTTCGAGGAGGCGTCGTAGCCGAACTGTAGCGTCCGGCCCAGCGGGTCGGTGACGGACGTGAGCAGCGACCCCGAGTAGGCGAGGTTGAGCGAGCGGCCGGAGGCGTCCGTGACCTGCGAGAGGTTTCCGCCGGAGTAGGCGAGGCCGATGCGGTTCCCGCTGCGATCCTGCACCGAGTTCAGCCTCCCGTTGGCGCCGAACTGGTAGACGCGCTGGTCGGTCTTCGTGAGCGTCCAGGTGTTGTCGGCGTTCTTGACCAGGCGGTCGTAGTGGCCCTGGTAGCTCGGCTGATACTCGCCCGTCCCGTACTGGTTGACGTAGGCGAGCACCTTGCCGTCGCTGTAGTGGACGGAGGGCGTGGCGCCGCCCGTGTCCGTGAGGTAGATGTTGAAGCTGTGCGACCAGCCCCGGCCGAGCGGGCCGCCCGTCGCGTCCAGCGAGTTGTAGGCCCGGCCGAACTCAAGGCCCAGGCCGCGGCCCGCCATCCTCAAGTCCGAACTCTCGTAGTTGTAGTTGCCCGTGGCGGTGTTGACCGGGTCGGCGTTGTAGGCGGACTTCGACTTGGGCGAGTCGCCGGTGCCGAGCTGGCCGCCGCGGCTGCCGTAGCTGAGAGACTTGCCCTGCGGCGCGACGACGCGGATCTTGACGTAGATGCGCGCACCGAAGGCGACGCCCGCGCCGTTCTGCATCTGCCAGTAGCTGTAGAAGGTGCCCGACGACGGGGGGGCGGTGACGGGCAGATCCGGCGTGTTGACCCACTGGCCGGGGGCGGCGTTGACCGTGACCGACGTGGTGCCCGAGAGGTTGACGCTCTGATTCCCCTTGACCGTGCCGGGGACGAAGACCAGGCGGTAGTTGGACCAGGTGTTCGTCCCCGCGTTCTGTATGCGCCAGACCTTCGGACGGGTCTCGCCGGGCGCTAACTGCGTGTTGTCGGGGAGCGTCGCGTCCACGCTGCTGGCGGTGTAGTACATCACGTCCGTACCCGACTGCTGCGTGCTGGTGTACTGGACGGTCGCGCTGGTCTGCCGCCCCGTCGCGTCGTCCGTCAGGCGCATGCTCCAGGTGCCGGCGGGGTCGTTCGAGAGCGCCGTGACGACGAACGAGACGTTGCCGGTCGCGTCGGTGTTGTACTTCCCGCCGTTGCCGGGCTGGCCGTCGCCGCGGGTAATGCTCAGCGTGGCGGTGCCGCTGCGCGTGAAGCCCGAGCCGGTGTAGCTGAAGGCCGTGCCCAGCGGGCCCGACTGCGGCGAGGCCAGCAGCGAGAGCGCCTGGGCGCAGCCGGCGCTGGCCGTGACGACCTCTTGGGCGCGCGTGCTCTCACGGCCCGTCGCCGAGTCGATCATCCAGACGGTGTAGGAGCCGGCGGCCGTCGCGCAGTCGGTCGCCGACGAGATGCTGACCTGCCCCTGCCCGTCGGCGGTCGTCCCCGTGGCCTCGCGCGTGACCCCGTCGGGGAAGACGATGAGCCTCCTGACCGCGCCGTTGGGCGTGAACCCGCCGCCGGAGGTGTTAAAGGTCGTCGTGAACTGCGGCCCCGTCTGCGGGCTGATCGAGATGGTCGGGGCGTTGCAGCCGGCCGAGGCCGTCACGGTCTCCTGCGCGGTGTTGCTCTGCCCGCCGGTCGCCACGTCGATGAAGTACTCGCCGTAGGTGCCGACCGAGCTGGAGCAGTCGGTCGTGAAGCTGAGGCTGAACTGCCCGGAGCTGTTGGCGATCGTGCCGGCGATCTCCTGCGTGACGTTGTTCGGAAAGACGAGGAAGCGGCGCACCTGCCCGTTGGGCGTAAAGCCCGTGCCGGAGGTGATGAACCGCGTCGTCTGCTGCGGGCCGGACGAGGGGCTGACGGTGACGAACGGGCCGTTGGGCACCGCGACCGAGACCTGGTACGCCACCACGTTGTTCGACTCGTTGCTTTCGGAGAACGCCCCGCCCGGGAAGGTCTCCGTGGGCGGGTCGACGTAGGCGAGTATGTAGTAGGTGCCGGAGGCCGAGACCGCCGGGAGACTGACGGTCGCAGTGACGCCGCGGCTCCCGCTGCTGTTGAGCACGCTCACGGGGAAGTCCGGCCCGGTGTTGTTGCTCTGCCAGAGCTGCATGGCCGAAGCGCTGAAGGTCTGGCTCGAAGACCAGTAGAGGCGCGCGAGCACGTAAGGGCTCGTGGTGGGCAGGCTCCCGCCGCTGCGCGACACGGTCACGGGGATCTGCACGTTCGTCTGGCCCGAGGCGTAGCTGCCCGCCACGACCGCCGAGATCGTCAGGTCGGGCAAGGCGGTCGAGTTCACGAGGACGGTCGCCGCGTTGCTGTTCGCGATGCCGCAGGAGTTGCTGACCCTGACCCAGTAGCTCGTCGTGGCGGAGGGCTGCACGGCCAGGCTGGAGGACGTGGCGCCGCTGACGGGGTTGGACGTGTTACCGCTGGAACCCTGATACCACTGGTACGAGAGCGGCCCCGACCCGGCCGCCGTGACGCTCAGAGTGGCCTGCTGCCCGCCCGTGATGCTCTGGTCTGAAGGGTGGGTCGTGATGGAGGGCGTCGTGCAGGCCGTGCTCACGGTGACCCGGATGGGGCCGGGCGGGTCGGGCTCGAAGGCGGTGTTGCCCGCGTTGTCGATGGCGTGCAGGCCGTACCAGTAGGTGCCCGGCGTCGAGAGCGAGTCGGTGAACGTGCCGCTCACGGAACCGTTGCCGGAGTGCGAACTGGACTTGATGCCCGCCCACTGGCTCGTGTCCGCGTGGCCGCCACTGTCCGGGGCGCGGAAGAGTTCGGCGCGGTTCAGGCCGGAGCCCCCGCTGTCAGAGATGGTGTAGGAGAAGGTGAAGGTGCCGCCCGGGCTGATACTGGTCTGGTTGACCGAGAAGCCCGTGATGTTCGGCTTGACCGTGTCCGGGCCCGTCGTCGTGAAGGTGATCGTGTTGCTCTTGAGGCCGGAGGCCACGTCGAGGGCGGAGGAGTTGTAAGTCCCGACCTGCGACATCAAAGTGTAAGAACTCGTCGCGTTCCCGTTGGCGTCCGCCGTTAGGTTGTAGACGTTAGGCACACCGTCGGGGTAGATGACTGTCTCCTTGATTTGCCCGAAAGGCGTAAAGCCCGTATAGGTCTCTGTGAACTGCGTCACCCCGAGCGTTCCCGTCGTCGGCGAGATGGAGAGCCTCGGGTTGACCGCCGCGCCCGCGGCAGGCTTTGAGACTTTGGCTGAAACCCGCGCGGCACCCGCCAACATAAGGGCAGAGCCCACAACGCATAGAAGTGCCAGCCTTTTGACACGGCGCAGAGAGGCTGTGCGAACCCGGCAAATCTTCGCCTGATGCTTGGGAACCATAACGGTTTACCAGTGAGCTGGTGCCGAGAGTTTCGGGAGGAAACCCCGGGCGGTGACTGTCCGCGGGGTGGGTGACTACCGTCCCGCGATACTTCAAAAGATTTAAGTGAAGGCCCGGATGCTCACCCCAGTTTAAGAGAAGTGAAATGGCTAAGGGGCAAGTTGAGGTAAAATAGCCAGATGCCGTAAACCTTATCGGAGGCCTTCTCAGTCCGACGCCCCGAATTCTCTTCTACTGGACTTCGGCCGTTCATTTATTTAAAAATGCAGGGCGTACTGTAACTGATGCCCGACATTAAAATTCTTAAATTCGGCTTAAAGATTTCCAAAAATGAGTGATTCACGTCACTCCATGTATCTTTTCGGTTCATTCCGCCTCGACACCTCCCGCCGCGTGCTCCTGCACGAAGGCGTGGAGGTGGCGCTGACGCCGAAGGCTTACGAGATGCTGGTCGTACTCGTCGAGAGCAGCGGCAGCGTCGTCACGAAAGAGGAGTTGAAGCGCCGCCTCTGGCCGGACAGTGTCGTCGAAGACAGCAACATCACCGTGCAGAAGCGCGCGCTCACAGTGGCGCTGGGGGAGGGCTACATACAGACCGTCCCGAGGGTCGGATATCGCTTCACGGCGGAGGTCAGGCGCGGGCCTTTGGAATCGGACGAGGTCACACACACTTCACCGCCGAACGGAGACTCCGGTCAGGGTTCGGCGCCGAGAATTGTCCCCGTACACACTCCTGACGCAGCGGCAGGAGCGACTTCCGTGGCCGACGCACAACCGCCGAGAGTCAGTTGGGTCTGGCTAGTGGTTGCCGGGCTAGCGGGCGTCGTCCTCACGGTCGGTGCCTTCGCGGCCATCCTGCGCTGGCGCGGAGCGGCGCAGAGGGCGAACGTGTTGAAAGAGAGGGAGGTGGTTCACGCGCCGACAGACGAGGCCGAAGTGATGCGTGTCGTCAAGGAGTCGCAGCTCTACGAGACGCTGGGCATCTACGGCGACCCTTCGAGTTACGACGCGGGGCGGCTGCGCCATTACTGGTTGCCGACAGAGGAGGGCGGCAAAGAGGTCGCCAAGATTGAGGCTTCTGTCAAAAGGCTGTTGGAGAAAGGTGTGCACTACGGCAAAGATTCGCGGGTCGAGCGCTTCGAGTTCCGCTCCGTCCGCGTCTACTCGCCCCGCGACTATGCGGAGGCTGGCACGATCGAACGCTGGTACGTCCCGCTCCGAAGGGCCGACGAGACCTTGGTCGAAGGGCGGAACATCTACTTGGGTCCCTACACGGTGGATTACACACTCCGCAAGGTGAACGGGCAGTGGCTCCTCGAAGAATCCTCCACTCCACGCGCCTCCAACTGAGGAGTCCGATGATAGGTATTACGTCCGATTACTCCTCCTCTGAGGCACTATTTTCCGCCTCGCCGTCTGCTGAGTCATCGCCCTCTATTTCATCACCCCCTCCTCTGGGTTGATCGCAGCGGCGCGCAGTGGCCGCTCCTGCCGCGCAAGTACGGCCGTTGGAACTCCGTCTATAAGCGCTTCGCGCGCTGGAGCGAACTCAAGGTCTTTGAAAAGCTCTTCGAGCATTTCTCGCAAGACCGTGACCTGGAGCATCTGCTGATCGATTCGACCAT
>DASVQJ010000166.1:0-3037 GCA_036389235.1 Pyrinomonadaceae bacterium | reverse complement strand
CGCCCCCTCGCGTCCCCGCGCCGCGGCGGGGCCTTCGTGTTCAAGTCGCACGGACAGTTGAAAAGTAGTCAGTAGACAGTAGTCAGTAGTCAGTAGGTTTATAACGTCAGTTGTGTGCCGGCAGTTGCGGGGCTTTCCGCGTTGCAATTTTTCCCACCGGCTACCGACTACTGCCTGCTGACTACTCCGTCGTATTTAGCCGATTAAAAAGTGGAGCGTCGTCTCGCCGAGGCGCAGGCGGTCGCCGTTGGCGAGCGGGCGCGGCTGGCGGGGGCCGAGGCGCACGGCCTCGTTGACGACCGTGCCGTTGACCGAGCCGAGGTCTTCGACGAGGAACGTGTCGCCCTCGCGCCAGACGCGCGCGTGGCGCCGCGAAATCTTCGTCTCGGGGTCGAAGCGCGAGAGGTCGATGTCGGGGAAGATGTTCGACTGCGGGTCGGTGCGCCCGACGAGGTTCGTCTCCTTGTTCAGAAGGAAGGTCGTGTCCAGCTCCGTCGTCCCCGTCACGACGAGCCGGGCGGTCGCGCGCGCCGTGCGCAGCGCCGCGCTCGCCGCCGCGATGGGCTGGCGCGCGCCGCAGTGCGGGCAGAAGACGTCCTCCGACGAGATGGACTTGCCGCAGAAGCCGCAGAAGACCCGCTCGACGGCCATCGTCCGCGCCGTCTGCTCCTGCGCCCCGCGCACGACGCCGTAGGTGACGGCGCCCGCGCGCAGACGTTCGACGTGCTGCTGGAGCGTGTCGCGCATCTCGGCGGCCGTGCGGAAGCGGCGCTCCGGCTCGTACTCGACCGCGCGCATCAGAATCCACTCCATCTCGTTCGAGACGGCCGGGTTGATCTGGCGCGGCGTCGGGTTCTTCGTGAAGTCGAAGATGAGCAGCGGGTTGTCCTGCGGGTCGGAGCCCGTCAGCAGGTGGAACATCGTCGCGCCCAGGCCGTAGATGTCGGTGCGCGGCTCGGCCTTCCCGCTGAACAGCTCCGGCGGCGCGTAGCCCATCGTGCCGACGGCGGTGACGCCCTTCTCCTGCGGCGCGACCCAGCGCGCGATGCCGAAGTCGATGAGCATGACGCGGCCGGAGTTCCCGTCGATCATCAGGTTCGCGGGCTTGAGGTCGCGGTAGATGATGGGCGGGCGCTGGTTGTGCAGGTATTCGAGCACGTCGGCCGCCTGCGAGCCCCACTCGGCCACGGTCAGCTCGTCGAGCCGGTTCATGGGCGCGTTGCGCAGGCGCGCGAGGCAGTCGCCGCCCGAGATGTACTTCATGACGAGGTAGAAGCGCGAGGCCGCGTCGTCGTAGAAGTAGTCGTAGATGGTCGGGATCGAAGGGTGTTCGAGCGAGGCGAGGAGCATCGACTCGCGGCGGAAGTCGGCGACGGCCTTCTCCTGCTGCGACTCGTCGAGGTGCGTCTGGATCATCTCCTTGACGGCGCGCGGGGCGTCGCCGAGGTTGCGGTCCTTCGCGTAGTAGACGGCCCCCATGCCGCCGCCGCCGATGCGCTTGACGATCTCGTAGCGGCTGTAGAGGACGGTGCCCGGCTCCAACTGGCTCGCCGACGAGCGGCGCCCCGAAGAGGAAGTGCCGCCGGTGCGCCCCGTGTAGGCCATCGGGCGCGAGGGCAGGTCGCCCGTGCGCCGGCCCCGAACGTCGGCCGCGGGGGCGCCGCCGCCCGCGCCTTGCTCGGCAGACCCGGGGGCCGTCTCGTCGGCGGAAGGCTCCCCAACGGGCACGGCGCCCGTCGGCGGCTCGTCCGACGTGTCGGCCGTTATCTCAACGTCCTCGGCGACCGCCGATGAGAGTTCGGCCGAGCCCGCGGTCGAGAGGCCCTTCGAGTCCGCGGCGGCGGAAGGCTCCGGGGCGCCGGTCGTCTCGGCCGGCTCGGAGGCGCGCGCGGGCGCCGCGGCCTGACCGCCGCGCGAAGGCTCGATGAGGGTCGGCTGTAGTTCTTCGACGTACCCGGACGCCTCCGGCTCGGGCGCCGGGGAGTCGGCCTCGCCGCCATCCTGCGTGAGATGGACGGACGAGGACGCGGCCCCGCCCGCCGCGCCCGGGGCGGGCTGCAAGGCCATCCCGCAGTTGCCGCAGAAGCGGTCTTCCGGGGTCACAGGCGAGCCGCAATCGAAACAGGAGGACATCACTTCTCTAAGAATCGCCCCGGCCTAACCGAGCACGTGGAACTTCAGAAACGTCTTCCCGACGATGACCTCGTCGCCGTCGCGCAGGGGCTGCCGGTCGCCCGGCAACAACCTCCGGCCGCGGTTGACGAAAGTGCCGTTGGTCGAGCCCAGGTCTTCGATGTAGTACTGGCCGGAGCGTCGCGTAATCCTCGCGTGGCGGCGCGAGACCTTAGCCTCCGGGTCGTCCGAGTCCAGGTCGACGTCCGGGAAGATGCCGCCGTCGGCGTCCCAGCGGCCGATGTGCGACTCGTCCTCGCACATGGGGAACTCCTTGCCGACCGAGCGCCCGCGGTGGATGACGAGCTTGGCGTGCGGCGCCGCGCCCGGGTCGCGGCGCCCGGCCTGCGACTCTTCGTGCGGACGCACGCGCCCCGCGACGCCCGTGACCGAAGTGCCCGCCGAAGAGAGCGGCTGCGGCTTCGGCACGGCGCGCAACTCCGCGGCCGAGGCCCGACGCGCGGCGCCCGAGTCGGAGACGACGGCCTCCGGCCCCGGGCCGGCGTGTGTGCCGGGGCCGGCCTGCTCGCTCGTGTGCGCGCGGGGGCCGGGGCCGCCTGCTGCCGCGGCGGCGGGCTGGAGCGCCGCCCCGCACTCGTCGCAGTATTGCGAGCCCTCGATATTCTCCGTCTGGCACCTTTCGCAGGTGATCATGGCCGCGTCCTTCACGAATTTTGCATGGCGGTGCGGGCTGGCACGCCCCTGAGATGCCCCCGAATTCTCACTCGGCGCCCGCCCGAGAGGCGGCCCGTGCGCCGGCCGCCCATTGTACCGCGAAACGCGAGGCGCGCCAACAGCATCAAAGGCAGGTGATAAGTGATGAGTGATAAGTGATAAGCGCAATCGGGCGGCTCTTTTTTCTTAT
>DASVQJ010000165.1:0-25846 GCA_036389235.1 Pyrinomonadaceae bacterium | reverse complement strand
GATTGCCCTGCCTCTGATCGGCGGGGCATGCCTGTTAGCCAAAGCCGGATGGGACTCAGCTATGGATACAGCCGTTTATGCCTGCGTCGCCTCGATCCACCAGTCGCTTGTCAATTTCGGTGAAAAGTCTCCCCGCGGGACAGGTATCGCGCTCGGCACCGACTGGCGGGAGCTGGGCCCGCCCGAGTACGATCAGGTGATGGAGAGGGTAAAAAGTGAGGGGAGTTTAGATAGTGGCCGCAGCTACTGGAATGAGGCGGGGAGCTTTGTTGACCCGTGGGGGCGGCCTTACCACATCGCCGGCCGAGCAATGCCGGGCGGGAGGGCCGAGTTCATTGTTTGGTCGAATGGGAGGGACGGGGCCAGCGGCTCGGCCGATGATGTCGTATCGCCTTATGGGGCAAAGCCCCCTGGAATGCGACCGCCGGGCAGCTAACAACGGCATGCACCCGACCCGCGACACGGCGGCTTTCACCTTTAGCAGAGGCTTGGGCGGGCGGGTGATGCCGGGCGTTAGATCGCCTGGATGCGGCGGGCCGATGCGCGGGAGGTCTCGCCCCGCCGCGCGGAGGCGGTCTAACAGTGGCATGCACCCGACCGCGGACACGAGCGCTGTCATCAAACTCCGCGGGGCCGCGCGGCGGGTGATGCCCGCGTTAGATTGCTGTTGAGATATTAGCTCTCTGTGGGTTGAATGCGAGGCCGCAGCCGGTGGCGAAACTCGACTGTCGGAGCGTTGCCGGCCGTGCCCGACGACCTAAACTCAGGGCACGTCGGTAGCGGCAGGCATCGCGCGAGTTGAATGCCGGCTCTTCCGGGGCGGGTGGCGAGTGGTGGGCTAAAGATGGCCCGCAATCTAACATGGGCATGCACCCGACCGCGGGGACGCTGCTTGTCAAATTCCTTCGCGGGGGCGGCCGCGGCGGGTGATGCCTGGCGTTAGGCGGCTTTCTCCATTGCACATTGACTGATTATTACTGGCATGGAAGCATTCGGCTACGTTTCAGTCATCTTCTCCGTTGTTATTGGCCTTGGTCTGTCCCACCTCCTGACAGGCATCGTTGAGTTATTCAAGGCGCGCGGGCGAGTTAGATTCTATTGGGTGCATCTGCTCTGGGTGGGACTCACCTTCGTCGGGCACATCTTTCTGTGGTGGACGATGTGGAATCTCCGCCTGCTGCGGGATTGGAATTTCTTCTCCTTCCTCCTGCTCCTCCTAGCGCCGGTGCTCCTGTACGTGGCCGCCTCATTCCTGATCCCGAAGGTGGAGGCCGACGCCTCGATAAATTTACGGGAATACTTTTATGAGAACCACCCCGCTTTCTTCGGCGTCACCGCCGCGTTCACGGCCTTGATGGGTGCCGAAAACTGGCTGCTCACGGGCCACCTCTCGCCGCCATCCGTCATGGCTGTCTTTGCCCTCTGGTTCGTCTTGCTCTGCGCCTCGGCAGTCATTAAGAATCCGCGCTATCATGCCGCCGTGGCGCTCTCGTTCGTGCCGTTGTTCCTATTATTTATTGTCATGTTCGGGCTGCGGCTCGGGAGCAACTGAAGATGCGGCGATTCACACGGCCGCCGCCTAACAACGGCATGCACCCGACCGCCGACACGGCAGTTGTCATCATTAACAATGGCGCGGGGCGGCGGGTGATGCCGGGCGTTAGGTCGCTTCGAGGTTCTTGACCTGATGATAAATGCGGACGTAATCTCGGCGTATGAACTATCAGGACTACATCACCATCGACCCGAATAAACGCGGCGGGAAGCCTTGTGTCCGCGGCTTGAGGATTACGGTTTACGAAGTACTGGAATATCTGGCGTCGGACATGACGGAAGAGGAAATCCTTGATGATTTTCCCGACCTGACTCGCGAAGACCTCAAGGCGTGCATTGCCTTCGCCGCCGACCGGGAGCGTAGGCTCGTCACCGTGCCGGCCGCATGAAGTTACTCTTCGATGAGAATCTATCGCACAAATTGGTGCGGCTAGTTGCCGACCTCTTCCCCGGTTCGAGCCACGTGCGCGAGGTCGGCCTGAAAGCTGCGGATGATCCTGTCGTTTGGGAGTACGCCAAGAACAATGGCCTGATGATTGTCTCGAAGGACTCGGACATGCATCAGCGGAGTTTCGTGTTTGGGTATCCGCCGAAAGTCATATGGGTGCGGTTGGGTAATTGTTCGACCTCAGACGTTGAACAGCTATTGCGTAGGCACTTCGCCGCCATCAAAGCGTTTTACGAAGACGATTACGCATCGTTCCTCAGTTTATCGTAGCGCGCAACCTAACAACGGCATGCACCCGACCGCCGACACGGCGGCTCTCATCTTCGGCAACCGTTCGGGGCGGCGGGTGATGCCTGGCGTTAGATTGCTGGGGCAACATAAATTTTCTGCTGAATGAAAGCGCGTCCGTGGCGGGTAGCGAAGGTGTCTGGTTGAAGCGCAGCAAGCTATGGTGTTGGGCCTGGCCTCGCCGGGGGCGGGTCGCGGAAGGCATAGCGCGGATGGAACGTCGTCATCCGTGTGCCGGGTGATGTCGGGTGGGCTAAAGGTGGACGCAATCTAACATGGGCATGCACCCGACCGCGCGCCCGACGGCTCTCATCTTCGGCCATCGCTCGGGCGCGGCGGGTGATGCCGGGCGTTAGATCGCCTGAATGCTCCGGCCTGATGGCGCAGCAGGCTCAGGCCGGAGCCGTGGGGCGGTCTAACAGCCGCATGCACCCGACCGCGGACACGCCGGCTGTTAAGTCTCTCCGCGCGGCCGCGCGGCGGGTGATGCGGGCGTTAGATTTCTTCATCCTACTGGCTCGGAAGCGGCATGCTTACCCAGCGCGCAGAATTAGCCAAGCAACTGCCTGAACACGGCTGGCAGGTTCTCGTCGTTGAGGACTGTGGCCTCGAATGGTGGGCGGATGAGATCTGGCTGATCGAATCGCTGTGGTCGCCCGGAGGCTTCCGCCTCTACCTGATCTTCCTCGTTGACCCAATGGCGGATTCGGAGAGGGCGAAAGGCCACAACGTGTGGGCAGTCGGTACGTCAACCGTGCGCCCGGTGGATCGTGGCACGGCCGAGGGGCAGCCTTTATTATCACTAGGGCACGGGTGGCGCTCACATCTGGCGGAATTCTTCGCCGGGCTGGCGGGGCTCCGCAGTCAGGCGGGCACAGGCGCGTCACCGGCGGGCGGCGAAATCTAACAACGGCATGCACCCGACCGCCGACACGCCGGCTGTCATCTACTTTCAAAGGTGCGGGGCGGCGGGTGATGCCTGGCGTTAGATTGCTGTGGCGATTTCAACTTATTGCTGATTGAATGCGCGGGCGTGGTGGGTGGCGAAGCGGCCTGATTAAAGCGGTACCAGCCGCGCCGCACGGCCTGACCTCGGCGCAGGCCGGTAGCGGGAGGCATGGCGCGGGTTGAGAGTCAGCTCGCAGGCGCGGCGTGGCGGCAGACGGGCTAAAGGTGTCCCGCAATCTAACAACCGCATGCACGCGACCGCCGACACGACGGCTCTCATGCTCCGGCGATCCTGCGGGGCGGCGCGTGATGCGCGGCGTTAGGCATCCTTACGGTATTCATCTCATAAAGAGATAGAGGATGCTATAAGTTTATTGGGGAGGTGAAAGAATGGAAGTAACAATACAGTTGACTCAGAGATGGGAAACTCATGCTGGCTTCGATAGACACAAAGCTGAGGAAACTTATTGGACAACATATGAAGATGTAGATCCAAGAACTAGCTCTTCTCTCAAAGAGAAGATCAAGAAGGCTGCAAAGAAAGAGCATGCGATCTTTTCCGAAAAAGCGGATAGTTACCGTAGGACAGGCGTTCATTCGGTTGATGGAGGGCACACGCTAGTATCTTGGGAGACGCTCAATATCATATTTGGTACTACCGGAGCAGCGTTTGGGTTCCTAAGATTTGTAAAGCCAATTATCTTAGAATGGATAAAGAACTCAAGTAACCGCAGCGTAACCATAAAGAAGGGTGATCTAGAGATTAGAATATCGGGGACTAATGACATTGACAAAGCTCTTAAGGCTATACAGGAATTAAAGGGCGAAACAAATGCGAACAAGGCGAAAGTTGAAAGCCTGCCAAAGAGTAGGAAGAAGGCGCAAAAGAAGACGCAGATTAAATCTGAAAAGACGGATGCCTAACAACGGCATGCACCCGACGCCCCATCACGGTGCCTCTCATGCACGTTGAATAGGGGCACGGGTGATGCCGGGCGTTAGAACCGCCTGAATGCGCGGGCGTGATGCGCGGAAGGTTTCACCCCCGCGCACTTGGGCGGTCTAACAAGCGCATGCACGCGACCCGCGACACGAGTGATTTCATATTCCGTCAAAGGCACGGGCGGGCGCGTGATGCGCGGCGTTAGATGCTCGCCTCATCAGCCCGCCTGAACGTATAATCGCGGCATGAAGATTAAAGTCGTAGTTCACGAGGCGGAAGAGGGCGGCTACTGGGCGGAGGTCCCGGCCATACCGGGTTGCGCCACCCAGGGCGAGACCTTCGAGGAGTTGCTCCGCAATCTATACGAGGCCGTCGAAGGCTGTCTGTCCGTTGACGTGTCGCCCGCGCAGGTCGCCGGTAGCGACCGTGTGCTTGAGATAGCCGTATGAGATCGGTCTCGGGCAAGGAGTTCGCCAAAATCCTTGAGCATCATGGCTGGTCTCTGTTGCGCGTACAGGGCAGCCACCACATTTACGGCAGGGCGGGGAGCGATGTCCGGCTGTCCATCCCCGTCCACGGCAACCAAGCGCTCAAGACGGGGCTGCTCCGTCACCTGATGAAGATGGCCGGCCTAACCGAAAATGACCTTTAACCTCACGCCGCATCTAACAACGGCATGCACCCGACCGCCGACACGCCGCCTGTCATCTACCTTCAGAGGCTTGAGGCGGCGGGTGATGCCTGGCGTTAGATTGCCTTCTTAATACGGGCCTCAATATTTGAGGGGACGCTCCAAAAGCTCAACGCTCCCTTGCATGGTACCGGCTCACGTAACCGCTGGGGGCTTGCTAAAACGAAACCGTACTTACCGCGTTCTCGTTACTGCCACGCTCCCACGAGTGGTACGGCCGCGCGAAGTAGAAGAGCGCCTTCGTGCGCTCCTCGATGCGCTGGTAGTCGTGGGACTCCGTCCCGTTGTCGGCCGTCACCGTATCGAACCTCCCCGGGTGTCGGCGGATGAGGCTGATCGCCCTCCGGCTCAAAGCGCCCGCCGTCCGGTCGGCGAGCTTGCCGACGAGCACCAGCCCGGTCTTACGTTCGACCAAGGTCACGACGCAGTCCTTACTGCCTGAGCCCGCCACGGTGTCGGCCTCCCAGTGCCCGACATGGCCGCGGGCCTCGACCCCGGCCGGCCGCTCCGAGATCATCCGCTTGCCGGCTAGTCTGCCGCGGCCGTCGTAGGCGCCGTAGCGCTTCCGGCGTCGCTGGCGGGCGCCCCGCAGGTGGGTGTACAGCAGCCCGCCCTCGCGCTTATCGCGCCAGACGTGGCGGTAGACCGTCTCGTGGCTGATGGCGAGCTGCCCCGTCCGGCGTAGGTGACCCGCGACCTGCTCGGGGCTCCACTGACGGCGCAGCAGTTCCTCGACAAGCGCGAAGTCCTCGGCCGAGAAGCGGCGGTTGCGGCGGGAGCGGGAGCGGCGGCCGTTGGTGCGCTCCTGGGCGGTGGAGGCGCGGTAGCGGCCGTCCGCGCGGGTGCTGTCGCGGCCGAGTTCGCGGCAGACCGTCGACGATGGCGGCCCAGCGCCCGCGCGATCTGCGACTTGTTGTAGCCTTGCCTTCTGAGGGCGGCGAGCATATACCTCTCCTCGGGGGAGAGCTGGCGGGACGTCATGACTAGACCTCTTCGTGGTGGTTGAAGTCTTAGTCAGTATCACGGCTCCCCCTCGTTCCAGGGAAGCGTGTTGCACTTAGTATATGAATCCGCGCGGTCTAACAGCCGCATGCACCCGACCGCCGACACGCTGCTTGTCATCTATCTCCTGCGGGGCTGCGCGGCGGGTGATGCCGGGCGTTAGGCGCTTGCCTGATAACATGCCGAAACAGGTTTACAAATCCGTACTCCTTTCATAGAGTCACTTCCGAGGGGGATTGCCATGAAAGAAATTTCTAGGCGAGAAGCGCTTAACGCATTAGCGGCGGGCGGGGCGGGGCTTGCGCTCGGAAGTTTGGTCGAAGCGAAAGCCGCGAATGCAGATGCACAGGCAGCCACTCCGCTGGCTTTTCGTGGGCAACATGAGCCACGTCCATTGCCTTTTAACCCGGCAAGGCTAAAAGGAATATCCGAAAATCTCATCAGGTCACATTGGGAGAATAATTACGGGGGCTCTGTCAGGGCCTTGAATGCCGTCGAGAAAAGGCTTGACGCCATGCTCAAGGATAAGGACATCCCGGCTTACGTCTATGGAGATTTGAAGCGGGAGGAGTTGCTGCGCACCGGCTCGGTCGTTCTGCATGAACAATACTTCGGGAATTTGGGCGGAGGCGGCAAGGCGGGCGGCGAAGTCCTGCATGCTGTCAAGCAGTGGTTCGGCAGCTACGAGCAGTGGGAGGCAGAGTTTAAGAGAACGGCGAATGCGTTATCCGGTGGCTCAGGGTGGGCAATCCTGACATATAGTCTCCATAACGGGGAGATTCATAACTACTGGGCGTGGGATCACATGCATAATGCGCCGGCGGGACAGCCGTTGTTGGTGTTAGATATGTACGAGCACTCATATCAGATGGATTATGGAGCAGCCGCCGCCAAGTATATTGATGCCTTCATGGATAATGTTAACTGGGAAGAAGTTGACCGGCGTTTGGTGAGGGCGCAAAAGGCATCGGCGGCATTACGTACTTGATATCACGCCGCGCCTAACAACGGCATGCACCCGACCGCCGACACGCTGCTTGTCATCTATCTCCTGCGGGGCTGCGCGGCGGGTGATGCCGGGCGTTAGATTGCTCCCTCCAAGATACCTTTTTCGGCGGAAGTCAGGGATCACGACCTGCAAAGTGAAGGCCATTTTATGAGAAGATTTTTGCTTGTTGCACTTCTCGGCATCGCGATCACGCCGTTAGCGTGCGGGAAGCTGAGAAAGGATACTCCCACGCCGGGGGGAGCCGGGGCACTGGCGAACACCGGAGGAGACGTTGACGCCGAGGGTGACCCAACTGAGGGGAGTACATTGCCGGCAGATAAACTAGACGTGTGTTCTCAACTTACGAGAGAGGAAGTTGAAGCCGCTCTGGGTAGACCGGTGATGGAGCCGAAGCGCGGCACTGAACTGTCGTCCCGGAGGTCGGGCACATTAACCTCCTCGTGTATGTTCGGCGGCGATGAGGGTTTCGTCAGTTTGCACGTTAAGCGGCAGTCCCCCACCTCCACCACCGGGTGGGATGCTGCGAAATCCTATGAGGAACTCAAGGACCGCAAGGTTAAGGCGCAGGGCGGAGAGTTAGCGGTCAGGTTGGCAGAAGTCTCAGGCATCGGGGTGGATGCATTCGCGGAGACTAAGGAAGAGACGGTCAACTTTCAGACCACAGAGCTGCGCGTCCTGAGCAAGCATTCCATTCTCACGATACGGGTGGTCGGGTTGTTGGCAGCAACATCTAGCCTCGAAGCCGCCAAAATACTCGCGGGGAAAGCTGTCCCCCGCCTAGAAGAGTACGAAAGGGCAGGCATTATCCCTGGGCCCGACTCAACCCCGGCAGCGCCCGAGCCCGGAGCTAACCTCAGCGATGATAAACGTCAGAGGACGCCAGAGAAATCGCGGGCCGAGCGCAAGACTACGAAGGAGGTTGAGCAGTCTCCGACGCGGGGTAATACGAAGGCGGCCGCAGCTAGAGTGGGTGCGAATAATTCGCGGCGTGCCGCTGAGGCGAGTTCAAAGCAGAGCAAGAAGTCCGTTAAGGAGTCCACCAAAACGACTCCCGATAGAACAAAAAGAGAGGCCACAAAGACGGCGCGGGCGAACCCCAAAAGGAAGAAAAGGCCATAGAAGGGCGCGGACGGGGGCCGCATTCGTTAACAAAGAGTTGGTAATGCTTGCTCGGGCGGAAAAGTATACTGAACCGCCAAGGCGCGATCTAACAACGGCCGCACACGACCGCCGACACGCCGGCTCCCATCTACCTTCTGAGTTGCGGGCGGGCGGGTGATGCCCGGCGTTCGACGTCTTCATTGATGTGAGGTAAATGGTATGAGTCAAAATCCCGGCCTGACGATTCGTCGCGGCAACCCCGATGACGCAGGCTTGCTGGCGGAGTTGGGTGCGCGCACCTTCTCCGAGACGTTCGCCGCCGATAACAGCCCGGAAGACATGGCCGCCTACCTCGCCGCGTCCTTCAACCCCGCGCGGCAGACGGCCGAGTTGAACGACCCCGCCTCCACCTTCTTCATCGCGGAAGTCGGCGGGCTCGCGGCGGGGTACGCCCAACTTCACGCGGGCGAGCCGGCGGAGGGCGTCGAAGGCCCTAAGCCCGTCGAACTGGTGCGGCTGTACGTGTCGCGGGGATGGCTCGGCCGCGGCGTCGGGGAGGCGTTGATGCGCGCGTGCGTGGACGGGGCGTGTCAGGCAGGGCACGAGACTATCTGGCTCGGCGTGTGGGAGCGGAACGCGCGGGCGCAGGCGTTCTACCGCAAGTGGAACTTTCGCGCGGTCGGCGAGCACTTCTTTCAGTTAGGCTCTGACCCACAAAGGGACATCCTGATGGAGCGGGCGCTATAGCCGGTGAGTTCATTCGCCCTCCAGCGCGCGCCGTCGAACAACGGCATGCACCGACCCGCAACAGCGCGGCTTTCAAAGTCAATCTCTTGGGCGGGCGGGTGATGCCGGGCGTTGGGCGGACGATCCGGGAGGACAGCGCGCGATCCCCCGAAACGCAGTCCCCACCCCTCGAAAGGAACATCGCAATGTCGAAGGTTGTCGCAATCATGTCCATGTCGCTCGACGGCTACGTCGCCGACCCCGACGACGGCGACACAATCCGGCAGCTCCTGAATGCCGGCCTCCTCGACGAAATCAGCGTCGACATCGCGGCGGTTCTTCTCGGCTCCGGAGTTCGACTCTTCGACCACCTCGCCGGCACGCCGGCCGTCCTCGGCAACCCGACGGTGATCGCGGGGGTCGGCGTCACACACCTGCGCTACCCGGTACGCAAGGCGTAGTCCTACCCCACGCCCTTCTCGCCCGGCAGTGAGCTTTGTCTCGACGAGACGTTCGCTTCGGCAGAAACCACGCTTCTTTGTGACGCCGGATGAACCGCGCCAGTATCCCGGCGGCAGCGGCCAGAATACTGAAGACGACGTTACTGCGGGGCAGAATGTCTGCGCGCAGGGTGTCGTATTCTTTGAGCGGTATGTCAATCTGATCCTTCGTGATAATCTGCCCGCTCGCCCGAGTGTCCGCAGTCGTCATCAGCGCCGGGGAGAGAGGGCCGGTAGCCGGCTACGGCGTATCGGGGCGATGTCACCGCCACAAATATGCGAATCAGTAGTTGAAAAAGCAGGGGCAAGGGAACTATGGCGCCACCAAAACTTTACCTGAGGCAGAACGTCCTCGTTGAGCCCTTGTTCAACCAGTGGTACGCGTGGCCATACCTCATCTCACCCGCGACCGCGGCGATGCACGTCGCCAACTCGCACCTGAAGATCATGCGGTCGTTCATCGCCGCGCCGCAGACGCACGTCGTCGCGCAGAAGAATCCGGCGCTCCGGGGCGGCCCCTTCATCAACTACGGCCCCTCAAGGGTGGGCGACATTCAGGAGCTTCTGGATAGCACGGTCAGGAAGAGCGGGCGGCTACTGGAACTGGCCGCCGCCGTCGAGGCGGCGAGTCGGGTGTTGCTCGACGAGGCCCGGGGCAACTCGCTGGAGGCTTTGTACGGGAGGCTCCCGGAGGCGTTGGGCGGTTACGTCGAACTCGTCTACGACTTAAACGACAGCCCCTCGATAAGGCTCATCGAAGGTCTGCTGTACAGGAGCCCTTACTACGACGAGTCGGCGCAGAGCATGGCCCTCTCGCTCGTCCACCGCGACGAGCGCCCGTTCGCGCTCAGCACGCCCTGCCTGCGCGACGAGGGGCGCGTCTTCGTCCAGCTCCCTTTCCGCTCCGAGGTCTACGACGAGCTGTTCGCCATGAAATACACGCCGCAGCCGCTGGAGTACATTCAGAAGGCTTTGGGCGTCGGCGGCGACGACCGGGAACTGTTCTCGACCTTCTTCACCGAGGCGGAGCCGCCGCCCCCGCCGCCGCGCTACGACGGCGAGGGCGTGCGCGTCCGCTACTTCGGCCACGCCTGCGTCCTGATCGAATCGGCACAGACCAGCGTCCTCGTCGACCCTCTGGTCAGTTACAAGTACGACGCGCCCGTCTTCCGCTACACCTACGCCGACCTACCGGACAGCATCGACTACGTGCTCATCACGCACAACCACCAGGACCACTGCATGCTGGAGACGCTGCTGCAACTCCGCCACCGCGTCGGCAGCGTGCTCGTCCCCAAGAACAACGGGGGCGGGCTGGCCGACCCTTCGTTGAAACTCATGCTACAGAGCGTCGGCTTCCGGCAGGTGCGGGAACTGGACGAGATGGAGGCGGCGGCCGTCGCCGACGGCGAGATCGTCGGGCTCCCCTTCCTCGGCGAGCACGCCGACCTCAACATCCGCAGCAAACTCGCGTACCGGGTGACGCTGCGGGGCCGGACCGTCCTGTGCGCGGCCGACTCTAACAACCTCGACCCGCGGCTCTACGACCACGCGCGCGAAGCGCTCGGCGACGCCGACGTAATCTTCCTCGGGATGGAGTGCGACGGCGGGCCGATGTCCTGGCTCTACGGCCCGCTCGTGACGAGGCCCATCCCGAGGAAGGTGGATCAGGCGAGGCGCCTGAACGGCTCGAACTACGAGAGGGGCATCGGTCTGGTCAGCCGCTTCAACCCGCAGCAGGTCTACGTCTACGCGATGGGGCAGGAGCCCTGGCTCACTTACCTGACTTCGATTGAGTACACCGAGCAGTCGCGGCCCATCGTCGATTCGGGCAGGCTGGTCGAGGACTGTCGCCGGCGCGGCATCACCTCGGAGAGACTCTACGGCCACAAGGAGATCACCCTGCCCGCGCGGCATGACTGACGCGGCCGTAACCCGCGCCGCGTGACAAAGGACGGCCGCCGAGTTTGCGAAGGTGCCGGTTAGAGGCCGCCGGCGCCCCCGTGGATTTTACTAGTCACGCCCGCGCGAGCGGGTGTAGAATGCGGCCGCCCAAGGCCCCTCAATGTGTGCGGCCGCTTAAGTTGCGAGTGCGGGCCGAGACCGGCCCGCCCGCGGGCAGCGCAGCGGCCCGTCTGCCGTGTCAGTCTTTTCAAACGGTCCGTCACAAGTCGGCACTCACCGGGCGACGCGCTGCCCCCTGTCGCGTCTCCCGCCGGCGGCGGGCGCGGGGTGCGCAAACTTGCAGACAAGGCTTTTCACCCTTCCGCTCTCACTCCTGCTGGCCTCTTCAATTCTGTCGGTGTGCGCGGGCGCGCGCGCGCAGGGCGGGGAGCAGCGGCGGAAGTCTGAGACGGTGCGCGTCCCGCGCTTCGGCGAGCGACCGGTCATTGACGGCCGGCTCGAAGAGGAGGTGTGGAAGCACGCCGCCGTCCTCGGCGGCTTCTATCAAACGCAGCCCGGCGACAACACGCCGCCGACGTACCCGACCGAGGTGCTGCTCGGCTACGACCCCCGACACCTCTACATCGCCTTCCGCGCGCGCGACCAAGCGGCCGGCGTCCGCGCCACCGTCGCTAAGCGTGACGCGGTCTTCGATGACGATTACGTCTGCGCCTACCTCGACACCTTCAACGACAGGCTCAAAGCCTACGCGCTCTACTTCAACCCGCTGGGCGTGCAGGCCGACGGCATCCTGACCGAAGGGCGCGGCGAGGACCTCAGCGTTGACATCGTGATGGAGTCGAAGGGAGTCCTCACCGCCGACGGTTACACGGTGGAGGTGGCGATTCCCTTCAAGTCTTTGCGCTACAAGGCGGGGCCGGGCCGCTCCTGGGGCGTGCACTTCCAGCGCCGGATTAAGAGGCTCGACGACGAGCTGGACTCGTGGATGTCGATCTCGCGCGACGAGTCCGGCTTTCTCAACCAGGCCGGCCACCTGACCGGGCTCGAAGACCTCGACGCCGGACGCGCGCTGGAACTGATCCCGACCCTGACGCTCTCCGAGAGCGGGAGGCGCGTGGCGGTGCTGCCGCCCCGGCCGGCCGGCGCGGCGCCGACACACGACCCCGGGCGCTTCGTCGGCGACCCTGTCAAGCAGGACGTGGGGCTGACGGCGAAACTCGGCATCACGCCGGACGTGACGCTCGACTTCGCCGTCAACCCCGACTTCGCGCAGGTCGAAGCCGACGAGACGGTCGTCACGGCCAACCAGCGCTTCCCCATCTTCTTCCAGGAGAAGCGCCCCTTCTTCCTCGAAGGCATCGACATCTTCCAGACGCCGCTCCAGCCGGTGCACACCCGCACCATCATTGCCCCGGACTTGGCGGTCAAGCTCACGGGCAAGCGCGGGCGCGACACCTTCGGCCTGCTCTTCGCCTCCGACAGCGGGCCGGGCAGCGCCACGCCGGCCGAGCTTTCCGACCCGGCGGCGCTCCGCCGCGTCGCGAGGTTTCTCGGCAGGAACGCCTACGTCGGCGTCCTGCGCCTGAAGCGCGAGACGGGGGAGGAGAACTACTTCGGCCTCACGGCCACCAGCTACAACTTCGTCGAGAAGCACAACCAGCTCGCCGGCTTCGACGGCCGCTTCCGGCTAGGCCCGCAGACCGTCCTCTTCTTTCAGGCGCTCGGCACGACCTCGCGCCGCTTCTTCTTCGACCCGCTGCTCAACCGCAACCTTTACCGGACGGGCAACGGCTTCGGTTACGTCTTCGGCGTGACCAGGGCGGGGCGGCGCTTCGTCTACGACTTCGGCGGGGAAGGGCGCACGCGCGACTACCGCGCCGACGCGGGCTTCACGCGCCGCGCCGACACAAACTTCCTGAGGCTGATCGCCACCTACAACTCCGAGCCGAAGCCGAAGGCGCTGCTCGTCTCCTGGCGCCTGCGCGACTTCACAAGCCTGCGGTTCGACTGGAGCGGTCGCACCCAGAGCCTGTTCGAGCAGGTCACGGCCGCCTTCAACCTGAGA
This sequence comes from Pyrinomonadaceae bacterium, assembly GCA_036389235.1. GTDB lineage: Bacteria > Acidobacteriota > Blastocatellia > Pyrinomonadales > Pyrinomonadaceae > QHXN01. The sequence goes on along the minus strand of DASVQJ010000165.1, from coordinate 12,666 downwards.
CGGCGCGTCTCCTTCAGCTTCGGCGCGAGTAACGACTACGAGCGGCTCTACGAGTGGGAGTTCGGGGCGGCGCGCGGCCCGCGGCTCGCGGGAGCCTTCGCGGGCGACGACCCGGCGCGCACCACCTACCGCAAGGGCCTGACCGCCTCCTTCAGCGCCGCGCCCGGCAAGAGGTTCTCGGGCTTCGTGAACTTCGGGCAGAACTGGGGCGCCTTCGACCTCGACCGCGGCGCGGCGCCGCGCTACGCGCGCGTCAGCCCGGCGGCGCTCCGCGACGCCCGCGCGCCGCTCGACCCCGGCCCGGGCAGCGCCGTCGAGGTGAGTGCGAACTTCACCTACCAGCCGACGAACGCCCTGCGCGCCTCGCTTGATTACTCGAAGAGCAGCCTGCGGCGCTACGACACGGGGCGGCTCGCCTTCAGCGACAACATCTTCTCGCTGCGCGCGACCTACCAGTTCACGCGCTTCACCTTCGCGCGCGCCCGGCTCGACTACACGACGCTCGGCGCGCGCGTGCGCGGCCAGTACATCGTCGGCTGGACGCCCAACCCGGGCACGTCCCTCTACGCCGGCTACAACGACGACCTCTCCTACCGCGGCTTCAGCCCCTTCACGGGGCAGTTCGAGCCCGGCTTCCGGCGCAACGGGCGCACCTTCTTCGTCAAGATGTCCTACCTCTTCCGGCGAGACCTCTAGGCGGCTTCATCCCGAGAGCGAAGTCTCTAAGAGCTGCCGCCGGTAGAGCTCCCTGTAGGCGCCGCCCGCCGCGAGCAGCTCCCCGTGCGTGCCGCGCTCGACGATGCGCCCTGCGTCGAGCACGCAGATGAGGTCTGCGTCGCGCACGGCCGAGACGCGGTGCGAGACAATGAGGCTCGTCCGCCCGCGCATCACGACGCGCAGCCGCGCCAGAATTGCCTCCTCAGTGTAGGCGTCTACGGCCGAGAAAGCGTCGTCGAGGATGAGGATTCTCGGCCGCCGCAGCACCGCGCGCGCAATCGAGACCCGCTGCCTCTGGCCGCCCGAGAGCGTGACGCCGCGCTCGCCGACCGGCGTGTCTAACCCGTCGGGGAAGCCGCGTACGTCCTCGGTGAGCCCCGCCACCTCGGCCGCCCACTCGACCTCTTCGCGGCCGGCCTGCTCGCTGCCGAAGGCGATGTTGGCGGCGAGCGACTCCCCGAACAGGAAGCTCTCCTGCTGGACGTAACCGATGCTGGCCCGGAGCTGCCCGAGCGGGTAGTCGCGCACGCAGACGCCGTCAATCAGGACGGTGCCGGGCGGCGCTTCGGCGAGGCGCGGGATGAGGTTCATCAGGGTTGACTTGCCCGAGCCGACGCGCCCGACGAAGGCGACGCACTGCCCGGCCTCGACGCAGAGGTTGATGTCGCTGAGCGCGGGCTCGGCCCGCCCCTCGTGGGTGACGGTGAGGTGTCGGAACTCGACGCGGCCGCGGACGGGCGGCTGCCGGCGCGCGCCCGGCAGGTCGGCGATGGCGGGCTCGACGGCGAAAAGGTTTTCGATGCGCTTCAGGCTCGCGGTCCCGCGCTGGTACAGGTTGGCGATGGAGCCCATGTTCACGAGCGGCCACAACAGGCGCATCAGGTAGAGGTTGAACTGGATGAACTCGCCCGCCGTGATGCGGCCCCGGGCGGTGAGCGTGCCCCCGTACCAGAGGATGATGACGAGGCACAGCCCGCCGAGAAAATTTATCGACGGGCGGAGCAGACCCGAGGTGCGCACCAGCTTCAGGCTGTGCTCGGCGTACCGCCGGCTCAGGCGGTTGAAGGCGGCGGCCTCGGCCTCCTCCTGCGCGTAGGCGCGCACGACGCCGACGCCCGTCAAGTTCTCCTGCGCCCGCGCCATCATCTGCCCGAACAGGTGTTGGTTGTCCGCGAACAGGCGGTGCACGCGCCGGCCGACGTACCTCAGGACTAAAGAGGCGACGGTCAGCGTCAGGAAGATGAACCCCGTCAGCGACGCGTTGAGGCGGAACATCAGCGGCAGGATGACGAGGAAGGCCAGGGCGGTGACGAGCGCCGACATCAGGCCGTTGCCGGCGAGCAGGCGGACGGCCGCGAGGTCGTTGGTCATGCGCGCCATCAGGTCGCCGATCTTGTTGGCGTGGAAGAAGGAGAGCGGCATCCGCTGTAGGTGTGCGTAGAGGCTCTGCCGGATGTCGTATTCGACGTGGCGGGAGATGCCGAGTAGAATGCGCACCTGAAAGAACCAGAAGAAGCTGCTCACGCAGCTCACGCCGAGGACGGCCAGGGCGTAGCCGGCGACCTTGCGCGAGGTGACGCCGGAGGCGAGGTCGTCTACGGCGAGCCCGACGATGACCGGGATGACCTGGTGGACGCTGAACGCGACGAGTGTGCAGAGTGTGCCCGCCAGGAGTGAGAGCCTGTACGGCCGGAAGTGGGAGGCGAACCTGCGTAGATCGCGCATGCGTGGTTGACTTTCGGCGGCGGCGGAGTCGCGGCCCGCCCCGACGGGAGAAGGCGGCTGGACCGCGGGCGGAAGGCTTCCGCCGCGAACACGCGAGACTTTATCACGGAGCCCTTCCGCCGCGTAGACGCAGAGCCAGCGAGGTCAACGGCCGTCGGCGCCGCGACGCCGGGGGCGCGGCGTCGCCGAGGTGACACGCTATGGCAAATCGAATCGCCGTCTCGCTGGCCCCGCCCGACACCGGGGCGTGCCTCGCGGCGCTGCGCGACCTCGCGCCCGATGTCGGCATGGCCGAGGTCCGCCTTGACCTGATGGGGTCGTTCGACCTGCCGCGGCTCGTCAGGGAGTCCCCGCTGCCTTTAATCATTACGTGCCGCCCGCCGCGCGAGGGCGGCCGCTTCGCCGGCTCCGAGGCCGAGCGGCTCGACATCCTCTCCCGCGCGTTCGACCTGGGCTGCGCGTTCGTGGATGTGGAGTGGGACAGCGTGGCGGCGTTCGCCGGGCGTCGCGGCGCGCACACGCGCCTCATCGCTTCGCGGCATTGGAGCGACGACATGCCCGCGCGACTGTGGCCCGCCTACGAGGAGTTGAGCCGAAAAGCCGACGCCGTCAAGCTGGTCGGGATGGCGCGGCGCGCTTCAGATGTGCTGCCTGTTTTCGACCTCCTGAGTCGCGCCGGCGGTCCCGTCGTCGGCATCGCGATGGGCGAAGCGGGGCGCGTCACGCGCCTGCTGGCCCCGTGTTTCGCTCCGTGCCTGCTGACCTACGGGGCTCAAGAGAGCGGCGGCGCCACCGCGCCCGGGCAACTGACCGTTAGAGAGATGGTTGACCTCTACCACCTGAATGCAGTCGGGCCTCACACGGCCGTCGAACTGCACCTGTGCGGGAGCGCCGACTCCTGCCGCGCCGTCGTCGAGAGGAACGCCGACGTGACGCCCGGCGAAGTCCTGCACGTTCCGCTGCTCGCCTCAAGCGCGGAGGCGCGCACGCTTGCCGTGGGCTTGCGCGCGTGCCTCCCGCGGCTGGCGCTGAGGGCCGAGCCGCCGCTGTCGCCCGCCGATTTTATTTAAGTCGGCGGCCCGCCGCGCGTCGCCCGGGCCGGCGGATTCGCGGGCGCGGGCGGCCGGTCAAAAACTTTACGACGCCGCCGCAATTATGGCAGACTGGCCCCAACGCACGGCAGGGACGCGTTACGAACGACCCGGCGTGAGGGTCTTCGACCCCGCCGGCGCCTTTCAGGCGCAAGGCAGTTGCTGAAGTAGTTTTCCCGTGAGCACGGGATTCCCCGGTCCTAGAGAAAGACTCAGGAAGTCTCCCGGCCTGAGTCGCGCGGCCTCAGCCCTAGGGAAGCCCTGAACACCTCTCCATGTCACACCCCTTCGCAGGCGTACGGGCGCGCAGACGCCGTCTTCGAGTCGCGTCCTCGGCCGCCGGCCTTCCGGCGCGAGGCGGACAGCGGGCCGCCCACGTCGGCCGGCAACAGTTTAAGGAGGAACCGCAGTGCTCGTCCTAGGACTTTGTGGCGGCCCGGACCTTGTCAACGAGCACCACTCCGGCATCGAGCCCGCGTTTACACACGACGCGGCGAGCGTCCTGCTCGAAGACGGGGAGGTGGTCTTCGCCATCGAGGAAGAGCGGCTCAACCGCATCAAGCACACCAACAAGATGCCCGCGCAGGCGCTGCGCGCGTGCCTCAAGAGCCGCGGCATCGAGTTGCGCGACGTGGACCTGATAGCCTACTACAGCGGCGAGGAGCACGTGGACCGTTGGGCCAGGCAGACCTTCCTCAAAGACCCGCACGCGCCCGAGCTCTTCGGGGCCGCGTCCTATTTCCAGCACCTCCTGCGCCGGGGGCTCGGCGCCGAAGTCGAGCCGCATAAATTCCGCTTCGTCTCGCACCACCACGCGCACGCCATGAGCGCCTTCGCCATGTCGGGCTTCGACCGCAGCCTCGTCGCCACCTTCGACGGGATGGGCGACGGCGCCTCCGGGATGGTCATGCAGGGCGAGGGGACGAAGATCGAGCCGGTCGCCGAGCACGCCGTCTCGAAGTCGCTCGGCTTCTTCTACGTCAAGGTCATCGCCTTCCTCGGCTACAAGCTGTTCGACGAGTACAAGGTGATGGGGCTCGCCCCCTACGGCAACCCCGAGACCTACAGGTCGCTCTTCCGCCAGTTCTACACGCTGCTGCCCGGCGGCGATTACGAGTTGCATCAGGAGCGGCTCGGCGCGCTCTTCGAGGTCGGCAGGCCGCGCCGCAAGGCGGAGCCGTTCACGCAGGTCCACAAGGACCTGGCGGCGTCGCTGCAAGAGACGCTGGAGGAGATAGCCTTCCACGTCCTGCGCCGCTACCGCGAACAGACCGGGCACAAGAACCTCTGCGTCGCGGGCGGCGTGGCGCACAACTGCACGCTCAACGGAAAAATTTTGCGCTCCGGTCTGTTCGAGAACGTCTTCGTCCAGCCGGCGTCGCACGACGCGGGGGCCGCGCTCGGGGCGGCGTTCTGCGCCTACTTCCAGCAAGAGCCCCGCGCGCCGAAGCCCGCCGCGCTCAGGCACGTCTACTGGGGGACGGGCGTGGGCGAGGCGGAGCCCGTCGCCGAAGAGCTGTCGCGCTGGCGCGACTTCATCACCTTCGCGCGGGTGGACGACGTGGCCGGGCGCACGGCCGCGCTGCTGGCCGACGGCGCCGTGGTGGGCTGGGTGCAGGGACGCTCCGAGTTCGGCCCGCGCGCCCTGGGCAACCGGAGCATCCTGGCCGACCCGCGCCCGGCCGAGAACAAGGCGCGCATCAACGAGATGGTGAAGAAGCGCGAGGGCTACAGGCCGTTCGCGCCCTCCGTGCTGGAGGAGGAAGTCGGGCGGTTCTTCGAGGTCCCGGCCGACGACCCGAGGCTCCCCTTCATGGTCTTCGTCGTCGCCGTGAAGGAGGAGAAGCGCGCGCTGCTCGGCGCCGTGACGCATGTGGACGGGACGGCGAGGATTCAGACCGTCTCGCGCGAGACGAACCCCAAGTACTGGGAGCTGATCCACGCCTTCATGCAGCTCACGGGCGTCCCCGTGCTGCTCAACACCTCTTTCAACAACAATGCCGAGCCGATAGTCAATTCCGTGGAAGACGCCGTGGTCTGCTTCCTGACGACGGGCCTCAATTACCTCGTCGTCGGCGACCACCTCGTCGAGAAGAAAGAGGCCGCCTGGCGAGATCACCTCTCCCTGAAGCCCTCGCTGCCGCCGCACATCTCTTTGCACCACGTCAGGAGGGCGGAGCCGGACGGGAGGCGCGTCGAAGAGTTGACCCTGGGCAACAGCTACGACCACGCCTTCAAGCGCCCGCTGCCGGCCGGACTCTTCCGCCTCCTGTCGCTGGCCGACGGCAGGCAGACGGCCGGCCGGCTGCTCGAAGAGGCCGGCCTCTCGGGCGAGAGGGAGGCGCGTGAAGTCGTGCGTGGACTGAACGAGCTTTGGTCCTCGCGCCTTATCTCGCTCAGACCTTAGAGGCGGCTCGCCGCCCGACGATTCGAGCAGGGCCTGGCGGCCGGCCCGCACACAACGGACGTGATAGCCGGAGGGGGGATGAGAGACATCTCGGGCTCAGGTTCCGATTACCTTCTTGGAGCGCCCGCGCGGGCTGCCACGCTGGTCGAACTCCTCAGGTGGAGGGCGGCGCACCGGCCCGACATGGTGGCCTACACCTTCCTGCGCGACGGCGAAGAGGAGGAAGAGAGCCTCACTTACGGGGAGTTGGACAGGCGCGCGCGCGCCGTCGCGGCGGAGCTGCACGCGCGCGGGGCGCGCGGCGAGCGCGTGCTCCTGTTGTACCCGCCGGGGTTGGAGTTTACCGCCGCCTTCCTCGGCTGCCTCTACGCCGGCGCGGTCGGCGTGCCGGCCTACCCGCCGCGGCAGAACCGGAACGCCCTGCGGCTGTGGGCCATCGTCTCGGACGCCCGCGCGAAGTTCGCGCTCACGACCCCGACCATCCGCTCGCGTATCGAGAAGCTGCCCGACCGCCCCGCGGAGCTGGCAGCCGCGCACCAATGGCTGACTGCCGACGACGCCCCGGCCGTGGGGCACGAGGGCTGGCGCGGGCCGGAGTTGGCGGGCGACGACCTGGCCTTTTTGCAGTACACCTCCGGCTCGACGGGCGCGCCCAAAGGGGTGATGCTCACGCACGAGAACCTTCTTTGTAACGCGGCGCTGGTCTACCGCGCCGTCGGCCACACGCCCGAAGACAAGTACGTCTCCTGGCTGCCGACCTTTCACGACATGGGCTTCATGGCCGGGCTCCTGCAACCCCTGTACGGCGGCCTGCCCTGCGTCCTGATGTCGCCGGCCTCTTTCCTCCAGCGCCCGTCGAGGTGGCTGCGGGCCATCTCCCGCCACAAGGCGACGACGACCGGCGGCCCTAACTTCGCCTACGACCTCTGCGTGCGCCGGGTCACGCCCGAGCAGCGCGCGGAACTCGACCTCCGCAGTTGGAGCGTCGCCTTCAACGGCTCTGAGAAGGTGCGCCCGGAAACCCTTGAGCGGTTCGCGGAGGCGTTCGCGCCCTGCGGCTTTCGGCGCGAAGCCTTCTACCCCTGCTACGGGCTCGCCGAGGCGACGCTGATGGTCTCGGGCGGCCGCAAGGGGGCGCCGCCGGTCATCAAGGCGGCGAGCGCGACCGCCCTCAAGGCCGGCGCGGCTGCGGCGCCGGCCGGCGACGAGAAGAGGCAGTTGCTCGTAGGCTGCGGCGAGACGATGCGGGGGCAGACTGTCGCCGTCGTCAACCCCGAGACTTTGAGCAGGTGCGCGCCCGGCGAGGTCGGAGAAATTTGGGTCTCCGGTCGCAGCGTCGCGCAGGGCTACTGGAACCGCCCCGACGAGACCGAGCGAACCTTCCGCGCGCGCCTCTCAGACGGCGGCGGGCCTTACCTGCGGACCGGCGACCTCGGCTTCCTCGACGGCGGCGAACTCTTCATCACCGGCCGCCTCAAAGACGTGATCATCATCCGGGGCTTCAACCACTACCCGGACGACATCGAGAAGACGGTCGAGCGGTGCCACCCCGCCTTGCGTCCCGGCGGCGGCGCGGCCTTCTCCGTCGAGGCCGAGGGCGAAGAGCGGCTGGTGGTCGTTCACGAGTTGGAGCACCGCCAGCACGCCGAGCCGGATGCGGTGGTCGAGGCCGTCCGCGAGGCCGTGGCCGAAGAGCACGAGGTTCAGGTCTACGCCGTCGCGCTCATCAGGGCCGGGAGCATCCCCAAGACCTCCAGCGGCAAAATCCAGCGCCGCGCCTGCCGCGAACTGTTCCTCTCGGGCGGCCTGGACGTTCTGCACGAGAGGCGCGCGACTGTGGCGCCCGGCGCAGTCGCGGAGGCGGAGCCGGCGCCAGCCACCCCGATGCGAGGCCCCGGCGACATCGAAAGCTGGCTGGTGTCGCGCCTCGCCGCCGGCGCCGGCATCGCCGCGGCGGAGGTTGACGTAAACCGCCCCATCGTCTTCTACGGCCTGGACTCTCTGGCGGCCATCGAGCTGACGCACGGCCTGGAAGAGGGCCTCGGCGTCGTCGTCCCGATGGCGAGTTTCCTCCGCAGCCCGAGCATCGCCGAACTGGCCGCGCACGCTTACGCGCAACTGGCGGCCGACGGCTCAGCCCGCGCCCCGCGCCCGGGCGCTTCGGCCGACGAGCCGACCGAGTACCCGCTCTCGCACGGCCAGCAGGCGCTATGGTTCCTGCACCGCCTCTCGCCGGAGAGCCCGGCCTACAACATCGCCGCGGCCTTCCGAATCGGCGGGGCACTCAACGTGGCGGCGCTCAGGCGGGCCTTCGAGGTGCTCGCCGGCCGCCACGCGTGCCTGCGGACGACCTTTAGCGCCCCGGGCGGGAGGCCGCTTCAGCGTGTGGGCGAGCGCGCAGAGGTCTACCTGGAAGAGTTCGACGCCTCGGCCCTCGACGAAGCGTCTCTTGACGCACGCATCGCGGACGAGGCGCTCCGGCCCTTTGACCTTGAGCGAGGCCCGCTGCTCCGCCTCTGCCTGTTCGCGCGGGCGGGCGGCGAGCACGTACTGCTGCTGACGGTGCATCACATCGTGGCCGACTACTGGTCGCTGGCGGTGCTCGTGCGCGAGCTGCAGGAGGTCTACGAGGCGGAGGCGTCGGGCGTGCGGGCGGCCCCGGCGCCGCCGCCCCTGCGGTACTCGGATTTCGTGCGCTGGCAGTCGGAGATGTTGGCGGGCGCCGAGGGCGCGCGGCTCTGGTCGTTCTGGTCGGAGCAGTTGGCGGGCGAGTTGCCGGTGCTGAACCTGCCTACCGACCGCCCGCGCCCCGCGGTGCAGGGATACGGCGGCGCGGCGCTGCGATTTCAACTCGGCGAGCCCGAGGTCGAAAGGCTGCGGGAGGTGGGGCGCGCGCAGGGGGCCACGCTCTACTCGGTGCTGCTCGCAGCCTTTCAGGTCTTGCTCTACCGCTACACGGGACAGGAGGAGATCATCGTCGGTTCTCCGGCGGCGGGCAGGGTGTCGGCGCAGTTCTCCGGCGTGGTGGGCTACTTCGTCAACCCGGTCGTGCTGCGCGCCGACCTCTCGGGCCGGCCCACCTTCGAGGAGTTCCTCGCGCGCGTGCGCACGACGGTGCTGGCGGCGCTCGAACACCAGGACTACCCTTTCACGCTGCTGGTGGAGAAGCTTCAACTGGCGAGAGACCCGAGCCGCTCGCCCGTCTTCCAGGCGATGTTCATCTGGCAGAAGTCGCACCTGCCCGCCGACGAGGCGCCGTCGTCAAACGCCGCCGGGTCTGACCGTCATGCGCGTCCGGCCGGGCTGGGGCTGGAGCCGCTGCCGCTGGCACAGCAGGTGGCGCAGTTCGACCTGACGCTCACCGTCTCCGAGTCGCGCGGCGCGGTCACGGCCTCGCTTGAGTACAGCACAGACCTCTTCGAGGCCGCGACCATTGAGCGAATGGCGGGCCATTACCAGACCTTGCTGCGCGGCATCGCCGCGCGCCCCGCGCAGCGCGTCTCCGACCTGCCGCTCCTGACCGAAGGCGAGCGCCGGCAGTTGCTCACGGACTGGAACGCGACCGAGCGTGACTTCCCGGAGGAGCGTTGCGTCCACGAACTCTTCGAGCAGCAGGCCGAGCGCACGCCCGACGCCGCGGCCGTCGTCTTCGAGGACGAGCAACTCACCTACGGCGAGTTGAACCGGCGCGCGAACCGGCTGGCCAACCACCTGCGGCGCCTCGGCGTCGGGCCGGAGTCGCGCGTCGGCATCTGCGTGGGGCGCTCGACCGAACTCGTCGTCGGGCTGCTCGGCATCCTCAAGGCGGGCGGCGCCTACGTCCCGCTCGACCCCGAGTACCCGCAGGGCCGCCTCGGCATGATGCTGGAAGAGGCGGGGCTGGCGGCGCTCGTCACACAGCGGCGGACGCTGACGCGGCTCCCGCCGCAGCCGGTGCAGACCGTCTGCCTCGACTCCGACCGGGAGCGCGTCGGGCAGGAGAGCGACGAGAACCCCGTCAACCTCACCTCGTCGAACAACCTGGCGTACGTGATCTACACCTCCGGCTCGACGGGCCGGCCGAAGGGCGTGATGCTCTGCCACCGCGGCGTCGTCAACTTCTTCGTCGGCATGGACGAGCGGCTCGGCTGCCGGAGTTCGGACACGCTGCTGGCCGTGACGAGCGTCTCCTTCGACATCTCTGTACTCGAACTGCTCTGGACGCTTGCGCGCGGCGCGCGCGTCGTCATCCTCGGCGAGCAGGCGGCGAGCCCCGCCGCCCGGCGCGGGGGGTCGGACAGAAGGCTTCAGTTCAGCCTCTTCTACTTCGCCAGCGACGACTCGGAGGCGACGGGGGACAAGTACCGCCTGCTGCTCGAAGGGGCGAAGTTCGCCGACCGGCACGGCTTCACGGCCGTCTGGACGCCGGAGCGTCACTTCCACGCCTTCGGCGGCCTCTACCCGAACCCGTCGGTGGTGAGTGCGGCGCTGGCGACCGTGACCGAGAGGGTGCAACTGCGCGGCGGCAGCGTCGTCTTGCCACTGCATCACCCGATCCGCGTGGCCGAGGAGTGGTCGGTCGTTGACAACTTGTCGAAGGGCAGGGTCGGGCTCGCCTTCGCCTCGGGCTGGCACGCCGACGATTTCGTCTTCTTCCCCGAGAACTACGCCTCGCGCAAGGAGGTCATGGTGCGCGCCATCGAGGCGGTGCAGCGCCTCTGGCAGGGCGGCTCGGTCGCCGTCCGCGGCGGCAGCGGGAACGAGTTCGAGGCGCGAATCTTCCCCAAGCCGATACAGCCCAAGCTGCCCGTCTGGCTCACGGCGGCCGGCGCCCCCGAGACCTTCGCCAAGGCGGGCGAGCTCGGCGTCAACGTCCTCACGCACTTGCTCGGCCAGTCGCTCGAAGACGTGGCGGAGCGAATCAAGCTCTACCGCGACGCGCGCGCCCGGCACGGCCACGACCCTGAGTCCGGGCACGTCACCCTGATGCTCCACACCTTCGTCGGGGAGAGCCGCGAGGAGGTGCGCGAGAAGGTCAGGGCGCCGTTCACCAACTATCTCAGGTCGTCCATCGGCCTCATCGCCAACCTGATTAAGAGCCTCAACCTGCCGGTGAAGCTCGAAAGCATGAGCGCCAAGGACACCGAAGACCTGCTCGCCTTCGCCTTCGACCGCTACTTCGAGACGAGCGCGCTCTTCGGCAGCCCCGAGACCTGCGCCCCCGTCGTCGAAGACCTGAAGGCCCTCGGCGTGGACGAGGTCGCCTGCCTGATCGACTTCGGCGTGGACGTGGATTCGACGCTGGCGAACCTGCGCCGCCTGGACGAACTGAAAGAGCTCTCCGAGCGCGGGCGCAGCGCCGCGGGCTACTCGCTGGCGAGCCAGGCCCGCAGGCACGGCGCGACGCTCCTCCAGTGCACGCCGACGATGATGCGGATGTTCAGCGTGGACGCCGATGCGCTGTCGGCTCTACAATCCCTGCGGTTACTGATGCTCGGCGGCGAAGCACTGCCGCCCTCGCTGGCGAGGCAGGTCGAGGAGTCTCTGCCGGCCCGGGCCGTCAACATGTACGGCCCGACCGAGACGACCATCTGGTCGGCCACCTACGACCTCGGCGGCCAAGCGGGCGACGTGGCCATCGGCCGCCCCATCGCGAACACGCGCCTTTACCTCCTCGACCGTCACGCCAACCCCGTGCCCGTCGGCGTGACCGGCGAACTCTACATCGGCGGCGACGGGCTCGCACGCGGCTACTTCAGACACCCCGGGCTCACGGCCGAAAGGTTCGTCCCCGACCCGTTCGGCCCCGAGCCCGGCCGCCGCATGTACAGGACGGGCGACCTCGCGCGGTACCGCCCCGACGGCAACGTCGAATTCCTGGGCCGCGTCGATCAGCAGGTGAAGCTCCGCGGCTTCCGCATCGAACTGGAGGAGATCGAGGCGGCGCTCAACGAGCACCCGACCGTGCGCGAGGCCGTCGTCTCGGCACGCGAGGACGCGCAGGGCGACAAACGCCTCGTCGCCTACGTCGTCCCCGCGCAGCCGTCGCTCCTCAAAGTCGGCGAGCTGCGCAACCACCTGAGGAGGCGGCTCCCGGACTACATGGTGCCGGCGGCCTTCGTGCTGCTTGAGGCCCTGCCCCTGACCTCGAACGGCAAGGTGAACCGCAAGGCCCTGCCCGACCCCGGCGGCAGCGCCCTGCACTCGCGCGGCGGCTACGCCGCGCCCCGCAGCGACGTGGAGCGGGCCGTCGCCGCCATCTGGCAGCAGGCGCTCGGGGTGGAAAAGGTCGGCCGCTATGACAACTTCTTCGAGCTCGGCGGGCACTCGCTGCTGATGGTTCAGGTCCACAGCCAGCTCAGAGAGGCGTTCGGGAAAGAAGTACCGATCATTAAACTGCTTGAGCACCCGACCGTCAGCTCCCTCTCCAAGTTCCTCGCCGAGGAGCAGGCCGAGCTGCCCTCCTTCGAGACGAGCAGGGAGCGCGCCAGGAAGCAGAGGGAAAGTCTCCTGCGGGTGAGGCAGAACGCGGGGCGGTCGAGGAAGTGAGTCCGATGGCTGAACGTGATGCGAGCGATCTGATGGAAGGGCTGGGCGTCGCCATCGTCGGGATGGCGGGGCGGTTCCCCGGGGCGCGCGACGTGGGCGAGTTCTGGCGGAACCTGCGCGGCGGGGTCGAGTCGATCACCTTCTTCACCGACGAGGAGTTGCTGGCGCGCGGCGTGGAGGCCGAGGCGCTGCGCGACC
>DASVQJ010000164.1:0-17509 GCA_036389235.1 Pyrinomonadaceae bacterium | reverse complement strand
CGACGCTCTCCTCGATCACCGAGGACGAGATGACGCGCGTCGTCGAGCAGCGGCTCACCCCGCAGTACGTCTCAGTCCACGCGACCGACCTGAAGGTTCGCGCGTACCTGCTCGGCGTTGACGAGAAGCGCGCAGACATCTCCGACAAGATGCGCCGGATGATGGACGCCGGGATAGAGATTCACGCTCAGGTCGTCCTGTGCCCGACCATTAACGACGGCGAAGTTTTGCGCAAGACCATCGCCGACCTGGCGGCCGAGTACCCGCGCGTGCGCAGCGTCGCGATAGTGCCGCTGGGGCTGACGCGCTACAACACGGACGAGCGCCTGACGCCCGTGACGCCCGAGTGGTGCCGCGAGGTCATACGCGAAGTCTCCGCGATGCAGCGCGAGTTGAAGGAGAGGTTGGGGACGAACTTCGCCTTCCTCGGCGACGAGATTTATCTGCGCGCGGGCCGGAAGGTTCCGGGGCGTCGTCACTACGGCGACTACCCGCAGATAGAGGACGGCGTCGGCATGGTGCGCTCGTTCCGCGAGGAGTTCGGCCGCCTGCTGCGGCGGGTGGAGAAGGCGGGCGTGCGCGGCGCGGCGCGACTGCACGGGACTGTCCTGACGGGGACGCTCTTCGCGCCCGTGCTCGGAGAGCTGGTCGGGCGTCTGAACGAGACGGCGGGGACGCGCCTGCGCGTCGTCGCGGTGGAGAACAGGTACTTCGGCGAGGAGATCGTCGTCGCGGGGCTGATGACCGGCCGGTGCGTCGAGGCCGCGCGGGGGGAGTTGGAGGGCGAGTTCGTCGTCATCCCGCGCACGGCGCACAAGTCGGACGAGCCCGTCATGCTCGACGGCACGCGGCTCGACGAGTTGGAGCGAAAGATAGGGCTGCCCGTCCGCGCGCTCGACCTCGAAGGCTTCGCGCGGATGGTCTGCGGCGGCTGAGACGGGGGCGGAAGGCCCGGCCGCGAGGGCGGGCGTCAGTCAGGTGAAAAAAGAGAGGGCGCCGACTTTTAGGAGTCGGCGCCCTCGAAGTTTTCGGGTCGAAGGCTCGGCCTTCCGGCGGACTTAGAAGTCGTACCGGATGGCGAGCTGAATGACGCGCGGCGTGCCGACCGTGAAGGTCGAGCGGCCGAAGCTGGGGCTGTTGATGTTGCCGGTCGGGATGCCGAAGTTCGTGTGGTTGAAGATGTTGAAGGCGTTGGCCTGGAGTTGCAGGGCCGTGTTCTCCGTGACCCTGAACTTCTTGTGCAGCCCGAAGTCGAAGTTCCAGAAGCCCGGGCCTTCGAACGTGTTGCGGCCGAGCGTGCCGTCGCACCACCAGCGGGTGTTGCTGATGACGACGCCGTTGTTGGGGCCGCAGGCCGCGGCCGCGCCGAGACGCCCGACGCGGGTGTTCATCCCCTCGAAGAGCGACGTGTCGAAGTAGCCGTCGGCCGGGCTGTTGTTCGTGTAGATGCTGTCCCCGTCGGTGCCGAGGAAGACGGCGCGGTCGCTCGTGAACCCGTCGGCGTTGGGGTCCTGGCCGCTGTGGTAGACGGTGAAGGGGACGCCCGACTGAATCTGGAAGATTCCGGTCGCCACCCACCCGCCGAGCCAGCGGTTCTCCTTGAAGAGGCCCGGCTCGAAGCTGAAGCCGGTCACGAAGCGGTGCGTGATGTCGAAGTCGGCGCGGCCGCGGTCGACGCGGATGTTGAAGGGGTTCTGCGGCCGGAAGTTGCCGTGCCGCAGGTCGGCGTTGAAGGCGTCGCTCAGCTCGTCGATGGCCTTCGAGTAGGTGTAGTGGCTGTTGAACTGGAGCCCGTGCCAGCCGCGGCTGCGGACGCCGAACTGCCCGCCGTGGTAGATCGAGGAGAAGGCGTTGGTGCGGAAGTTGTCCGAGGCGATGGTGGTGTTAGGCCGGCGCGAGTCGCCGCCGCGCGTGCGCCCCGGGAAGGTGTTGATGTCGATGACGCCGGTCAGGCCGCGCCCGGCCGTCGCGATGTAGTTGGCCTCGAACAGGAAGTCCCTCCAGAACTCGTGCTGCACGCCGAGGAAGAACTGCTGCACGTAGGGCATCTTCAGGTTCTCGTCCATGTGGCGCGGCTGCGGCAGGCCCGCGAAGGCCGGAGAGTTGAAGAGCTTGCGGCTCGACTCCTGGAACGGGGCGGTGAAGAGGCCGGGCGACGAGAGCGGCCCGATGGGCTTCTGCCCGCCGAACGCGGGGCTGGTGATGGTGTTGAAGGAGAACGTCGGCGGGTTGAACCGGATGTTCTCGAAGAGGTTGTTCCAGATGCGGTCGTAGAAGATGCCGGCGCCGCCGCGCACGACGAACCTCTGGTCGGAGAAGACGTCCCACGCGAACCCGGCGCGCGGGGCGAAGTTGTTCCAGTCCTTCTGCCAGATGTTGTTGTCGCGCTGCTGGAAGCCGCCGCGCGCCACCCGGGCCGTGAGCTCGTTGTTGAAGGGGAAGAACACGTTGGCCGAGGCCGACGGGACGGGCGTGGACGGCGAGCCGAAGTAGAAGTTCGAGTCGAGGCCCGAGCGGAAGTTGTGCGGCGGCCCGAAGTACTCGTAGCGCAGGCCGAGGTTGAGGGTCAGGTTGCGGCGGATCTTCCAGTCGTCCTGGAAGTAGGCCGCCACCTCGTTGGCGCGGAAGCCGCGGTAGTACTCGGGCACCGTGCCCGTCCGCGGGTCGAGGGTCACCTGCGCCTGCGTGAAGGCGCCGAAGGTGGGCTCGCCGAAGAGGACGAGGTCGGCCTCGTCGCCGAAGAAGCCGTCGGTCAGAAGCTCCTCGACGCCGTGCGGCAGGAAGAGCCCGGTCGAGGTCGTCTCGAAGGCGGAGCCGTTGCGGATGCGGCGGTACTCGGCGCCCGTCCGGAAGCTGTGCGAACCCCTCAGAATCGAGAAGTGCTGCTGGAACTGGAACTGGTTGTCCGTGAAGAACTGCGGCAGGCCGGCCGAACAGCCGAGCTGGACGCCGATGGGGTCGAAGCCCGTAAAGATCGAGGGCATGCCGGCGGTGCCGGGGCAGGCCGGGAAGTCGCGCCGGTGGCGGAGGTAGCTCGCCTTCGACTCGCTGGTGATCGTCGGGGTGAGCGTGTGGTTCAGGGTCAGGCCCGTCAGGATCGAGCGCCCCGGCGAGAAGAAGGGCGCCGCGATGGGCTGGTCGCCGCCGCCGTAGGTGTCGCCGTTGTCCGAGTCCTCGGAGAGGAAGGTCGCGGTCAGGTTGGTGTTCGAGGTGAAGGTGTGGTCGGCCTTGATGCTGAAGCGCGCGATGTTCGAGAAGGCCGGGTTGACGACCGTCACGTCGCCGTAGACGGGGACGGGGTAGACGATGGGCGCGTCGAGGATGCCCGCGGTGAAGAGGCCGCCGGCCTCGTTCGTCAGGTTCTGGGTCGCCAGCGGGATGTCCTGGGCCGCATCGTACAGGCGGTAGATCGAGCCGAGCGTGCGCGAGCGGCTGAAGGCGCCCGGGCAGGCCGCGCCGGTGGCGACGACGCAGAGCCCGTTCGGGTTCGACTCGTGGAAGGTGGCGAAGGCGCCGCTCTGGACGAAGTTGATGAACTGCTGGGTCGTGCTGGTGGTGGTCAGCGGCGCGGCCTGGCGCAGGCGCGAGAGCTCGACCGTGCCGAAGGCGAAGGTCTTGTCCTTCTTGATCGGCCCGCCGAAGGAGCCGCCGAACTGGTTGCGCACGAGCGAGTCCTTCACGCCCGCGCGGTTCGAGAAGAAGTCGTTGGCCGCCAGCCTCTGGATGCGGTTGTACTCGAAGAGCGAGCCGTGGATGTCGTTGGTGCCGGGCCGCAAGACCGACTCGGCCACGAAGCCGCCGCCCTTGCCGTACTGCGCGGCGTAGTTGTTGGTGATGACGCGGTACTCCTGGATGGCCTCGGGCGAGATGCTGGTGATGCCGCCGGAGACGAGCGCGCCGCGGCCGCCCTGCCCCTGGTCGTTGTTGTCGAAGCCGTCCACGAGGAAGTTGCCCGTGCCGCCGCGCACGCCGTTGACGGCCGCGCCGCGGGTGCTGCCGGCGAACTCGTCGGGGACGGCGCCGGGCAGCAGGTTGATGAACTCATTGGTGTCGCGGTTCTCCAGCGGGTAGGTCTCCCAGACGTTGCGGTTCAGGAGCTGCGAGACGCTCGACTCCGACGGCTGCGCGAGCTGCTCGCCGCCGGCCGTGACCGTCACGGTCTCGCTCGCCGAGCCGACCGCCAGCTTGATGTCCTGCGTCACGACCTGCGCGACCGACAGGACGACCTGCTCGACCGCCGCGGTGCTGAAGCCGGAGGCCTCGACCCTGACGTTGTAGGTGCCGACGGGCAGCGTGGGGAAGCGGTAGAGGCCGGAGTCGGTGGTCTGCGTCGTGGCAGAGACGTTGGTGGCGACGTTGGTCGCGGTGACGGTGGCGCCGCTCACGACGGCGCCGTTCGGGTCGGTGACCGTGCCCGTCAGCGTCGAGGTGCCTTGCGCGAACGCCGTCGCGCAGAGCGCGACGACGAACAGCGCGGCAAACGCCATTGAGGTGAGTCTTCTCATCGAATTGAATCTCCTTTTTAAACTGGCAAAAGGGCGCTTCTTACGTCCCGGGTCAAGAGTGCTTGACCCACGCGGGTTTGGGCGCAGGCTTGGTTCGGCCGGCGTTGGAGACGGGCACGGCCGGGAACCGACCTTCGCGAGTTGGGCACGCCGCGGTGCCGTCGAACGCGGCCGCGGCGGATGGTAAGGGGGCGCAACCCGATTCCCGTCCCCCGCAGCGAATCTCCGGGCGTTCGTGCGAAGGGCCTGGGCGCGGCGTGCCGGATCAGTTGAAAAGAACGGACTGACAGCCAGTAACACGGCAAAGAGTGTTCCACCCCACAAACGTTTGGCGTACGCGCGGATATCACGGAAAATAGCGGGGCGCGGGCGCTATTTTCGCCAAAAAAAATTCAGAAACGTGAATACGATAATCCGAATTTATGAAGATTCGGAGGTGCGTGCGGACGAAGAGGCCGCCGCGAGGGGGCGCCGTCCCGCCGCGCGCGCGGGCTCGAAAAAACTCTCCCCCCGGCGGAAGGCGGCGGCCGTCCGCGGCGTTATGCGGCCGGGGGCGGCTGCGTTACAATGCGCCCCCGTCCAACCGACGCAGGCCGGAGCCAGCCTGCACACTTAGATTGACCTAACCACAGCGGAGATTCGACATGAGGCTAAGACCAGTCACCATCGCCCTTCTTACCCTCTCGCTGCTCGCGAGTTCCCCGAACGCTCCGGCGGCCTCGAACGCCCGCGACAAGGAGAAGATGACCGCCGAGCAGGTGGTCGCCAGGCACCTGGAGGCCGTCGGCGCCCCCGAGACGCGCGCCTCCATCACGGCCCGCGTCATCACGGGGGTGGTCGTGGCGAACTTCCGCGCGCCGAGCGTGGGGCAGGTGCCGGGGCGCGCCGTCTTCTTCTCGCAGGGCGCGAAGCACGCCGTCGGGATGGTCTTCGACGGCGTCGCCAACTACCCGCACGACAAGATCGGGTTCGACGGCGAGGACGTCTCCACCAGCTACGTGCTGCCGGGCCGCCGCTCGACCCTCGGCGAGTTCCTGATGACGAACAAGAGCGTCATCAAGCAGGGGCTCCTGGGCGGCGCGCTCTCGCAGGCGTGGCCGCTCCTCGACCTGGCCTCGAAGAAGCCCAAGCTCGAATACGGCGGCCTGAAGAAGGTGGGCGAGCGCCCGGCGCACGCGCTCAAGTACCTGGCGCGCGGCGGCTCCGACCTCAACGTCACGCTCTTCTTCGACGCCGAGACCTTCCAGCACCTGCGCACCGAGTACACGCGCTCGCTCTCCTCGCAGATGGGCACGAACCCCAACAACAGCGCGCGCCAGATCGAGAGCCGCTACCGGATGGTCGAGGACTTCGCGGACTTCCGCAAGGAGGGCGGGCTGACGCTGCCGCACCAGTACAAGCTGGGGCTGGAGATCACGCTGCCCGGCGGCTCGTACCGGATGGAGTGGGATTTCGCTCTGTCGAACTTCGCCTACAACCAGCCGATAGACCCCAAGTCTTTCGACGTGGACGACAAGGCCGGGGAGTAAGCGTGCGGCCCGGGAGGAAAAAACGGGCGAGGAAAAAAAGAGGGCGTCAACCCTTTCGGGGTTGACGCCCTTCTCACATCGGCGCCGCCCGCGGGCGGCCCCCGTAAGGTTTAGAACTCGTAGCGGGCGGCGAACTGGACGATGCGCGCGCCGGTCGTCTGCGTCAGGCGGCCGAAGTTCGTGCTGGTGATGTCCAGGTTCTGACCCGCCGGGAAGAAGTTGACGTTGTTGAAGGCGTTGAAGGCCTCCATGCGGAGCTGGAGCCGCTGACTCTCGGTGATCCTGATGTTCTTGATCAGCGAGGCGTCGAGGTTCCAGTAGTTGGGCGCGTTCACGATGGAGCGCGGGAGCGTGCCCGTCTGGCCCGGGGGCACGCTGAAGAAGACCTGCCCCTCGAACGGCGTGCTGCCGAAGCCCTCGGAGGCGCGGCCCGAGCCGGCGCAGGTGGTCTGGTTGATGTTGAGCACCGCGGGGTTGATGTAGAACAGGCCGCACGGCGTGTCGTAGAAGCCGATCAGGTCTTGAATCTGGTTGGTGTTGAGCGAGCTGTTCGCCGTCTGGCGGGCCGAGCGGGCCGTGCGGTTGAACGTGCCGCGCGGGTCGGTGAACGTCAGGGGCGAGCCGGAGGTGATGGTAAAGATGCCCGTGAGCTGCCAGCCGCCGAGGAGGCGGTCGACGAAGCCGTTCGCGCCCGAGAAGAACCTCTTCCCGCGGCCGAAGGGCAGCTCGTAGCTGCCGTTGAAGTTGAAGACGTGCGTCAGGTCATAGTCGGCGCGCGCCTTGTCGAGCTCCGGCCTGGCGTTGTCGAGGAACGGCTCGACGAGCGTCTGCGACGTGCCGATGGCGTTCGTCAGGTTCTTCGAGAAGGTGTAGTTACCCTGGAAGTAGAGGCCGTTGGCGAAGCGGCGGCGCACCTCCGCCTGGAGCGCGTTGTAGTTGTACCAGCCGCCGTTCTGGAAGAGGTTGACGACGCCGCTGCCGGGGTTCGCCACGAAGTTAATGAACGGGGAGGCCGACGGGTTGTCTATCGTCGGCCCGCCGTTGAAGCCGCCGGTGATGAACGCGAGCGCCGCCTCGCCGGGCGTGCCGCCGGTCAGGTGGCCGTTGAAGGTGGCGGTGGCGAGGCCGCCCGTCCCGACGACGAGGCGCCCGGGCGCCGCGGTGCCGCCGAGCTGGAAGACCGAGAGCGGCTGGCAGCCGGCCGGGACGGGCGTCAGCGTGGTGCAGAAGGCCGTCTGGCGCGTGGGGTCGGTGGGGAAGAGCGAGGTCGTCAGCGCCAGGTTGGCGCGCGCCCGCTCGTAGTCGGCGAAGAAGCCGTTGGCGAAGATGTTGATCTGGTTGTAGTCAACGCTGCGCCACAGGTTGCTGCTGCGGGTGCCGACGTAGCGCACCTCCAGCGCCGTCTGGAAGCCCAGCTCGCGCTGGATGCCGACGCTGTACTGCTGCACCGTGGGCGTCTTCAGGTTCGGGTCGATGGCGAAGACCGTCCCGAAGTTGCTCGGGTTGGCCGAGGTGCGGTTGTTGAAGATGAAGTTCCGGTCGCTGATGAACGTCGGCGTGACGATGGGCCGCACGCCGGCCGAGAGGCGGTCGTCGAGCTGCGTCGCGCCGGTCGCCACGTTGCCGAGGCGCGCGGCGCCGGCCGTGGCGCCGAGGCCGACGTTGCCGGCGCCCGCGTTCCTCAGCGTCGTGACGAGCGAGTCGTTGGCGTAGATGATCCCGAAGCCGCCGCGGATCGTCGTCCGACCCTCCTTGCCGAAGACGGCG
Source organism: Pyrinomonadaceae bacterium (assembly GCA_036389235.1). Classification (GTDB taxonomy): domain Bacteria; phylum Acidobacteriota; class Blastocatellia; order Pyrinomonadales; family Pyrinomonadaceae; genus QHXN01. Next base: position 9,708 of record DASVQJ010000164.1, on the reverse strand, counting down.
CCGAGGAGGTTGTTCTTGAAGTTCGGCGACCAGGCGAAGCCGATGGTCGGCGCGAAGTTGTTATTGTCGGACTTGTGGTAGGCGTTCTCCTTCCCGGCGTTCGTGCCGAGGAAGGTGTAAGTGCCCAGCGGGTTGAGCACCGCTTCGAGGGGGTCGGTGCCCTCGGGGATCAGCGGCTCGAGCGCGAGGCCGTTGGCCAGCCTGAGCGCCGGGTAGAGCTCGTAGCGCAGGCCGAGCGTCAGGCTGAGCGTCGGCGTCGCGCGCCAGCGGTCCTGGACGAAGAGCGAGTGGTTCTCGTAGCGGAACGGCTGGATGAGACTCGTGGGGGTGAAGCCCGACGTGCGGCTCACCGTGTTGAAGGTCTGCGTGCCGTTGATGACGATGCCGCCGAGCAGGCCGAGCAGGCCGTTGGCCGTGGTGAGCTGCGCGTTGCTGATGCCGCCGAGCGAGTTGAAGTTGGCCTGCGCCAGCAGGGGCGCGTTGCCGCCGGTGCCGAGCGTGTAGTTCGGGATGGTGCCCGCGTCGTTGTAGGTGTCCACCTGGAACCACTGGAAGACGCCGCCGAACTTCAGCGCGTGGTCGCCGAAGATGTAGTCGGCGTTGTCCGAGAGGGTGTAGTTGTTCGTCCGGCGGCCCTGGTTGAGGAACTGCGGCTCGGGCGAGTTGACGAGCACGGGCGTGATGAAGAACGAGGGGCGCTGCGCGTTCTGGTTGAACGGCACGAAGCTCTTGAAGAAGCCCCCGCGCACCTCGTTGATGAAGTTCGACGTCAGCGTCCGGCGGTAGGCCAGCGTGAGCTGCTTGTTCTCCGACGACTGGTCGCTGGTCGGGTCCACGGTGTAGCCGAAGGTGTTCGCGACCGTGGCCGGGTTGGCGGTGTCAACGTCCGGGCGGAGGTTGACCTCCTTGTTCCAGCTCCAGATGCCGTTCAGCGAGTTGCGGTCGTTGAAGTCGAAGTCGACGCGCGTCGTGTACTGGTTGCGCGTCTGGTCGGAGCGGCGGTTGATCTGGTAGCCGGTCGTGTTGAGCTGGTCGCCGATGTCGGTGCGGTTGCCGGACTCGGGCAGCCCCGAGATGATGCGGCTCTGCACGATGGGGTCGATGGTCCCCGGGATGTTCCGGGTCGGGAAGACGTTGCGCGCGAAGTCGAGGATGTTGACCGTGCGCGTCTGGCCGGGGGTGACGCCGGCGGGGCAGGTGGCCGCCGTGCAGGTCGTGTTGAAGGTGAAGGTGCCCTGGCGCGCGCTCGGGGTCAGGATGGTGCGGGTCGCGAGCGACGTGACGGGGTCGCGCAGCCCCTCGTAGTTGAAGAAGAAGAACGCCTTGTCCTTGATGAGGCGGTCGCCGCCCTCGCCGAAGCGCGGGAGCCAGAGCGGGCCGCCGACGCGGCCGCCGAACTGGTTGCGGTTGCGGAACGGGCGCGGCGAGACCGGGTCGCCGGCCTTGGCGCGGCCCTGGAGCACGGCCGTGGAGTTCGGGCCGAAGCTGCCGGCGCGGTTGTTGAAGAAGGTGTTGGCCGCGAAGTGCGAGTTGCGATTGTAGGCGAAGAGCGCGCCGTGGAGCTGGCTCTCGCCGCGCGGGGTGACGAGGCGCACCTGCGCGCCGCCGTAGCCGGCGTCGGCGTCGGCGAGGCCCGTCGAGATCGTGAACTCGCCCGTGTCGTCGACCGACGGGCGGCCCGGCGCGAAGTCCGTCGCGTTCGAGCGGATGAATGCGTCCTGGATGTTGATGCCGTCGCGCGTGATGTTGGTCATCGTCGTGCGCATGCCGTTGATCGACGTCTGCTGGAACCCGACGGACGGCGTGGTCCCGGCCTGGAGGTTAATCAGGTTGAGCGGGTTGCGCGCGACCAGCGGCAGCTCGCGGATCTGCTGCGGGCTGACGGTGTTCGAGAGCGTCGGCGAGGTGGCGTTGATGATGTCGGCGCCGGCCGTCACCGTCACGGTCTCGCTGACGCCGCCGACTTCGAGCGTCGGGTTGAGTGAGTACTCGCGCCCGACGTCGATCTTCAGCTCGGTGGCGACGAAGGTCTTAAAGCCCGGCGCCGTAATCGTGACGGTGTAGGTGCCGACTTCGAGCTGCGGGAAGGTGAACGTGCCATCCTCTTTAGCGGAGATGGTCTGCTCCCTCTGCGTCTGGTTATCCTTGACGACGACGGTCGCCCCGGCGATGACGCCGTCGGGGCTGGAGACGGTGCCGACCAGCCGGCCGGTAGTCGTCTGGGCGAAAGCCGACGCCGCGCACAGGCAGAGCGCCAGCACCGCCAACGTAAATTTCCTCATCGTGTACTCCTTAAAAAAGTGGGCTTCTCCGGAGGCTCCCGACGCGCAGAACTCTCCCTTGCGGGAAGTCCTGACGGCGGGAACAGAAGTTTTGGGGTTTCCCAATAGATGCCGTGTAAGACAGGGCTTCAATCGTCAGCGCCTGGTTTATTTCTTACTCGTGCGCGTGGTGGCAAGTGTCGTGCCGACAAGCACTGCCCGTGTAAATTGTTCATAGTAGTGGATTAGCTCGCCGGACGGGGTGTAGAAAACGGTCGGAAATTGACAAATTTGAATTTCTTATACGAATTCTTGTAGAGCCGGACAGATTCTTCATCCGGCGGGCTGCGCGGGCGGTCGCTCCGGAGGGATGCCGAACCGTGCCGTCTTCATGTGCGCCGCGAGGTCGCGCCGCCGCCCGCCTCGGACGCGACCTTCATCTCGCACACGACCGCGACGGACTCGCCGCAGCGGCTTGCGGCCCTCGACCCGAGCCGCCCTGCACGGAGCCCTGCACCAAATTTCTAAAATCTTCAAGTTTTTGAATTAGCATTCAGAAAGTCGGAGATTTTAGGGCGTTCTCACCGGTCGGGCAAAATCACGGCCAGGCTAAAGTAAACATTAGTGGCGGCTTACGGCCGCGCGCGCGCACTCCATCGCTAACGGTATGTTACTTGCCCTGACAGTGCGCTGCTTGCCAACTAGCAGAGAAATGGAAGCGATTCGGATGTAATGCGAGACGACCTCATAAGTGGAGACGGGAGGGGGCTTCCCTCGCTGCCCCGCCTCCACGTCGCTCCCCATCCACTTAGTCGCAGGGAGCATTGAACATGATTCGTCTATGAATCAAGGAGATAATCAGATGAGAAAAACACTTCAACTCGTCGTCGTCCTGTGCCTGTGCGCGGCCTCAGCCTTCGCGCAGGACCGTTCCACGACGGGTTCCATCACCGGGACGGTGACGGACGCCACCGGCGCCGCCGTGCAGAACGCCTCCGTAACCATCACCGGCCAGACGCTGCCGTCGCCGCGCACGGCGACGACGAGCGACGAAGGCACGTTCAACTTCGAGGGCCTGATCCCCGGCCTCTACACGGTCAGGGTGGAGACGACCGGCTTCAAGGCCGCGTCGGTGGCCGACCTCGAAGTCAACGTCGGGCGCGCCTCGTCGATCTCGGTCAAGCTGGAGCCGGGGCAGGTCTCCGAGGTGGTGACCGTCTCGGGCGCCGCGGCGACCGACCTGTCGAGCACCGCCGTCGGGCAGAACCTGTCCGACACGCTCTTCCAGAACATCCCCGTGCAGCGCAGCGTCACGAGCCTCTTCTACCTGGCCCCCGGCGTCGCCGACAGCGGCAAGGGCGGCACGGCCAACCCGTCCATCTCGGGCGGCTCGGCGCTCGACAACCTCTACATCGCCGACGGCGTCAACATCACGGACTCGGCCTTCGGCGGCCTCGGCACCTTCACGCGCAACTACGGCACGCTCGGCACCGGCATCAACACCTCCTTCATCAAGGAGGTGCAGGTCAAGACGGGCGGCTTCGAGCCGCAGTACGGCCAGTCGCAGGGCGGCATCATCAACATCATCACGCAGTCGGGCGGCAACGAGTACCACGGCGCCCTCTACGGCTTCGCCCGCCCCAAGGCTTTCGAGGCCACGCGCAAGCAGGCCGACGACACCCGCACCAACAAGTTCGGCAAGCTGCTCCACGAGGAGAACTACGACGTGGGCGCCGACTTCGGCGGCTACGTCCCCGGCGCGAAGGACCACCTCTTCTTCTTCACCTCGTTCAACCCGACGGTGAGGCGCGAGATCGTCCGCGGCGCCGAAGGGTCGGGGCTGCGCACCATCCTCGGCGACGAGTACGCGCGCCGCTACCGCAGCTTCAACTACGCGGCCAAGCTCGACTACAACATCAACCCGAGCCACACCGTCGCCTTCTCCATCTTCGGCGACCCGACCGAGACCAACATCGCGCCGTTCGTCACGCTCAACATCGACAACGCGACGGCGCTCAACCGGCTGGAGTACAGCACGCGCAGCATCGCGCTGCGCTACAACGGCGCGCTCACCAAGACCTGGACGCTGAGCGCCTCGTTCGGCCAGGGCAAGAACAACTTCAACGAGTCGGGCTTCTCCGACTTCAACCAGGTCGTTGACCGCACGCAGCCCACGCGCGGCAACTTCACCGCCATCGGCTACGGCTTCATCGAGCCGACGCAGGGCAAGACCTACCGCGTCTCGGCCGACACCTCGAAGATCGCGAACTTCCTCGGCCAGCACACCTTCGGGCTCGGCTACCAGTACCAGCGCGGCTTCTACTCGGGCCGGCGCGACCGCAGCGGGCCGAAGTTCAAGATCCCGGCGACGAACGCCACGGGCGTGCCCGTCACGAACATCTCGGCGCTGCCGGCCAGCCAGATCGGCCAGGAGGTCAACGCGACCTTCTCGCTCTTCCGCGCCGCCGCCTCCTGCACGCTCTGCCCGATCCGCACGATCAACGGCGAGGAGTTCCCCGTCTACCTGCGGCAGGACCGCGGCGAGTACGGCAACACCTCCTTCGACACGCAGTCGAACTACCACGCCGTCTACCTCCAGGACACCTGGCGCTTCAACCGCTACGTGACCGCGCTCCTCGGCCTGCGCACCGAGCAGGAGCGCATCATCGGCAACCCGGGCGCGACCGGCGACCGCATCGGCTACAGCTTCACCGGCAACTGGGCGCCGCGCATCGGCGTCACCTACGACCCGCTGGGCCGCGGCAAGACGAAGATCTACTACAACTACGGCCGCTTCTTCGAGTTCATCCCGCTCGACCTGGCCGAGCGCTCGCTCTCGGCCGAGCAGGACTTCCGCAACGGCCGCTTCGCGCCCGACTTCTTCGTCGACGCGGCCGGCGTGCGCCGCGTCCGCGTCAACTCTTTCGGCACGGTGACGCCGCTCATCGACGCCGCGCACCTGCTGACCGGCGCCGCGGGCGGCACGGGCGCGACCATCTCGGTCTCGACCAACGACCCCTCGAACCCGATCCTGCCCGGCACGAAGCTCGGCTTCACGAAGGAGCACATCATCGGCTTCGAGCAGCAGCTGCCCCGCAACTTCACCCTCTCGGTGCGGTATCTCGACCGCCGGCTCGGCCGGATCGTCGAGGACGCGGCGGTGGTCGCCCCCGAGTCGGCCGACTTCTTCGGCCAGACCTACTTCATCGGCAACGTCAGCTCGCGGCTCGACGCGGCGGTCAACCCCGTCTCGTTCAAGTTCACGCCCGGCGGCACCGTCCCGTCGCAGTGCGACCCGCACTTCGTCAACGCCGACCTCGGCGTCTGCTACGCGACCAACGGCGCCAACGGCCAGCCGGCCGGCTCCTCGGGCGGCGACGGCGTGCCCGACGGCTTCCCCGACGCGGTGCGCAACTACAGGGCGGTCGAGATCGAGCTGAACAAGCGCTTCGCGAACAACTGGCAGCTGCTCTCGAACTGGCGCATCGCCAGCCTGAAGGGTAACTTCGAGGGCCACTTCCGCAACGACAACGGCCAGACCGACCCGGCCATCAGCTCGCTCTTCGACTTCACGGCCGGCGAGTTCAACCTGCTCGGCGACCAGTTCGCGATTGGCCCGCTCAACACGGACCGTCGCCACATCTACAACATCTACGCCAACTACTCCTTCGGCGACGGCTTCGGCCGCTCGCTCAAGGGGCTCAACCTCGGCGGCGGCATCCACGGCGAGTCGGGCGTGCCGATCAGCGAGTTCCTCGCCCACCCCGTCTACGCCAACGCGGGCGAAATCCCGGTCGGCGGCCGCGGCAAGCTGGGCCGGACGGACTTCTACAACCGCCTCGACCTGCACGCCGATTACAAGTGGGCGCTGACGGAGAAGACGCGCATGGTCTTCATCGCCGACTTCTTCAACGTCTTCAACAGCCAGACGCAGCGCCTGCCCGACCAGTTCCGCGAGAGCACGACGGGCCAGAACAATCCGGACTTCCTGAAGCCCGGCATCGCGGCGACCGACCTGACGCGCGGCTTCTACCTGCCGTTCAACATGCGGCTCGGCGCGCGCTTCGAGTTTTAGCCCGGCCCCGTTCGCGGGACGGCTTTCCGGAGGGAGGGGGATTCGCTCCCCTCCCTCTTGTTTTTTCCGGCGGGATGGATGAACATAACCCCTCTTCTCCCTCCCGCGATTTAAGACTTTAACGGAGGACTTGGGCCATGTCTCACGCGGTATTTCGACTGCTCTTCGCGCTGCTCTTAACCGCGGCATGGGCGGGCGCGGCGGCGGCGCAGCGCGAAAACACCCCCTTCCCGATCAGGAGATCCATCACGGGGCAGGTGCGCTTCGCCCAGGGGGGCGCGCCCGCCGAGAACATCATCGTGCGCCTCGAACGCTTCAGCGGGGGCTACGTCGGCGAGGAGAGAACCGACCGGCTCGGGAAGTTCCGTTTCGCGGGGCTGGCGCCGGAGCAGTACACGGTCTCCATCCACATGCAGGGCTACAAGGAAGTCCAGCGGCAGGTCGAACTCGTAACCAGCGCCTCCGACTACCTGCAACTTCAGCTCACGCCGGAGAAGGCCGACGGCGCCGCCGCCCCGGCCTCGGGCGGGCCGGGCCGAACCGTGGACGCGAACGTGCCGCCCGAGGCCCTCGCCGAGTTTGAGAAGGGGCGCGCGGCGCTCATCGACAATAAGAAAGTTGACGAGGCGCTGACCCACCTGGAGAAGGCCGTCCAGCTCTACCCGCGCTTCTACGAGGCGCAGCTCCTGCTCGGCACCGCCTACATGGACGCGGGCAAGTGGGAGCAGTCCGCGGCGGCGCTCGGCCGCGCGCGCGACCTCAACCCGAAGAGCGGCGCCGCGCTCTTCGCGCTGGGCGAGGTCTACCGCCACCAGAAGAAGTACGACGAGGCCGAGCGCGTGCTCAACCAGGGGCTGGCCATAGACGACAAGTCCGCGGCCGGCCACTACACGCTCGGGCGGGTCTACTGGGACAGGGGCGATTACGCGAAGGCCGGGCCGAAGGTCGGGAGGGCGCTCCAGCTCAAGCCGGACTTCGCCGAAGCGCACCTGCTCGCCGGCAACATCCTCCTGCGCGCGCGGCAGGGCGAGAACGCGCTCACGGAGTTTCAGGAGTACCTGCGCCTCGCCCCGGACGGCGAGTTCGCGGGGCAGGCGCGCCAGATGGTGGAGAAGATCAGGAAGGCGCTCGGCGAGAAGAATAAGTAGCGGGGGTTCGGCGCGCGTGCGCCCGGGCCTCCCCGCCCCTTTTCATCCCGTGCCGCCCGAGACCCGCCCCGCCGGACACGAAGACCCGTCGATGCTCGCCGTCAAACACCTGCAACTGGCGCCGCTCGGCGCGGGCGACCTCATCGACCGCACCGTCAGGCTCTACCGGCGCCACTTCGGGGCGCTGGTGCGCGCGAGCGCGCCGCCCGTCATCGTCTCGGCGGTGGGGACGGTTCTGTGGTCGGTGAGCATCCGCTCGCTCGGGGTGACGGCGAGCGAGGGGCGCGCGGCGGGCTACTTCTTCGGGGCGCTGGCGGGGGCGGCCGTCTACCTGCTGGGTCTGCTGGCGCAGTTCGTGGTGGTGGGCGGGGCCTCGCGCAACCTCGTGATGCACCTGCTGTGGGGCGAGCCGGTGACGGCGCGGCTCATCTACCGCAGCGTGCGCTCGCGCCTGCGCGGCCTGTTCCTGGCGACGTTGGTCGTCCTCTTCTGGCTCTTCATCTCGTCGGTGGCGGCCACGGCCGCGGGGCTGATTATGCTGCTCCCGGGCTTCGTGGGCGTGGCCGTGCTGGCGGCATTGGCGGCGCCGGCCGGGGCGGAGTGGGTCGGGCTGGTGTTGGGCGGGCTGGTGTGGCTGGGGTCGGTGGTGTTGATGCTATTCGTCTTCTTCCTGGTGGCGGGGCGCGTGGCCTACGTGCCGCAGGTGTTGATGGTCGAGGGGCGCGGCGTCTTCGACTCCATCGGGCGGAGCGCCGCCCTGGCGCGCGGCAACGTGCGCCGGCTGACGGCGATGTTTCTGTTCACGGGCTTCGCCTGGTACGCGGCGGCGATGCTTCTGCTCGTGCCGCTCGGGTGGTACGCGTACCTGAACGGGGTGGACCCTTTGGGGATGGACCCGACGCGGACGCCGGTCTGGTACACGGTCAGCTCGCAAGTCTTGGGGCAGGTGGCGACCATCCTGCTGGCGCCGGTCTGGATGATGGGGCTCTCTCTGCTCTACGTGGACGAGCGCGTGCGGCACGAGGGCTACGACATAGAGCTTCTGGCGGCGCAGGTCTTCGGCGAGATGCCCGCGGTGCCGGCGGGACTGAACGCGCCGCTGGCGCCCGCCATCGCCGCGCCGCGGGAGCCGGCGCACGCGCCCGCCGACCCGGCCGCGCGGCCGGCGGGCTCGATCCTCGGGCTCTGACGTGGCGCCGCGTTCGCCCGGATGCAGATGAGAGTCGCGCTGACAGATGTGCGTTGGGGGCTTGCGGCGGCGCACGCGCTGCTGCTCGCGTCGCTGCTCGTGCCCGCCGCGGCCCAACCCCCCGCCCCCTCAAACAACCCGGGGCCGGCGCGCCGTGCGCAGCGGGCCGCGACGCTCGCGGACTACCGCGGGCGCCTGCGCCGTGCGTTCGAGCTGGCCGAGCAACTGGCGCTCGTCCACGAGGGCGTGGAGGTCGAAGGGCTGGAGGTCGGGCCGGAAGAGGTGGGCGGGCTGCTGCCGGCGGGGGAGAGGGTCGAGTGGGGCGGCCGGTTCGTCGAGGTCGATAACTCCTGGGTGCACGAGGCGCTCAAGGCTCTGGACTCGGAGGAGGAGGACGGGAAGGTCGCGGCGGGCCTGCGCGCGCTGGCGGGGCGTCTGCGGTCGCTGGAGGCGCGGCTCGGGGAGGCGGAGGCGGCGGCGCGGGCCGAGTCGGACAGGGACGCGGAGCGCGGGCGGCTCAACTCCATCCTGCGCCGCCCGGAGTTCGAACGGCAGGCGCCGAAGCAGCAGGGCGCTCTGGAGCGCATGGTCGAGGACTTCCTCGAATGGCTGAGCGGCCTCTTCCCGCGGCGCACGCGCGTCTCGCCGGGCGGGAGCCCGCGCGTGTCGAGGTTGACGCTGGTGCTGGTCGGCGGGCTCTGCCTCGCGGTGCTGGCCTACGTGGGGCGGCGCCTGTGGCTGCGCAGGGGGCCGGGGAAGTCGCCCCGGCCCAAGCGGGAGGCGCGCGTCGTGCTGGGCGAGCGGCTCGAAGCCGACCAGACGGCCTCCGACCTGCTGGACGAGGCGGAGCGCCTCGCGCGCGGGGGCGAGCTGCGCGGCGCGATCCGCAAGGCTTACGTGGCGCTGCTCTGCGAGCTGGGCGACCGCGGCGTCGTCCGCCTCGCGCAGCACAAGACGAACCGAGACTACCTCGACGCCGTGCGCCGCGCCGCCCGCCCGGGCCTCTACACCGAACTGCTCCCGCTCACCAACGCC
>DASVQJ010000163.1:0-31152 GCA_036389235.1 Pyrinomonadaceae bacterium | reverse complement strand
CCCCCCCCCCCCCCCCCCCCCCCCGACTCTGCAAACAGGCTCTGACCGCTTCTGACTGCTGAGGACCGAGGGCTGAGTGAAGAACTTAATGCCTTTACTCAGTCCTCGGTCGTCAGTCCTCAGTACTTCTACTTAACGATGAGCTTGCCCTTGTACATGTTCATCCCGCAGGTGAACTCGTATTCGCCGGGCTCGCGCGGGAGGATTTCGACCGAGACGGGCTGGTTCTCGGGCAGGTGCGCGCGCCGGCCGAAGTCGGGCAGCACGACCTCCTCGCCGCAGAGCGAAGCCTCGCGCCGCGTGAAGTTCAGGCGGAGCGGCCGCCCGGCCTCGGCCACGACGGACGCGGGTTGATAGCCGCCCCTGACCGTCACGTCCACCACCTGCAACCCGCCCGCGGCGCCCGCGGCCGTGACCGACTCGCCCTTCCAGAGCCAGAAGTACCAGACGATCCAGCCGATGATTCCGAAGCCGACGAGCGTGACTATGATCTGCGTCGTGTTCATGACCTCACCTCCCCGCCCCGCCGCGGCTCGAAGAACCGCAGGCGGTTCGCGTTCGTCACGACCGTGATCGACGACGCGGCCATCGCCGCGCCCGCGATGATGGGCGAGAGCAGCAGGCCCAGCACCGGGTAGAGCGCGCCGGCCGCGACCGGGATGCCGAGCACGTTGTAGACGAACGCGCCGAACAAGTTCTGCTTGATGTTGCGGAGCGTCGCGCGCGAGACCTCGACGGCCGTCACGACGCCCCTCAGGCTCCCGCCGACGAGCGTCACGTCCGCGGCTTCAATCGCCACGTCCGTCCCCGTCCCGATGGCGAAGCCCACGTCTGCCTGCGCGAGCGCGGGCGCGTCGTTGATGCCGTCGCCGACCATGCCGACGAGGTGCCCGCCGCGCGCCCTGCCTTCGGCCTGTAGCCGCTCGACCTCGCGCGCCTTCCCCTCGGGCAGCACCTCCGCGAGCACGCGCTCGACGCCGGCCTGGCGCGCGATGGCCCGCGCCGTGCGCTCGTTGTCGCCGGTCAACATCACCACCTCGATGCCCATGCGGCGCAGCGCGCGCACGGCCTCGACCGAGTCGTCCTTGAGCGTGTCGGCGACGGCAACGATGCCGGCGGGCCTGCCCCCGACGGCGACGAACATCGGCGTCTTCCCCTCGTCGGAGAGTCGCCCGGCGCCCTGCTCGAACTCGCCGAAGGGGACGCCGCCGCGCTCCATCAGTCTGCGGTTGCCGACGAGCACGACGCGGCCGCCGACGGTCGCCTCGACGCCGTGGCCGGGGACGGCCTCGAACCGCTCGGGCTCGCCGAACTCCACCCCGCGTTCGCGCGCCCCGCGCACGACGGCCTCGGCCAGAGGGTGCTCGCTCCTCCGGTCGGCCGCCGCGGCGAGGCGCAGGAGTTCTGCCTCGCCGAAACCTTCGAGCGGCAGGACGTCCGTGAGTTCGGGCCTTCCCTTCGTGAGCGTGCCCGTCTTGTCGAGCACGACCGTCCCGAGCTTCGAGGCGGACTCCAAAGCCTCGCCGTTGCGTATGAGCACGCCGTGCTCGGCGGCCTTCCCCACGCCGACCATGAGACTGATGGGCGTCGCCAGCCCGAGCGCGCAGGGGCAGGCGATGACGAGCACGGCCACCATCGTCACCACCGCGTGGTTGACCGCCGGCTCGGGGCCGAAGTTGAACCAGGCCAGGAACGTCAGTATCGCGACGATCATCACCGCGGGGACGAAGTATGAGCTGACCTTGTCCACGAGCCTGCCAATCGGGGGCTTGGAACTCTGCGCCTGCTCGACCAGCCGGACGATGCGCGCCAGCGCCGTGTCCGCGCCGACCTTCGTCGCGCGGAAGGTGAAGGCGCCGGTCTTGTTGACGCTCGCGCCCGTGACGTAGTCGCCCGGCCGCTTGTCCACCGGCACCGACTCGCCGGTCACGATTGACTCGTCCACGGCCGACTCGCCCTCGACGACGCGGCCGTCCACCGGCACCTTCTCGCCGGGGCGCACGAGCACCGTGTCCCCGACGACGACCTCCTCGACGGGCACGTCAAACTCTTTACCGCCGCGGACGACGCGCGCGGTCTTGGCCTGCAACTCAAGAAGCTTCCTGAGCGCCGCGCCCGAACGGCTCTTGGCCCTCAGCTCCAAAGCCTGCCCGAGCAGGATGAGCGCGACGACGATGACCGCCACCTCGAAGTACATCCCCGTCGTGCCCGCCGGGAAGAGCCGCGGCGCGACGACCGCGACCGTCGAGTAGACCCACGCCGCGCCCGTGCCCAGCGCGACCAGCGTGTCCATGTTCGTGTTGTGGTTGCGCAGCCCGTTCCAGGCGCTCTCGAAGAACTGCCGGCCCGACCAGGCGAGCACGGGCAGCGTCACGAACGCCGAGACGACGCCGACGATTCGGTGGTAAGGCATGAGCGCGTGGCGCCAGGCCGGCACGAACTCCGCGAACATCAGGAGGAGCAGAGGGAGCCCGACGGCCGCCGCGAACCAGAACTTGCGCAACATCGTGCGGTAGCTCCGCGCCTGCGCCTCCTCCGCGCTGACGGCGTGCCCGCGCTCCGGCCTGCCGGTAGCGTGCGCGTGGCGTCCGTGCTCTTCCCAGTCACACCCGGCGCTCAGGGCGTCGTCCGCGAGGCCGTCCCGCCCGGCGGACGACCTGCGAATCGTCGTTAACTGTACGGGCGCCGCGGACAACTGCGCGGGCGCCTCCGCCGCCGCGCCGCCGCAGCAACTCGCCTGTGAAGTCGATTCACCCGAGCCCGCGGCGTCGAACTTCTGCTTGCAGCCGGGCGCGCAGAAGTAGTAACGCACGCCGTCGCGCTCGCTCGTCCCGGCGGCCCGGGCCGGGTCAACCTTCATCCCGCACACGGGATCGACAAACTCTTGTTTCATCGCAGTCGCCTGCATCTTCCTACTCCCTTCAGCCCCGGCCTTCAGGCCCCGCGCTTCCCGCGCTTCAAGCCTTCCGCCCTGTCGTGGTGCGCGTGGCCGATCTCCGAGCCCTCGATGAGGCCGCAGATGTGCCCCGGCGCGCGGCCGACCTCGTCCCACTCTTCGAGCGTCTGCTTCAGCTCCCTGCGGTGGCGTTGCAGCTCGCGCAGGCGCTCGTCCAGCTCCCCCATGCGGCGCCGGACGATCTCGCGCACCTCTTCGCACGGGCTCTGCCCCCTGCGCGCGTCGTCGACGATGCGCCTGATCTCTTCGAGCGAGAAGCCGAGCGCCTGCGCCTGCTTGATGAAGGCGAGGCGGTCGAGCACGTCCTCGCCGTAGACGCGGTAGCCGCTGTACGTGCGCGAGGGCCTGTCGAGCAGCCCCGACTTCTCGTAGAACCTGAGCGCCTCGACGCCGACGCCGCTCCGCTTCGAGACCTCGCCGATCTTCAGCATCCGCCGCCCCTCGTCCTCGTCCACCACCCTCATGCCCCGCTTCAATTCCCGCATCTTTTCGCCCTCCGCCATTTGATGCGCCAAGTATAAACCCTGCACTCGGCTACAGAGTCAACCGGCGTTTTCGTGCCCCCGTAAATATTCGTGTGTCGGGTCGGGCGGGAGGGTTAAGGTGGGTCTTGGACGGGAGGTCGGTCGGCCCCGGCTTACCTGAACGCGCTCACGTCGGCGACGGCCGTGCGCACCCGCGAGGGCTTGCCGAACTGCGTCCAGGCGAAGAGGACGGTGTCGCCGAGCCGCGCCATACGGGGGAAGCCGCTTGAGCGGGAGATGTCCGTCTTAGCTATGACGGCGACCGGCCCGAGCGTGCCGTCGGGGGCGACGCGCCTGACCTTGTTCGCGCCGCCCTCCGCGCCGCCCGACATCCAGCAGACCAGCGCCGAACCGTCCGCCAGCAGCAGGACGTCCACGCGCCCCATGGCCTCGCCGTCGTCCACGCGCGCGGGCCGGCCGAAGCTCGCGCCCGCGTCCGCCGAGAACGCCACCTGCACGCGCGGCGAGTCGCCCTCGCCCGTGAACCACGCGAGTGCCACCCGCCGCCCGTCGGCCGCAAGCTGCGGCCCGTTGACCGGGCAGGCTTTGATCTGCCAGTCATCCGCGTGAACCGCCCGCGGCGCGCTCCAGCCGCCCGACTGCCGGCGCACGAAGTGTATGTCGCGCACCTCCCGCTCGGAGCGGTCGCGGTAGGCGGCAATCGGCCCCTCCGCGGTTACGGCCGCGGAGGTCTGGCAGCACTCGCAGATGCGCTCGTCGAGCACGGCCTCGTCCGAGAGGCGCCCCTGCTCGTCAACCGCGGCGTAGCGGAGCTGCATGCTGACGGGCAGCGGCCCCTCCTCCTCGTGCCCCTCCTTCACATCCTTCAACGCGCGCCCGTCCACCCACACCGCGCCGAGCCGCCCGTCCGCGAGCGGCAGCAGCGAGACGAAGCCGTGCTCGGTCCGCGTCCCGTCCGTGTGCGGGACTACGGGACGGCCCCAAGTCCTCCCGCCGTCCTTCGAGCGCGCGACCTTCACGTCGTAGGCGTACGTCCCCGCCCCGCTCTTCACGAGCCAGTGCGCGGCGAGCGAACCGTCCGCGAGCGCGACGACCGAGGGGAAGTCGGCCCAGTTGACGAACCAGTCGTCGCCCGCCGCCGCCGTGCGCGCCTCAGACCATCCGGCGGCGTCCCTCACGGCGAAGCGCAGCGCGTGCCCCTTCTCGCCCCTCTTCTCGACCCAGCTCAGGATGACGCGGCCGTCGGCCGCCGCGAACAGTTCCGGCTCGCGGCTGTCCGCGCCCGCGGGCGAGTCCGTCTCGCTCACGGCCGGCGCGGCCTGCGCGCCCGGCGTCGCCCGAGGGGCGGGGGCGTCGGCCGTGTTCTGATTGCACCCCGCACACAGGAGGGCGGCGGCCAGAAGCAGTGATGCGCGTTTGGGAAGGGGTCTGCTCATTTATTTCAAGTTGTGTATAACGCAGGGGCGGTGACCCACGGAGGCACAGAGGGCACGGAGATGGCACAGAGGGACTCAACTCTCTGTGGCCCCTCTGAGTCCTCTGTGCCTCTGTGGTTCACCGCCCTCCGCTCCACGCTCAAGAGTTAATAAAGCATGGGCGCGCCGCGGAGCAAATTGACGGGCGGCCGGGGCAGGCGTTACGCTGAGACCTCTACCCCGTGCGAAGCAAAGTCCGCGAGCTTACCGAGTCTGTCATGGCCGAGCCCTTATCCTATAACAAGTACCTGCGCGTGCCCGAGCTGATCGGGTTGCAGGGTTGCCTGTCCGACCCCGCGCACCACGACGAGCTGCTCTTCATCACCATCCACCAGGCGTACGAGCTGTGGTTCAAGCAGGTGCTCCACGAGATCGACGCCGCGGTCTGCGCGATGCGCGAAGACCGCGCGCCCGTCGCGGCGCGCGCCATCTCCCGCGTCGCCGAGATCGAGAAACTGCTCGTCACGCAGATACACCTCCTTGAGACGATGACGCCGATCAACTTCCTCGGCTTCCGCGACCAGCTCAACCCGGCGAGCGGCTTCCAGTCGATGCAGTTCCGCGAGATAGAGTTCTCCTCGGGGCTCAAGGACGACTCGATCCTGCGCGCCTTCCGCGACGACGAGTTCGCCGCCGGGCGCCTGCGCGCGCGCATGGACGCGCCCGCGCTCGGCGAAGAGTTCTTCGCGCTGCTCTCGCGGCGCGGGCTCGACGCCCCGCCCGACGACGCCTCTCTAGCCGACGAAGGGCGGCGCGCGCTCTACGGCCGCCGCGTGCGCGCCGCGCTCGAAGTCGTCACGCACTTCGAGACGCGCTACGAGGAGTACCAGCTCTCCGAGGCGCTCGTCGCGCACGACGAGTTCTTCGCCCTCTGGCGCTACCACCACGTCAAGATGGTCGAGCGCATGCTCGGCACCAAGAAGGGCACCGGCGGCAGCGAGGGCGTCGGGTATCTGAAGACCACGCTCGACAAAAAATTCTTCCCCGAACTCTGGGAGGCGCGCACGCACCTCGACTCGACCCACGGCGCCGGGGGCTGCCCCTTCGCCGGCCGCGGCTGACGCCGAACGTCTTCGCTTATGCCTAACGTCGAGTTCCCCGAGCGGTTCAACATGGGCGACTACTTCCTCTACCACAACGTGGAGGGGGGGCGCGAGGGTAAGACCTGCCTGTACTACCGCGACGAGACTTACACGTACGCGGACGCGGCGCGCCTGTCGAACCGCGCGGGGCGCGCGCTGCGCGAGTCGGGGCTGAGGGTGGAAGACCGCGTGCTGATGGTGCTGCCCGACTGCCCGGAGTTCGTGTGGACGTGGTTCGGCATCAACCGCGTGGGCGGCGTCATCACGATGGTCAACCCTTTGCTGCCGGCCGACGACTACCGCTACTACCTCGAATACACGCGCGCGCGCGTCGCCGTCATACACGAGTCGCTGCTTGAGACGTTCACGCAGGCCGCCGAGGGCGCGAAGCACTTGCAGAACGTTCTAGTCGTCGGCGGGGAGCGCGGTCGTTTTCAATCGTTCGCCGAAGCGCTCGGCGCGCAGCCGGACGACCTCACGCCGGCCGACACGCACCGCGACGACGTGGCGATCTGGCTCTTCACGTCGGGCTCGACCGGGCACCCGAAGGGCGCGGTGCACTTGCAGCACGACCTGCCCTACAACACGGAGTGCTACGCGAAGGGCGTGCTCGGCGTGGGCGAGAACGACCTGACCGTCTCCGTCCCCAAGCTCTTCTTCGGCTACGCGACGGGCACGAACCTCCTCTTCCCCTTCGCCGCGGGCGGCGCCACCGCCCTCTTCTCGGAGCGCTCGACGCCCGAGAAGCTGTTCGAGGTCGTCGGGCGCTACCGCCCGACCATCCTCACGAGCGTGCCGACGATGATCAACGGCATGCTCAACGTGGAGGGCGCCGCGCAGAAGGATTTATCCTCCCTCCGCATGTGCCTTTCGGCGGGCGAGGCCCTGCCCGAAGAGTTGTACCGCCGCTGGGTCGAGACCTTCGGCGTCGAGATTTACGACGGCATCGGCTCGGCCGAGATGTTCCACATCTACATCACGAACCGCCCCGGCGACGTGAAGCCCGGCAGCCTCGGCCGCGTCGTCGAAGGGTACGAGGCGCAGGTCGTGGACGCCGACGGGCGCCCGCTGCCCGCGGGCGAGATGGGCACGCTGCGCGTGAAGGGGGACTCGGCGGCGCTCTGCTACTGGCAGGCGCACGAGAAGTCGAAGCAGACCTTCGCGGGCGACTGGTGCACGACGGGCGACCAGTTCCACTTCGACGCCGACGGCTACTTCTGGTATCACGGCCGCACCGACGACATGCTCAAGGTCTCGGGCGTCTTCGTCGCGCCCGCCGAGATCGAGAACTGCCTGCTCCGACACGAGGCCGTGCTCGAAGCCGCCGTCGTCGGCCACGACCCCGGCGACGGGCTCGTCAAGCCCAAAGCCTTCCTCGTCCTCCGCGAAGGGCACGCCCCCGGCGAAGACCTCGCGCAGTCGGTCAAAGAGTTCGTCAAATCCCGCCTCGCCCTCTACAAGTACCCCCGCTGGGTCGAGTTCGTCGAGTCCCTCCCGAAGAACGACCGCGGGAAGATAGATCGGAAGCAGTTGAAAAGCAGTAGTCAGGAGTCAGGAGTCAGGAGTCAGTAGGCTCCGCTTAACGGACGTTGATGATGACAAGTCCGGGCTCCCGACAAGAACGTTCTTCTTCTGACTCCTGACTACTTCGCCCATGCCCTTCTCCACACGCATCAGCGTCCGCTTCGGCGACTGCGACCCGGCGGGGCTGGTCTATTACCCGGTGCTGTTCCACTACTGCCACGCGGCGATGGAGGAGTTCTTCGCGGCGCGTTGCGGCGTGAGTTACGCGCTCGTGGTGTCGGGGCGGCGGCTGGGTTTCCCGACGGTGAACGTGCGCGCGGAGTTCTTCGCGCCGTTCGTCTACGGCGACGAGGCTCTGGTCGAGGTCTGGGCCTCGAAGGTCGGCCGCACCTCCGTCACGTTCGAGTACCGCCTGCGCCGCGCCTCAGACCTGACGCTGTGCGCCAGCGCCACGCACGTACAGGTCGCGATGAACCTCGACGAGCGCCGCCCCGTCCCCGTCCCCGAAGACCTCCGCCGCGCCTTCGAGCAGAGCGCCCGCGCAAACACGCCCGGGTGAATCCGCAGCACTCACCCCCGCGTAATTAATTTCAAAACCAATCTCGAAGCCTCGCGCGCCCGCGCTTTTCCGCGCGCGCCGCCCGCCCTTTGTGGAAAAACCCCCGCACTCCTCCTTTCATAAGCACTGCGTTTGACAGGCGGTGCGGCTTCCAATAGGATTGCGCGGCCGTCAGAGTTTCGTCTCCCGCGGGCGCGCCCCGGTAACCCGGTCGCGCCCGGTTTGAATCACGAAAGCCGCTTGGTAGTACGGGTCAGGCTCGCCAGTTCCGGCCACAACTTCCCGTCTCAACCTGAAGGCAGTAGCAGTCCGCATACAACGGGCGCGGGCGCCTCTGCGCCGCGCCGACAGACTTGAGCTCTTGTCCCAAACAACATCCCATCCGAGGAGAAACATGAAGAAGATTACATTGTTCGCAGTCTTAGCCCTCACCGTCTCGTTCGTCGCGGCGACACCCAACTCCGCCGCGCTGGTCAATTGCGACCACGTCGTCGTCACCGGCGACGACATCGCCGAGCAGCCTGAGAACACGCTGCCCACGAAGAACTGGGTGCTCTACAAGCGCAACGCGGGCGACGGCGAGACGCGCGTCGGCCCGGCCACGCCGCCCGCCGGCGTCGGCAGCTACGAGCTCTCGACGCCGACCGGCGCCGACAAGGCCACGCTCTTCAACTTCGAACACGTCAACACGAACCTCTCCGACATCGACAGGATCGGCTACTCGACCTACCGCACCGCGGGGAGCGCGCAGCAGGTGGCCGCGCTCAACATCCAGGTTGACATCAACGGCGCGGCCCCCGGCGGCTTCACCACGCTCGTCTTCGAGCCCGTCTACAACACGGCGCAGGGCGCGGTCGTGAGCGGCCAGTGGCAGACGTGGGACGCCTACCTGGGCGGCTCCGCCATCTGGTGGTCGTCGAACCCGATCAACGTCGCGCCCAACCGCGACACGTTCGTGACGTGGCAGGCCATCGTCCAGAACAACCCCGACGCCGTCATCGTCGGCGGCTTCGGCGTCAACCAGGGCAGCGGCAACCCCGCGCTGACGACCGCCGTGGACAACCTCTCCATCGGCTACGGCGGCTCCTGCTTCACCTACGACTTCGAGCCCTACCGCGTCGCCACCTCGAAGGACGACTGCAAGGACGGCGGCTGGCAGAAGGTGAAGACGGCGGGCGGCGCCTCCTTCAAGAACCAGGGCCAGTGCGTCCAGTACGTCAACACCGGCAAGTAGCCGACCCTGAAACGTCAGACGACGAGGGGGCGGGGGCGAGAGTCCCGCCCCCTTTCGTCTTCGGGCGTTTGACGCGCTCCCGGGCGCCGGGTAGGGTGCGCTCCGCCCATGAATGAAGGCGGGTCGGGGTAAGACGCCCCGGCCCGCCCTCTTTTATGAACGGGCGCGCGGCGCGGGCGTTTTTACATGGGGATACGCGTGACTTATAATCCGTACGCCTCGGAGGGTCTCGCCTGCAAGTCTTTCCCCCTTTGAAAGTCCTGACGGCGCGCCCCGCGGCGCAGGAGGTTTCGGCCGTGTCCAAACGCAGAACGACTTCGCTCATCGCCTCGCTCGTCCTCACCTTCGCGGTGCTCGTGCCGCAGGCCGCGCTCGGCTACCACGAGGCGGACACGGCCGCGCCGGCCTTGAGCGGCGACGCGCCGGTCGCGCCCGCGCGCGTCGAGGAAGAGACGGACGCCGAAGCCCCCGCGGACGCGGGCGAAGCCGAAGACGCGCGGCCGACGAAGCGCAAGGGCAACGGCTTCGCGCGCGCACTCGCCGCGCCCTTCCGCGCCATCGCGAGGCTCTTCGGCGGCGGCCGCAAGTCCGAGACGGCGAAGAAGTCCGCCCCGCTCCCGAAGCAGGAGACGGCCTCGGCGCGGAACGAAGTCAAACAGGAGACCGCGCCGGAAGAGTCGAAGTCGCAGCCTCAAACGGCCGCCCAACCCGCGCCGGTCGAGGCCCCGAAGGTCGAGCCCGTGACGACGCCCGCGGCCCCGGCGCGCGAGACGGCACAGGCGCCGCCCGGTTCTGAACTCAACACAACCGACGGCGCCGGCGGCGCTCCCACGTCGGAGGGCGTGCGCATCGTCCGCCCGTCCGCGGGCGAGGTGGCCGGAGACCTGCGGCCGAAGATGTGGATTCCGCTGATCGTCGGCGTGCCCTCCGACCCCGTCTCGCAGGGGCGCGCGCTGCTCCAGCACGGCTACGTGCTGGAGGCGATTGCGGAGTTGCAGGTGGCCGCGACGAGCGTCGGGCCGCAGTTGGCCGAGGCCAACAACCTGCTCGGCCTCGCCTACGACCGTCTGGGCTGGCACAGGCAGGCGGCCGAAGCCTACGGGCGCGCGCTGACGGTCTCGCCGAAGGACTGGGTCGTCCTCGCCAACCTCGGCTACTCACTCTACCTCTCAGACGACTACGCGGGCGCGCTCAAGCGGCTCAAACAGGCGGCCAGGCTCGCGCCGTCCGAGCCCGTCATCTTCAACAACCTCGGCATCGTCAACGCGCGCCTCGGCCGCCACGGCGACGCCTACAAGAACTTCGCCAAAGCCTCGAACGACTACGAGGCGCACGTCAAGCTCGCCGGCATCCTCGAAGACCAGCGGCGCGACCAGGAGGCGGTCAAGCACTACGAGGCCGCGCTCCAGCTCCAGCCCGGCGCCAGCGCCGTCCTCGAACGGCTCGTCCCCCTCTACGAGCGCACCGGCGCCCGCGACAAGGCGGACACCGCACGCCGCGCCCTCTCCCAACCCAGGAACCCGCAGAAGACCGCCACCGGCGGCGGGGGGTGAAGGGCAGTAGGCAGTAAGCAGTAGTCAGTAGAAAAACCAAAAGCGGCGCGCTCTGGCTGATGCCTCAGACGCGCCGCCTTTTTTATCTACTAATACCACCTTGCGGGAAGAGATAAGGACGCGCCGCGCCGGGAGCGCGGGCATCCTGCCCGCCATGAGCGCCGCAGGCGCGAAAGCCGTCAGACTTTAAACCTCAACGTCGAGAGAGAGCGCTGCACGGTGAAGCGTGCTGGCGCACGCTTCGGCGGGCAGGATGCCCGCGCTCCCGGGGCGCGGCCTTATTCTGATTTGCATGCCGGTATGACTACTGCCTGCTGCCTACTGCCTTTTGGTCAGGTTGTAATCACGAAGTCTGCGGTAGAGCGTGGAGGGCGAGATGCCGAGCATCTCGGCGGTCTTGCCGCGGTGCCAGCCGGTCTGTTCGAGCGCGGCGAGTATCTGCTGGCGCTCGACCTCGCGCAGGGGCGGCGTGACGGACTGTGCGGCCAGGCCCTGGGACGAGTCGCCGCCGGGCGCGACGGCCGCGGCGGCGGGCCGGAAGGCGGGCGCGGGGCTGACGATCTCGGGCGGGAGTTCCGAGGTCGTGACGCGGCCGTCGTTGGCGAGCAGGACGGCGCGCTCCAGCGTGTTGCGGAGCTGGCGCACGTTGCCGGGCCAGGAGTAAGACTTGAGCGCCGCGAGCACCTCGGGCGTCAGCTCGGGCGGGTGGGGGCCTGCGAGCCGCGTGAGGAGGTGGCGCGCGATGGGCTCGACATCTTCGGGGCGCTCGCGCAGGGGCGGCAGGTTGATCTGGAAGCTGTTGACGCGGTAGAGGAGGTCTGCGCGGAAGCGGCCGTCCGAAGTGACCTCGTTGATGTCGCGGTTGGTCGCGGCGACGATGCGGACGTTGACCTGCACCTTGCGCACGGCGCCGACGCGGAAGAAGGAGTTGGTCTCAATCGCGCGCAGCAGCTTCGACTGCAAAGGCGCCGGCAGCTCCGTCACCTCGTCGAGGAAGATGGTGCCGTTGTCGGCCAGCTCCCACAGGCCGAGCTTCCGACCCTTCGCGCCCGAGAACGCGCCCGCCTCGTAGCCGAACAGCTCGGACTCAAGCAGCGACTCCTGAAACGCCGCGCAGTTCAGGTCGATGAAAGAGCCCTCGCTGCGCAGGCTCAGACGGTGGATGGCGTTGGCGACCAGCTCCTTGCCCGTGCCCGACTCGCCCGTGATGAGCACCGAGGCGTCGGAGGGCGCGACGCGCTCGACGAGCCGCATCACCTCGCGCATCGCGTCGGAGACGAAGACGATCTCGGGCGTCGCCGAACGCCGCTCGACGAGCGTGCGCAGCCGCGCGTTGTCCACGCGCAAGCGTCGCTTCTCCGCGGCCTGCTTGACGAGCACGTCCAGCTCCGCGATGCGGTAGGGCTTGGAGAGGTAGTCGTAGGCGCCGAGCTTCATCGCCTCGATGGCCGACTCGACGGTGGCGTGACCCGTGAGCATGATGACCTCGGGCGGGTTCGGGCGCTGGTGGACGCGGCGCAGCAGCTCCATGCCGTCCATGTGCGGCATCGAGATGTCGGAGAGCAGCACGTCCACGTTGCTCTCTTCGAGGA
This sequence comes from Pyrinomonadaceae bacterium, assembly GCA_036389235.1. Classification (GTDB taxonomy): domain Bacteria; phylum Acidobacteriota; class Blastocatellia; order Pyrinomonadales; family Pyrinomonadaceae; genus QHXN01. Next base: position 18,692 of record DASVQJ010000163.1, on the reverse strand, counting down.
GCTTGAGCGCCGCCTCGCCGTCGGGCGCGACCCTCACGTCGTGCCCCATGCGTTGGAGTTCTTTCTGCAAGACGAGGCGGAGGTTGGCCTCGTCTTCTGCGACGAGTATGCGCGCGGGTTGTCGGTTTTCGCTCAACTGGGCAGGTCTCCGTCCGGATTTTTAGCCGCGGGGAGCACGATGCGGAACGTGCTGCCGCGACCCACGGCCGACTCCACGCCGATGCGACCGCCGTGTTCGGTAACAATACCATAACAGACGGCGAGTCCTAACCCTGTGCCGCGGCCGACCTCCTTCGTCGTGAAGAACGGGTCGAAAATCCTCTCGCGTATCTCCTCGGGGATGCCCTGCCCCGTGTCGCTCACTTCGATGCGGACGGACTCGCCCCCCTCGTCCGCTTCGCGGGACGTGCGCATCGTGAGCGTGCCGCCCCCGGGCATCGCGTCGATGGCGTTCTCGGCGAGGATGATGACGGCCTGCTGCAACTGACCCATGTCGCCCGAGACGAGCGGGAGACTTTCCGACAGCTCCACCTCGATCCTGATGGACGCGCCGCGCTTCTGGTGCGCGAGCAGGCGCGCGGCCGACTCGACGACCTCCGAGAGGTTGACGGGCGCGGGCTCGACGGCGCGCGCGCGGCTGAAGTCCAGCAGGCCGTTCGTGATCTGCTTGCAGCGGAACGCCTCGCCGCGGATGAGCTGTAAGTATTCGCGCAGGTCTTCCACGTCCGGCCCCTCGCCGTAGACGCCTTCGGAGACGCGCGCCTCCAGGGCCTCGGCGCACGCCGCGATGGTCGCGAGCGGGTTGTTGATCTCGTGGACGACGCCCGCGGCGAGGCGGCCCACGGCGGCGAGGCGCTCGGTGCGCGCCACCGCCCGGTTCGCCTGCACGCGCGCCGTGATGTCCTCGCCGACGGTGATGACGTGCGAGACCTCCCGGCCCTCGATGCGCATCGGCACCTTGCTGACGAGCCAGTGGCGCGTCGAGCCGTCGCGGCTCCGGGACTCCTGCTCGATGCGCTGAATCTCGCCCGTGCGGAAGGCCGAGTCGAACTCGCGCTCCATCGCGTCGCGCGGCTGGCGCTTGAGCACCTCGAAGATGTTGCGGCCGAGCACGTCGCGGCGCGGGATGCCCTGCCCGCCCAGCTCGCGGTTGCGGTTCCAGGCGACGACGCGGTAGTTGCGGTCGATGGCGTAGAGCGAGACGGGGAGGCTGTCGATGATCGCCTCGGTGAAGCGGCGCTGCGACTCGGCCTCGGCCGTGCGCCGCTCGACCTCGCGCGCGAGGTGGACGGAGGCGGAGCGCGCGGCCTCGTACAGCGTCGAGATGCGCGCGGCCAGCGCCGCCTGCTGCGCGGCGGCCTCGACGAGTCGCTCCTCGGTCTGGCCGCAGGCGGCGCGGCGGTCGTAGCCGACGACGAGCGCGCCCAGCGCGCGCCCCTCGAAGCGGAGCGGCGCGGCGAACTCGACCGCGTGCGCGTCGTCCTTCAGGAAGAACTGCGCCGGGTCTTCGACGCGCTTCGACACCGACGGCGAGGCGGCGAGCCACGAGCGCAGGCGCTCGACGTTGACGAGCGAGGCGTCCTCCTCGGCGCTCCCCTCGCGGTCGAAGACGCAGACGGTCAGGCCCTCACCTTGCGCGGGGCCGGCGCGCGCCTGCTTGCCCACCTCGCGGACGAGCACGGCCGCCGACAGGGAGGTGTCCGCGCCCTCGAAGGTCGCGCCGGCCACGCGGCGGACGACCTCCGCGGGGCTCAGGGCGTGGAGCAGCCCGCGGCCGAGGTCGGCGACGAACGAAAGCTCGCGGTTGCTGCCGCGCAGCAGGCGCTCGCGCTCGGCCGACTGTAGGTGCGCGCCGACGCGCGTGATGAGCTCGCGCGCGGTCGGCCCCTTGACGACGAAGTCGTCGGCGCCGGCGGCGAACGCCTCGACCTTGTACTCCTCGCGGTCGTGCGACGAGAGGATGATGACGGGGAGCCGCCGCGTCGCGGCCTGCGCGCGCAGCAGGCGGCAGAGCGCGAGCCCGCTCACGCCGGGCAGCTCCACGTCGATGACGACGAGGTCGCAGCCCTCGCGGTGCAGCTCGCGCAGGGCCTCGGCCGCGTCGCCGCAGGCGAGCACCTTGTGCCCCACGGACTCGAAGGCGCGCGTGAGCCCCGCGCGCACGCGCTCGTCGTCCTCGACCACGAGGATCGTCGCGGCCTTCTCCGAAACCTGGGAAGAGACTGTCATGTTCCTGCTTCTTACTTAAACGTTCGCGCGGGGTCGGGGCGTTCGTCCCGCTGTGCGCGGAGCTGAGGGCGTCAAACGGGGCAGCGGCGCACGGCCGAACGCCCGCGCGCCTGTTTCGATTGAAAACGACCGGGCGGGGGAAAGTCAAGACGAAGGATGAACTCGTTCCCAACGCGGGCGCTTTGCATTAGAATGTCGGCACGGGCCGCCAACCGTAGAGAAAGGAATCCAGAATGGAAACCACAGAAAAATTCACTTCCGCCGACCTCGCGCTGATGCCGGACGACGGCAAGCGCTACGAGGTCATCGAAGGAGAACTCTACGTGTCTAAGCTGCCGAGCTTTGAACATCAATACACGTGCAGTCGCCTTGTCGGTTTTCTTGGCGGTTGGAGCGAAGAGGACGGAAACGGGGTGGCGCTCATAGCCCCCGGGCTGGTGTTCGCCGAGGACGATGATGTTGCCCCGGACATGGCGTGGGTCAGCCGTGAACGTCTGGCGGGCATGCTCGACCAGGCGGGGCATCTAACTAAAGCTCCCGAGCTGGTCGTCGAGGTATTATCGCCCGGCAAGGCGAACGAGCGGCGTGACCGTGTGGTTAAACTCGCGCTCTACTCGCGGCGCGGGGTGCTGGAGTATTGGATCGTGGACTGGATGCGGCGGCTCGTCGAGGTCTACCGGCGCGAGCGGGGCGCGTTGAAGCTGGCGGCGACCCTCTACGCCGACGACGCGCTGGAGTCCCCGACGCTGCCGGGCTTCTCCTGTCAGGTGGCGAGACTCTTCTTCAAACGGCACTCTTCTTAAGCAGGGCGTAAACCGTAAGCGGTAAACCGCGACAGGAGGTCGGCCCCTCCTGTCGCGGTTTACCGCTTACGGTTTGCGGCTTTTAGTTGATGGCCGTCGAGGCGAGGTCGCCGGTGCCGACGTCGGCGGGCCGCGCGGCCTTGTCCTCCGGCGCGCGCTGCTTGTGGAAGGACTTGGCGGAGTACATCGCCTCGTCGGCGGCGATGAGGAGCTGGTCGAGCGTCTCGCCGTGGACGCCGTAGGAGGCCGAGCCGACCGAGATGCCGACGCGCGCGTGCTTGTCGCCGCGGACGTGGAGCGAGAACCGGGAGACGGCGCGCTCGATCCGCTCGCGCAGCTCCGAGGTCTGCTCGCCCGAGAGGTCTTGCACGATGGCGACGAACTCGTCGCCGGCGTAGCGCGCGAGGAAGTCGTACTCGCGCAGCTGCGCGTGGAGGATGCGCCCGACCTCGCGCAGCATGCGGTCGCCCGTCTTGTGCCCGTAGGTGTCGTTGACCTGCTTGAAGTCGTCGAGGTCGAGCATCACGACCTGGAAGGGCCGCCCCGTCCGGCGGGCGCGCGCGGCCTCCTGCTCGTAGCGGACGTACATGGCGCGCGCGTTCGGCAGCCCCGTCAGGGTGTCGGTCAGGGCGTTCGACTCGGCCTGCGCGTGGCTCATCGCGTTGGCGAGCGCGTCGGACGCGAGGCGCGCGACGGTGTCGAGCAGGCGCAGGTGGTCGTCCGTGTAGCGCCGCGGCTCCGCGGAGTAGACGGCCAGCACGCCGACCAGCCGTTCGTCCTTCGCGAGCGGCAGCGCGACCATCGAGCTGAACCGGCAGCCCTCGGGCAGCGGCACGTCGGCGAAGTCGAGCATCGGGTCGAGGAGGTAAGACGCGCGGCGGTTCGCCAGCACGAAGCCGACGACGCCCTCGCCCGGCGCGACCGCGCGCCCGCGCAGGTGTTCGGCGTGGCGGCCGGAGACGTGCGCGGCGGTCGCGTAGCCCTTCTCGTCGTCGTAAAGGTAGACCGCGCACAGGTCGAACGGGACGACGTGGCCGACCTTGTTGACGAGGACGGAGACCGTGTCCTCGATGTCGAGCGACGAGCCGAAGGTGCGCGCGATCTCGTAGAGCGCGTAGACCTCGCGGTGCGCGTTCGTGATCTGGCTGAGGTAGTGCGGCGCGTCGGAGCGGTGGACGGCCGCCGCGGCGTGCGCCGCCTGCGCCGGCTCGGCCTCTTCGCCGAGCAGGTCGCGGTGCTCCCACTCCTCCTGCGTGAGCCCGCGGTTGTCGAGGCCCGCGGCGACTATCTCCTCCTCGAAGCGCGGCAGGTGGCGCATGAAGACCTCGACGACGCGCGGGTCGAAGTGGCCGCCCGCGCCGCGCCGGAGCATCGCGCACGCCTCCTCGGGGGTCATCCCGCGCCGGTACGGGCGATCCTCGCGCGCCGAGTCGAAGCAGTCCACGACCGAAAGGATGCGCGCCGTCAGGGGAATCTCCTCGCCCTTCAAGCCTTCCGGGTAGCCGCGCCCGTCCCACTGCTCGTGGTGGTAGAGGACGATGGGGATGACCGGGTACGGGAAGCTGACGCGCTCTAATATCTGCGCGCCGACGGTGGTGTGCACCTTCATGCGCTCGAACTCGGCCTCGGTGAGCTTGCCCGGCTTGTTGAGGATGTGGTCGGGGACGGCGAGCTTGCCGATGTCGTGCAGGAGCGCGCCGGCCTTGAGCGCCTTGATCTCCGAAGGGGAGAGCCCCATCAGCTCGCCCATGCGCTCGCAGTAGAGCTGGACGCGGCGGACGTGGAAGTGCGTCGTCTGGTCTTTGGCGTCGATGGCGGTGGCGAGCGCCTCGACGGTGGCGAGGTGCAGGCGCGAGACCTCCGCGGCCTCGCGCGTCTTCTCGGCGACGCGCTCGAAGTACGTGCGGTAGGTGGCGAGCGTGGCGGCGATGACGGGCACGCTCAGGATGACGTACAGCAGCCCGAAGCGGCTGATCGCCACGTAGACGACGCCGGCCGCGAGCGCGCCCGCGAAGAACGTCCAGGAGCTCAGGAGGTAGCCGTCGCGCCAGCAGCGCCAGAAGGGCCTGCGGCTCTTGAGCGAGAGCAGCGCGGCGACCAGCACGCTGTTGAGGGCGTACTGGACGAGGGACATCAGGACGAGCGGCAGGATGAGCTGTTCGAGCGAGACTTGTGCGCGGAAGCCGAGCGGCCGGTCGGCGACGCCCGCGTGCGCGGCGAGCGCGAGGTAGAAGCTCTGGCCGGCGACGTAGGCGGTGACGGCCATGCAGGCGGGCATGGCGGCCCAGGTGGCCCCGCGCTTCGAGATGCGGAGCGAGCTGGTGAACAGCTCCAGCGCGCCGAGGACGATGCCGGCCGGCACGCCGAGGTAGATGACGCCGAGGAAGACGAAGCAGTCGCCCGCCGTCACCACGGCCTTCGTCCCGGGTATCTTCACCGGGAGCATGCCGGAGATGACGACGAGGCTGGCGAGGACGACGAGCTGCGCCCACTCCGTCCCGCTGAACGAGAGGCAGTGGTACGCGCCCCACCCGAGCGCCGCGGCGCCCCCCGCCACCAGCGCGCCCCAGTACGCCCCCGCCGCGCGGCTGTAGTCAGACATGTCGATGCGGATCACTCGCGCCTCCGAACAGTGATGAGTGACGAGTGATGAGTGATAAGAGAAGAACAAGGCGCGCTGCCTTCTCTTATCACTCATCACTCGTCACTCATCACCTCTTCAAAACCGTCCGTCGCCGGAGGCGAGGGCCGGGAGCAAATCGGCACTCGCCTCCGGCGACGGGCTTGGGGGCAAACGGCGGGCTCGTTGTGGCACTCGCCCGCCGGGCTGGGTGAGAAATGCGGGAGGCGTCGCCGTGACCTCGACTCTTCGGAGCCTCCCTTTCAACGTGGACGCCTTCGCGGCGTCACGAACTGGTGCGGCCTTTCGTCCTCCGTGCGGTGAGTCCGAAGGGGCGCGCGTGCCGCGCTCCCCGTAAGCCGCGCCGACACTATTAACAACACGCGTGCCGCGCGGCGCGGGCGTGAGTTTTTAAGGTTTTGGCGTGGAAAACGGCGGCGCGCTCGCTCGGCGCGCCGGCGCGCGCGGGCGGAGGTCAACGTGACGCGTCAGGTTGATGCGCGGAGGGCAGAATGAACTGTGGGCTCGTGGTGCGGTACGGCGGGCGGGCTGGGTCGGGAGATGTCAGAGCCTTTTGCAAAGCCCCGGAGGGGCCGGATGTTTATAGCCACCGCGTTCTAATCAAGTCCGAGCCCCGTGAGGGGCGACATGTGACATGCCGCCCCTCCGGAGCTTCGACAGTTAATAATCGCTTTGAGCTATAAACGTCCCGCCCCTCCGGGGCTTTACATGCAAACTCTCACGGGCGTCAGGCGCGCGGGTCGCCCTTGAGGAAGTGGCCGGTGACTTTGCGGAAGGCGTCGGAGGTGCCTTTGCCGGCGAAGCCGTCCACCTTCAGGAAGATGCCGGGGAACATGTTGAGCGCCTTCTGGAGCTGCTCGGCGAGCGCCGTCTTCTGCGTCGGCGCGTAGGTGACGAGCGGCTCGAAGGCGGCGAGCGGGTCGACGGACTCCTCGACGGGGACGGAGGCGGGCAGCGGGAGCCCCTCGACGTTGAACTGGATGGTGCCCTTCTCGGCGAGGCGCCGCAGGAGCGCGGCCGCGCCGCACTGCTGCGAGACGGCCGTCTGCGACCACTTGCCGTCGGCCACGTACTTGCCGCTCTTGTAGTGGTTCGTGAAGCTCCACAGGTACGGGCTCGGCACGTCGGCGTGGAAGCGGCGGTAGCCCCAGCCGTTGTACTCCTCGATCTTGTAGAGCGTGCCGGGGATGGTCCAGTCCGTCCACTTGTCCAGCTTCATGAGGGTCAGAGAGTCGGTCGCGCTCTCCTCCCAGGTGAAGGGCGGGTTGCCGGTCTTGGGGCGGCCGGCCGGCACCTGTTTGGTGCGCGCCGTGAGCGGGTCGCCGTTGTGCAGGTGCTTGTTGAAGTTCTGCGACGACTCCATGTTGTGGATCACGCCGATGAAGTACCAGGGGATGCCGAGCGGGTCGCCGACCGCGGCGTAGCGGTTGCGGTTCTGCTCGATGGTGCCGGCGAGCTTGTCCACGGTGCTCGCCCGGGTGGGGTTGATGATGCAGGTGTCGAAAAGCCTCTGGTACTCGTCCTTGAGTGCTTGCGTCAGTGTGACTCCGGGCATAAGGGGGTTTTCTCCTCGCTTCGGTAGGTATGGGATTGCGGTCGCGGCGCGCGCCGTCGAGGACGGCGCGGGCGGCGCGCACCCTTCGGTGCGGCTTCGGAAGTCGCCGCAGAGAGTACGCCGTCCGGCCCTCCGGTGGCAAGCCTTTTCGGCCGGGCGCGTTTGACAAGGCGCGCGGCGGGCGCGCACTCTCTTCGCCAAACTTAAGAAGGGCGCGGCGGTGCAATCTTGGCGGAGACGGCGGGCGAGCAGAGGGGGCGGCGGGGGGCCGAGCCCGGGGGTTACGCGGGGCTCCTGCGCTCGAACCGCGACTTCCGGATGCTCTGGCTCGGGCAGGTCGTCAGCCAGTTGGGGGACTGGTTCGACACCATCGCGCTCTTCACGCTGGTCTTGAAGCTGACGGGGTCGGGGCGCGCGGTCGGGCTGGTGCTCGTCGCGCGCTTTCTGCCGAGCGTGGTGCTGGGGCCGCTCTCGGGCGTGCTGGCCGACCGCTTCGACCGCCGCCACATCATGATCGCGTCGGACGCGGCGCGGGCGCTGGTGGTGCTGGGCTTCCTCTTCGTCCGGAGCGCCGAGCACGTCTGGCTCGTATACCTCCTCACAGTCCTGCAACTCGCCTTCTCGGCCTTCTTCGAGCCGGCGCGTTCGGCGGCGCTCCCCTCGGTCGTGGCGGAGCGCGACCTCGTGACGGCCAACTCCATCTCCTCGGTGACGTGGTCGGCGATGCTGACGCTGGGCGCGGCGGTGGGCGGCCCCGTGACCGACTGGTTCGGCACCGACGCCGCGTTCGTCATAGACTCTCTGACCTACCTGCTCTCGGCGGTGCTGGTCTGGCGCGTGCGGCTGCCGAAGCGGGCGCCGCGTCCGAAGACGCCGCTCACGTTGGCGAAGGCGCTCGGCGTGACGGACACGCTCGAAGGCTTGCGGTACGTGTGGCGTCGGCCGCGCGTGCTGGCGCTGCTGCTGGTGAAGCCGGCCTGGGGTCTGGGGGGAGGGGTTCTGACGCTGCTGCCGGTCTTCGGGGAGAAGGTCTTCCGGCTGAGCCTGCACGCGGCGGTCGGGGGCGCCGCGCTGGGGATGAGCGCGCTCTACGCGGCGCGGGGCGTGGGGACGGCGCTGGGGCCTGTGCTGACGCGGCGCTTCTACAGCGAGACGCGGGCACAGATGCAGCGCGCCATCGGCCTCTCGTTCATCGTCGCGGGCGCCTTCTACGTCGCGTTCGGCGTGGCGCAGAGCTTCACGCTGGCGCTGTTCTGGCTGGCGGTGGCGCACGCGGGCGGGAGCGTGCTGTGGGTCTTCTCGACGGTGCTGTTGCAGTCCTCCGTCGAGGACGAGTTCCGCGGACGCGTCTTCGCCGCCGAGCTGATGCTGATGACGCTGGCGATGGCGGCCTCGAACTACGCGACGGGCGAGGCGCTCGACCGCTTCGGGGTCTCGCCGCGCACGGCGGCGGTCGTCATCGGCCTCCTCTTTTTCCTGCCCGGCCTGCTCTGGCCCCTCACGCGCCCCCTCTGGGACAGGGAGAGCGCCGTCAAGGGATGAGCCGGGGGCGAGAGGGATTACAGCGGCGTGCGTACGGATGCGACCGGCGCCGCGTCGCAAAGGCCCGCCCGCTACCGCGGGTGGTTCTGACCTGCTTCTTCCTTTATCATCTACGCACGGTTCGACACGTCGTCGCCGCGCGGCCTTTCCGCCGACGCCCGTAGCACAAAGAGAACGGAGGGTTTCACCAAGATGAGTCCGAGGAGACTTGTACTGTGCGCCGTCGCGCTCGCCGCGGCGCTCGCGGCGTCGGCTTCGGCGCAGACGCAGAAAGACCGTCTGACCGTTGACCTGTTTCTGGAGTGGGAGATGGTCGCCGCGCCGAAGATTTCGCCGGACGGCAGGCAGGTCGTCTACACGCGGCGCTGGGCCGACAAGGTCAACGACAAGTACGAGGACGAAATCTGGATCGTGGACGCGGACGGCGGGCGCAATCGTTTTCTGACGAAGGGCGCGGGGGCCGTCTGGTCGCCCGACTCTAAGCGCGTCGCCTACGTCGCGCAGGGGCAGCCCGCGGGCGCGCAGGTCTTCGTCCGCTGGATAGACGCGCCGGGCGAGACGCAGTTGACGCGGCTCGAACGCGCGCCGTCGAACCTCGCCTGGTCGCCCGACGGGCGCCACCTCGCCTTCAACATGCTCGTCCCCGCGACCCCCGGCCTCTCAGTGAAGATGCCCGCCCGCCCGCAGGGCGCGAAGTGGGTCGATGCGCCCCGCGTCGTAGACCGGCTCAACTACCGCAGCGACGGCTCGGGCTGGCGCCCCGAAGGCTTCGCGCACGTCTTCGTCATCTCGGACGAGGGCGGCACCCCGCGCCAGTTGACCGACGGCGACTTCCAGCACGGCGCCCCCGAGTGGGCCGCGGACTCGCGCTCCGTCCTCTTCAGCGCCGTCAGGAAGCCCGAAGCCGAGTACCTGCGCAACGACTCGGAGGTCTACGCGGTCGGCATTCAGGGCGGCGCGATCAGGCAGTTGACCGACCGCAAAGGGCCGGACAATAACCCGCAGGTCTCGCCCGACGGCAGGCTGATTGCCTACACCGGCAGCGACCAGAACGACAACACCTACAACGTCGCGCGCCTCTACCTGATGAACGCCGACGGCTCGGGCAAGCGCGTGCTCACCGAAGCCTTCGACCGCGCGCCCGCGGGCGTGACGTGGGCCGAGGACAACTCGGGGCTCTTCTTCACGGCGGAAGACCGTGGCGCGCAGAACCTCTGGTACGTGCCCGCGTCCGGCGGCCAGCCGAGGCAGTTGACCGGCGGCGCCGAGATTCTGAACGTCGCCTCCATAAGCAACGGCGGGCTGCTCGTCGGCACCCGCTCCGCCCCCGACAAGCCCGCCGACGTGGTCGCCATTCGCGGGCGCACGCCCCCTCAAAATTCCGGCGGCGCGCGGCTCCCCGCGCCCTTCGCCGTAGAGCAGTTGACCTCGGTCAACTCGGACTTGCTCGAAGGGCGCAGGCTCGGGCAGGTGGAGGAGGTCTGGTACGACTCGGTCGGCATGGCCGGGCCGAAGTGCACCGCGGCCGACTCTGCGCCCGCGGAGCCGAAGGCTTCGGACTGCTCGAAGACGCGCGTGCAGGGCTGGCTCGTCAAGCCGCCCGACTTCGACCCGTCGAAGAAGTACCCGCTGCTGCTCTACATCCACGGGGGGCCGCACTCGATGTACGGCGTCGGCTTCAACTTCGAATTCCAGAACCACGCCGCCGAAGGGTTCGTCGTCCTCTACACGAACCCCCGCGGCTCGACCGGCTACGGGCAGGCTTTCGGCAACGCGATTAACAACGCCTACCCCGGGCAGGACTACGACGACCTGATGCGCGGCGTGGACGAAGTCTTGAAGCGCGGCTACGTAGACGAGCGCAACCTCTTCGTCACAGGGGGCTCGGGCGGCGGCGTGCTGACGACCTGGATCGTCGGGCACAACGACCGCTTCGCCGCCGCGGTGGCCATGAAGCCCGTCGTCAACTGGCTCTCCTTCGTCGGCACGACCGACTCGGCCGACTGGTACTACAACTTCAAGCGCCTGCCCTGGGAAGACCCCGAGGAGCACACGCGCCGCTCCCCCATCACCTACGTCGGCCGCGTCAAGACGCCGACCATGCTCCTCACGGGCGACATCGACCTCCGCACGCCCCTTGAGCAGACCGAGCAGTACTACCGCGCGCTCAAGCTGCGCAAGGTGCCCACCGCCATGGTGCGCCTGACGGACGAGTACCACGGCTTCAACGCCGACTTCTCCCTCCGCCACCCCTCCAACCGCGTCGCACAGATACTCTTCCTCCGCGCCTGGTTCGACAAGTACCGGAGGAAGTAGGCGGGAGACGGTAGACAGTAGTCAACTGACTTGCGAGAAGAAATAAGGTCGCGCCGCGCCGGGAGCGCGGGCATCCTGCCCGCCGAAGCGTGCCGCCGGCACGCTTAGCCGTCAGGCGCTCTCTCCCGACGTCGAGGTTTAAAGTCTCACGGCCTTCGCGCTGGCGCGCTCATGGCGGGCAGGATGCCCGCGCTCCCGGCGCGCGGCCTGTTGCTGATTTGCAAGCCGGTATCAGTAGACAGACGAAGGCCGCCGGGCACGTTCGACCCGGCGGCCTTCGTCTGTCTACCGTCTACCGTCTACTGTCTACCGTCTACTGGACTCTCTGCCAGCTTGTGGAGAACTCGTCGTCGCGGCGGGTCTTGGTGTAGTTCATCGCCCTGCGGCTGCCGTCGGCGTTGACGACGTAGATGTCGATGAAACTCCCGTTGGCGCTGTGGAAGGCGACCTTCGCGCCGTCGGGCGACCAGAAGACGGTGCCCGAAGCGTTGAGGTCGGAGAGTTGCGCCAGCCCCGAGCCGTCGGCGCCCGCCGCGTAGACGTTGCTGCCGACGCCGGAGACGAACGCGAGCCGCGTCCCGTCCGGCGACCACGCCCCGGGGCCGGCCGACCCGCTGTCGCCGCTCACCTTGACCGCGCCGGTGCCGTCCGCGTTGACGACGTAGAGGTCACGCCCGCCGTTTAAATACTCGTAGGCGATCTGCTCGCCCACGGGCGACCAGCGCGGGTTGGCCTCGGCGCCGACCGCGGAGGTCACCTGCGTCCGTCCGGTGCCGTCGGCGTTCAGCGTGTAGAGGTCGGAGCAGCCGGGGCAGTTCGTGGCGTTGCGGATGACGAGTCGGCCGCCGCCGGGCGCCCAGCTCGGCTCGATGTCGAGCGAGCCGGCCGGCTTGCCCGTGGAGATGTTCGACGGCGCGGCCGTGCTGTCACCGCCGCCCGGCGCGACCACCTCGACGACGTAGACGTCGCCCCCCGAGGGGTACGCGAGGCGGGTCCCGTCCGGCGACCAGACGAAGTCGAAGCCGACGACGGGGGCGGCGTCGCGCAGCGGGCGCTGGTTGCTCCCGTCGGCGTTCATCAGAAAGATTTCGAAGGCGCCGCGGCGGTCGGAGACGAAGGCGATCTGGTCGCCCTGCGGCGACCAGACGGGGGCCGAGTCGTCGCTGGTGCTGTCGGTCAGCCGCGTCTGGTGTCTGCCGTCGGCGTCCATGACGTAGACGTCGTTGGTGAAGCCGTCGCCGCCCTGCGTGCTCTGGAAGACGACCTTGCCGTTGGGCGACAGCGGCTTCGAGGGGGCGCTCTGCGCGGCGGCGCGCGCGGGGGCGAGCGCGGCGGCGAGTGTTAGAAGTGCGAGTGCGGGCAGGCCCGCGCGGCGGGGGAAAGTCATCGAATTCTCCTCAAGTGTTTGACGTCCGAAGTGGTTCGACGCCGGACTCGCCTTCTCCGTACTCGCGCGGGGAGCGTTCAAGGCCCCGGGGGAACTCCGCGCGCCGTCCGTCGGAGGCCCGCGCAGTCCGGCGGGACGGCGCGGCTGTCCGTGTCTGTCAGTCGGGATTGATTGCGTATGTACGGGCTGAGCGTTGAGGGCGGGCGCGGACGGTCGGGTCTCGCGCCCTCAACACGGTCTGTTAAACGCCGCACAGATTATTAGCTGACCGGCACCACTGTCAAGCGTCCCAAAGAAAGTAGGAATGGGAGAGGACTTCCGTAATCCGCGCGCGCCCCCGCCCGGGTTTTGCTTAGCCGGCCGGAAAGTGTTATTGGTTCCGGGGCATGAAGATTAAAGTCGGCGTGATGGGCTCGGCCGGCGAGGCTCCGCCGGAAGGCCCGGGCGAGGCGCTGCGCGCGAAGGCCGAGGCGTTGGGGCGCGCGGTCGCGGCGCGCGGGTGCGTGCTGCTGACGGGCGGGACGACGGGGCTGCCGCACGCGGCCGGCGCGGCGGCGCACGCGGCCGGCGGGCTGCACGTCGGCATCTCTCCCGCCTCGGACGCGCGCGAGCACGTCGAGCGCTACGGCCTGCCGCTCGCGGGCGCGGACGTGCTCGTCTACACGGGGTTCGGGCTCAAGGGGCGCAACGTCGTGCTCGTGCGCTCGTGCGACGTGGTGCTCGTCTTCCGCGGCGGGATGGGGACGCTCAACGAGTTGACCATCGCGCACGACGAGGGGCGCGTCGTCGGATGCCTGACGGGCACGGGCGGCGTCGCCGACGAGGCCGAACGTCTCCTGGGCGTTCTGCCGAAGAGGTCGAGCGCGGTCGTCATCTTCGACGAAGAGCCCGAGCGCCTGCTCGAACGCTGTCTCGAAGCGTTGAAGGAAAAGTGTTAGGTGTTAGCTTTAAGTCATCTGTCGGGCGAGCGGTTTTCTGTGTTCAGCTAACACCTAACCCCTAACACCTAACACCCGGTAACAGCACTCTTAAGGTGGCGAGGGGCTACGAGATTACGAACATCGTCGAGGCGCTGCGGGTCGGGAGGGCTCTGGCGGCGGGCGACTTCGACGACGCGGCGTGGGGGCGTGCGCGCGCGGCGCACATCGCGCGCTACTGGTCGGGCGAGGAGGCGCCGCGTGGGCGACGCGCCGAGGCGCGCGTCGCCTGGGACGCCGCGGGGCTCACCGTGCGCTTCGACTGCCGGCAGGAGGAGCCGCTCGTCGTGTCGGGCGCGCCGCAGCTCGAACGCAAGACGATGCAACTGTGGGAGCGTGACGTGTGCGAGATTTTCATCACGCCCGAGGCCGAGCGCATCAGGCACTACTACGAGTTCGAGGTGGCGCCGACGGGCGAGTGGATCGACCTCGCGCTCACGGTCACGGAGGAGGGGCGCGACACCGACTGGGACTTCCGCTCCGGGATGACGGCGGCGGCGCGCGTCCGCCCCGGCTCGGTCACGTCGGGATTGCGCGTGCCCTGGCAGGCGTTCGGCCGCACGCCGCGCGCGGGCGAGCGCTGGCGCTGCAACCTCTTCCGCTGCGTCGGCCGCGACCCCTCCCGCGGCTACCTCGCCTGGCAGCCCACGCACACCCCCGAGCCCGCCTTCCACGTCCCCGACAAGTTCGGGTGGATAGTTTTTAAGTGAGAGTAGACAGTAGACAGTAGTCATACCGACATGCGAAACAAAATAAGGAGGTGAGGGCCGGGGGCGCGGGCATCCTGCCCGCCATGAGCGCCGCAGGCGCGAAGGCCGTGTGACTATCCACTCCGACGTCGAGAGATAAAGGGCGACGGCCAAGCGTGCTCGGGCACGCTGCGGCGGGCAGGGATGCCCGCGCTCCCGGCTTCGGACGCCTTATCCCATTCAGCAAGCTGGTATCAGTAGAAAAAAGATGCGGCGCGTCTCAACCTTCAGGTCGGGCGCGCCATTTTGTATTGCTACTGACTACTGTCTACTGTCTACTTCATTTCATCCCCTTCAGATATTCAACGAGGAGTGCGCGGTCGCCGTCTTCGGTGAGGCGGATGCCGAGGAGGAAGCCGGGGTCGGTCTGCCCGTCCTCGTCCCCTTCGAGGCGCTCGTAGCGGACGGGCGTGCCGTAGAGGCGCGCGGTCTGTTCGCCGAGCTTGAGCGTGAGGCGGAGCGTGACGCCGTCGCCGACGAGGTAGCGGCCGCCGAGGCGGATGACGGGGAGGACGACGCCGAGGCCGCTCTCGCTGGCGTCGCGCGTGTGGCCGGAGACGCCCCCCGCGGGCGGCGCGCCCGGCGAAGGGTCGAGCAGCGAGACGAAGACCGAGAGGCGCACCCGGCGCCTCGGCGCCCTCCGCCGGTTGCCTACGAGCTCCCGCAGGCGGCTCGCGATTGTGCGTAGTCGCTCCGGCATCTCTTCCTCGCGCGGCCCGGGCCGGGCCGGCGGCTGTGGGGGGGAGTCGTCGCGCGCGCCCCTCGCGGCGCGGACGCCGTGTTTGAAAGCTGAACTGCGTTAGAGGCGGGGCGCTTCAGGCGGCCTTGCCCTTCCGGCGGTGAGACCCTTCCGGCCGCTGCGCTCGATTGTAGCCGCACGCGCGCGGCAGGCGCAAACGTTATCTCCGACGCGCGGGGTCGCGCCCATAGACGACGCGCGCGGGCGCGCCCTCACTTCGAAGGCGAGAGCGGCTTGCCGCCCACGTCCTTTTTCTGGAAGCCGGACTTGTCGAGGTAGAAGGAGAGGCGCCCCGTGCGGCCGTAGCGCTCGGGCTCGGCGCGCGCCGCGAAGGACCTGGCGTCGGGGGCGACGATGACGGTGAAGCGGTAGCCGGTCGTCTCCGTGCCGAGGATGTCCTGCGGGACGTAGCCGGCGCGCACGAGCGCCGCGAGGTCTCCGTAGTTGCCGGAGTTCTGGAGCGCGTGGGCGAGCTGCGCGGCCTGTATGCGGCGGAGCATGTCCTCGGCGTCCTGTTCGTGGACGGCGATGCGCTGCTCGAAGAAGAACTTCTTGCCCTGCTTCTTGACGGCGGCCGCGCCCTCGCGGTCGCCGACGACCCACGCGCCGCGCTCGCGGATGAGGTTGACGGGCTCGACCTTCAGCTCCTTGCCCTCGCCCGTCCTGACGAAGACGGTCGCCTCCTCGCCGCTCAACTGCTCGCCCGTGATCTCGAAGTCGGCGGGCACCGCGGGCGCCAGGCGCGCGAAGTCGGTCTGCAAGTCCTTCAGCTCTTCGGCGCTGAGCGCCTCGACGGCCGGGCGGAGGATGGAGAGCCGCATGGCGTCGCCGAAGCGCGACTCCTTGAGCGCGGTGTAGTAGGCGCGCACCACGTCCGACGGCGAGCCCTGCGCGGCGGCCGGCGCCGGCTGCGTCTGCGTCTGCGTGTTCGACTGCGCGCGCGCCGCGCCCACGCAGGCGGCGAGCAGGCAGAGTGCGAGCGTAAAAGTTTTAAGCTTCGTGCGTCTGTTCATCTCGGGTAGTTCTTTCGGCAAGGCGTCTCGGGGAGGGGCTGCGGAGAGTAACCGGGTCAGTACCACACGCCACCGCGGGTGGTACTGGCCGCTATGTAAGAACGGCTGACTGTGAGCGGACGCTACGCATCACTCACAGTCAGCCATTTTTCCACCCGCGCGCGCGCGGGGTCAAGCGAGCCGCCGCTTTAACGCTCTTCGGCCGCGCGGCGCCCGCCGAGCAGCCACTCGCGCCCGACCGCGTAGAGCAGCACGGCGAGGACGACGAACGGGACGACGCCGAGCGCGTCCGACCACGGCCCGGCGTGGAACGGATTCCCCTCGCCGAAGTGCTCCATGCTCTTGTTGAAGCCCGCGAACCACGGCACGCCCGCGAGGAACGCGATGATGATGCCGGCAATCGCCCCGCCCGCGATGTAGCCGGAGGCCATCAGCACGCCCGGGCTCTTGTCGCCCTCGGCGACCAGCTCGTCCTCGGTCAGGTTGCGCCCCGCGAGGCGGCGCCGCAGTTGCTTGTCCACCAGCCAGCGCACCAACCCGCCGACGAAGATCGGCGAGGAGGAGGAGAGCGGCAGGTAGACCCCGACGGCGAAGGCGAGCGAAGGGATGCCCGCCATCTCAAGCACCACCGCGATCATCACGCCGAGCAGGACGAGCCCCCACGGCAGCTCGCGGTTGAGGATGCCCTTGATGATGTAGCTCATCAGCGTCGCCTTCGGCGCGCCGAACTTCTCCACCTCGCGCCCGCCCTCGGTCGCCTTGTGCGTGCCGTTGATGCCGGGGTCGACGAAGTAGACGGGGGCGCCCGACTCGTCCACGAGGTACTTGCCCGCCTTCGCGTCCTTCTCGTCCACCTTGAACCACGCGCGGTACTGCTTCGGGTCGGCGATGCCCTGGTCGCCGGGGACGGTCTCGGTCGCCGGCCCGAGCTGCGACACGTCGGCGCGCACCTGCGCCGGCAGTTGGAGCTTCGAGGCGGGGACGTAGACGGTCGCCGCGCCGTTGAGGCTGATGAGAATCGGCCCGAGTATCAGGGCCGACGCGCCCGCGCCGACGAGGATGGCGATCTGCTGCCGCCAGGGGGTCGCGCCGACGAGGAAGCCGGTCTTCAAGTCCTGCGAGGTCGTGCCGCCGTTCGAGGCCGCGATGCAGACGATGGCGCCGATGGAGAGCGCCGTCACGTAGTAGCCCGGCCCCGTCCAGCCGATGACGAGGAAGATGAAGCAGGTCAGGAGCAGCGTCGCCACGGTCATCCCCGAGATGGGGTTCGACGAAGACCCGATCTCGCCCGTCAGCCGCGAAGAGACCGTGACGAAGAGGAAGCCGAACGCGATGATGAGGAGGGCGCCCAGGAGGTTGAACTGGAGGTGGAGCTGCGGGATGAGCATGATCGCCCCGATGAGCACGACGATGCCGCCCAGCACGAACTTCATCGACAGGTCCTGGTCGGTGCGCGGGTTCGCGGCGGTCGCCGCCTGCCCGCCGCGCAGGTCTGCCAGCCCGCCCTTGAGCCCGTGCCAGATGGTCGGCAAGGAGCGGAAGAGGCTGATGATGCCGCCCGCGGCGACCGCGCCCGCGCCGATGTAGAGGACGTAGGCGTTGCGCACGGCGTCCGGGTCCATCTCGCTGATGGGCGTCGTGCCCGGCGGGACGACCGTCGAGCCGAGGTACCGGCCGAAGAACGAGATCATCGGGATGAGCACGAGGTATGCGAGCACGCCGCCCGCCGCCATGATGGAGGCGATGCGCGGCCCGATGATGTAGCCGACGCCGAGCAGGGCCGGGCTGGACTCGACCGAGACGGAGGCGTTGTTGAAGGGGTCGCCGAAGACCTTCGTCGGGTACTCCTTCCAGGTGTAGAACGCCTTCATCAGCGTCGTGTAGACGAGGCCGATGCCGAAGCCCGCGAAGATGGTCTTGGCGCCCGTGTTCGCCGACTCCGCGCCCGCGCCCGCGCGCTCCCACTCCGCCCGCGCCGAGTCCGAGGCCAGCGCGCGCGACTCGTCCGAAGCCCCCGCCTTCAAGACCTCCGCGCACGCCGTCCCCTCCGGGTACTTCAGCAGTCCGTGCTGCTGCACGATGAGCGCGCGCCTGAGCGGAATCATCATCAGGATGCCGAGCAGGCCCCCGAGCGACGCGACCAGGATGGGGCGCGTCAGCTCCAGGTCGAAGCCGAGGATCATGATGGCCGGCATCGTCACGCCGACGCCGAAGGCTATCGACTCGCCGGCCGAGCCGGCCGTCTGCACGATGTTGTTCTCAAGGATGGTGGCGTTGCGCCCGCCGAGTTTCGAGAGTATCCGGAAGAGCGTGATCGAGATGACGGCGACGGGGATCGAGGCGCTCACCGTGAGGCCGACCTTCAGCACGAGGTAGAGCGACGACGCCCCGAAGACCATGCCGAGGAGCGTGCCGACGACGACGGCGCGCACCGTCAGCTCGGGCATCAAGGTCTCGGGCGCGATGTAGGGCTTGTAGGCGACGGCGTGCGGCTCGTCGGGCCTGAAGCCGACGACATCCGGGTACTCGTTCGTCACGGCGACTTGGTGCTTCGCGGGGTCGAGTGCGTCAGACGACATCAGAAGTGACCTCCGACCGATTCTGTTCGAGCTACTAAGGGAAGAGCCTTTTTAGGGGGACGGTGGCGCTACTTTACACGCGCCCGCGGCGCGGAGGCAAGCCAGTAGAAGGTGATGGGTGGTGGGTTTTGGGCGTTGGGTAAGAGCCTACTTTACCCAACG